>DATJAE010000132.1:0-23197 GCA_035516595.1 Kofleriaceae bacterium | reverse complement strand
GCGCGCGCTGTGGGCGAACCCGCGCGCCGATGTCACCGCGCGCGCGCTCGCGCTCGCGGCCTATCCGTTCGTCGCGCGCGACGACCGCGCGGTGCCCGCGATCGCGGCGATCGTCGCCGACGATCGCGCCGACGAGGCGCTGCGCGAGGAGGCCGCCACCGCGCTCGCGCGGCTCGCGCACGACCCGGCGTCGATCGCGCTGTTCGAGCGGCTGCGCGCGCGCTACGGCGACGCGGCCGCGCGCAAGGCCAGGGAGGCGGAGCGCCATCGCGCCGCCGCCGACGCGGCCGATCGCGCGTTTCAAGCGGTGCGCGCGCGGTTCGATCAGGCCAAGGCGACGATCGCGGCGCTGCACGACGATCCGAGCAAGACCGACGCCGACCGCACCGCCGCGCTCGCCGCCGCGCGCAAGGCCGAGGCGGACCTGCGCGACGCCACCCGCATCCACCGGGACAAGGTCGCGCCGTTCAAGAACGCCGACAGCGCGGCCAGGGCCTACGTCGCGTTCCAGCGCCGCTTCGCCGGCTACATCGCGCGCGTCGACCTCGCGGCGCGCTGCAAGGCCGACGCCGCGTGCTACGCGGCCGCGCTCGTCGCGACGCCGGACGCGGCGTGCGCGCGCATCGCGTCGTCGATCCCCGATCTCGCGGCGTGGAGCCAGGGCGACAAGGCCCAGCTCGCCGCCGACGCGATCGATCGCGCCGCGCTCGAGCTCGGCAAGCTCGGCCGCGCCGCGAGCGCGCACAGCGACGCGCTGCTCGCGGCCGCGACCACCGACGATCGACCGGACGTCCGCGCCGCCGCGCTGCTCGCGCTTCCGCACGTCGCGGCGCTGCCCTGCCAGCGCTGCGCGGCGCGGCTCGACGCCGCCGTGCACGCCGGCCAGACCGACCCCGCGCTCGCGCCGATCGTGCTCGAGACCGGCTACGTGCGTGACTACTTCGTGTGGGCCGGGCGCTAGCACGGCGGTTGCGCCGCGACGCAGCGCTACTGCGCGTAACGCGAGGAGCGGCGACGAAGCGATCGGCGATGGATCGGCGGCCCCACCTAGCGGAACACGGCCTGGTCGGCCGGGATGCCGCGCGCCTCGAGCTCGCTGTAGAACCGCGGCACGGTGCCGGTGGCGACGAGGTTGCCGTTCGCCAGGTGGAACAGCACCTGGGTCTCGAACGTGGTGTCGGTGACGCCGACGACCTCCTCGATCGAGTGCACCTTGATCGCGCCGTCGGCGTGGCGCACGACGTGGATCACGATCTCGAACGCCGACGCGCACAGCTCGCGGATCGCGGCGTCCGAGCCGCCGGGGCTCGCCGCACGCGCGAGCGTGGCGAGCCGGCCGAGCACGGCGGCCGAGCCCTCGCCGGTCATCGCGACGACCGCGCCGTCGACCGACGCGTTGAGCGCCGACACCGCGGCGAGCGCCTCGCGGCCGCGCAGCTCGCCGATCACCAGGCGATCCGGCATCAGGCGCAGCGCGGCCTCGAGCAGCGTCGCCATGTCCACCTCGGCGCCCTTGAGGCCCGGCGGCCGGCTCTCGAGCTGGATCCACTCGTCGCGCGCGATCGACAGCTCGGCGACCTCCTCGATCGACACCAGGCGCTCGCCCGGCGGCGACGCCGCGGCCAGCGCCGCGACCAGGCTGGTCTTGCCCGAGCGCTGCGCGCCGCACACCAGGATGTTGCGCCGCGCCGACACGCAGGTCGCGAGGAAGTCGGCCATCGCCGACGACAGCGTGCCCTGCTGGACGAGATCGGACAGCGTCGGCATCTGCGACGCGGGCTTCTTGAGCACGAGGCACGCGCCGCGCGCCGCGACCGGCGACACCGCCGCGGTCAGCCGCGTGCCGTCGCGCATGCGCAGATCGACCAGCGGGTGCGCCTCGTCGATCACGCTGCCGGCCTCGGCGACCAGACGCTTGACCACGCGCTCGAACACGTCGTCGGACGAGAACGCCTTGCCCGAGCCGCGCAGCACTCCGTCCTTGCCGACCACCAGGCGGTCGCGGCGATCGATGATGATCTCGTCGATCTTCTCGTCCGCGAACAGATCCTCGAGCGGGCCGAGCGCGAGCGCCTCGTTGAGCGTCTCCTTGATCAGCGTGTCCTGGTCGATGTACTTGGGCAGCTCGCCCGAGGTCTCGAGCGTCTCGACCAGATCGATCGTCGCGCGCTCGGCGCGCTGCCAGAGATCTTCCTCGTGCAGCCGGTCGATCGGCACCTTGTCGAGGTCGAGCTTGGCGCGCAGCCGCTCGAGGATGTTCGACTGCAGGTCGAGCATCTTCACGATCTTCGGATCGAGCGGCTCGAGCTGGACGCCGCGCTTGCTCGGCATCGACAGCGGGCGGCCGATCACCTTCTTGGCGCCGGCGCCGACCAGCTGGCGCTTGTTGTTGGTCTGCGGGCCGGCCGGCAGCGGCACGACCTGCGCCTGCGGCGGCGGCCCCTGACGCTCGACCGGCGGCGCGACGCGCTCGGGGCGCTCGGCGCGCTCGAGCGGCGCGACCGGCGGCGCCATCGGCGGCGGCATCGCGGGCGACGGCACGGCGCCGGGCGGCGGGAAGTGCGGATCGGCGGCGGTCGACGCCGGCTGCGGCGCGACGACCGGTGGGATCATCGGCGGCGGCATCGTGCCGCCGGGGCGCGGCCCGGGCGGACGCGCGCGCTCGGCCGGCGGCGCGACAATCGGCGGCATGTCGCGCGGACCCGGCGGCTCGCGCGGCGGCATCTCGCGCGGCGGCGGCAGGTCGCGCTCGCGCGGCGGCACGAGATCGCGCGAGCCCGGCGCCGGACGCGGCGGTCCAGGGCGCGGCCCGCTCGGCGCCACCGCAGGCGGCGCCGCCATCGGCGGCCCGGCCATCGATCCCATCGGGCCCATCGGCGGCTCGGCCATCGGCATCGGCGGCATCGCCATCGGCTGCGGCGCCGCTTCGGTCGGACGCGGCGGCCGCGACTCGGGCGCCACCTGCTGCTGCAGGCGATCCTGTCCCGGCGGCGACGTCGTGGTCTCCGACGGCCCATCGCCCTCGCCGCTCGCTGCCTCGTCGACTCCGACGATGAAGTCGCCGATGTAGATCTTGTCGGAGTCCTTGACCACGAGCGGGCTCGTGATCTTTCTCCCGTTGACGTAGGTGCCGTTGGTGCTCTTGAGATCGACGATGATGAACTTGCCGTCCTTGAGCACGATGCGCGCGTGGCGCTTCGACACGTTGCCCTTCGGGAGCACGATGTCGTTGCCTTGCACGCGACCGATGGTGACCTCGGGCTTGTTGAACACCATGCGGCGCTGCTCGCCGCCCTTTTCCTGAATGATGATGGTGAACATTGGCTCCTGAGGGCGACCTGCCGGGGCATGGTACTCCCCGTACCGACCCAAACGGTACTAAGCGTCGGCAATCACGGTCAAGTTCGACGGCCGCTTAGGTCTCGCCATTCGCCGCGGGCGCCGGCACCACCTGGGATCCCGATCCGGGGCCAAGATGCAGCAGGGAGAGCACATCGTCCCACCACAGCGCCCATACCCCGGTGGCCAGCAACAGCGCGATCGCCGTGGCGATCAGCGCGTCGTGCCACCGCGGCCGCACCATGAATCGAACCTAGCACGCACCGTCTGTTAGGGCATGATGCCGGTCATGAAGAGCCTGGTTCTGCTGGTGGCGCTGGCGGCCGTGGCCTCGGCGGGGCCGGCCAAGAAGAGGTACCACTTCGAGCTCGCCGCGGTGACCGCCAAGGAGAAGGTCAAGCCCGATGTGGCCGCGCAGGCCGTGCCGCGGGTCGAGGCCCAGATCAAGAAGGCGTTCGAGACCAACCCCCAGCTCGTCCCCGAGCTCGCCGGGGCCCCCGACCCCGCGGCCGACAACGGCGCGCCGTACCGGCGGTTTCTCGAGAAGAAGGGCGTGGCCGGCGCCTACCTCGTCACGGTCGAGATCACCGACGCCAGCTTCGAGATCACGCCGCTCGAGGACAAGCCGAGCACCCAGCGCATCGTCGTGCGCGTCGCGATCCACGTGCTCGGCGAGACCATCCCCGGCCGCACGATGGGCTTCACCGGCGACGGCCAGGCGACGGTCAAGCAGGAGACCGGGATGAAGATCCGCGACAAGGATCGCGACTACGCCTGGGACGGCGCGGCCGAGACCGCGGTCGCCGACGCGCTCAAGACGTGCTTCGCGCAGCTCGCGAAGGGCACGCCGAAGCAGCACAACTAGGGGACGATATCGCCGATGCGCGACCAGCGCAGGCCGCTGAAGTCCCAGAACCGCTTGAGCTCGTAGTCCTTGTACGACAGCCAGATGAACAGCGCCTTGCCCTTGACGTTGTCGATCGGGACCGAGCCCCAGAACCGCGAGTCGTTCGAGTTGGAGCGGTTGTCGCCCATCGCGAACACGTGACCCTCGGGCACGACGTAGTGCAGCTGCTGCTCGCACGCGCTCGCGTGATCTTCCTTCTTGGTCTCGACCAGGGTCCCGAGCACCTGGTGCACCGGCTCGAGCGTGCCGACGTCCTTGGCGGTCGCACAGCTCGGCGGCCCCGACATCGAGCGATCCGGGAAGTCCTTGATGCCGTCGCCGTGCTCGAGCTTGCCCTGCGCCATCAGCGCGTCGCGCGCGGGGCGCCCGGCGTCCTCGTAGATCTCGTAGCTGTGCCCCGCGACGGTCTCCTGGTACAGGCTGCACGACTTCTTGGTCCAGCCCTTGTCCGGGTTGTTCTCGTCCCTGAGATCGTCGTAGCAGCACGCGCCGGCCGGGCACTGCGCGGCGGTGAGGTCCTGCGTCTTGCCGTGGGTCAGCTCCTCGGGCGGGCCGGGCATGAGCTGCTTGCTCGGCACCGCGACGCCGTTGACGTAGAGCACGTTGCACCGCACCTCGACCGTGTCGCCCGCGACCGCGACCACGCGCTTGATGTAGTCGCGGTCGGGATCGCACGGGTAGATGAACACGATCACCTCGCCGCGATGTGGCCCGCGCAGCTCGAACAGCTTGGTCGTGGTGTACGGGATGCGCACGCCGTAGATGAACTTGTTGACGAAGATGTGGTCGCCGATCTCGAGCGTCGGATACATCGACGAGCTCGGGATCTTGAACGCCTCGATCAGGCCCGCGCGCAGCGCGAGCGCGATCAGCACGGCAGCGCCGACCGACTCGATGTAGTCGAGGATCGTCGACTTGGGCGGCCGCTTGACCAGCTCGTCGACCAGCGCGTCGAGCAGCGGCAGGTAGCGCCGGACCTGCGCGAAGTCCCTGGCCGTCAGGCCCTTCGCGACCTCGCCGGCCACGGTCTCGAGCTCGGCGATCTTGGGCTTGGGCTGCGCGCGCTTCTGGGCGAGCGCAGTGCGCGCCTCGCGGACGAGCCCCCGGGCCTCCTTGCGAACGTGGCGGTTGAGGGCCGCGGCGCGCACTAGTCCACCTTCAGGATCGTCAGGAATGCCTCTTGCGGCAGCTCGACCGAGCCGACGGCCTTCATGCGCTTCTTGCCTTCCTTCTGCTTCTCGAGCAGCTTCTTCTTGCGGGTGATGTCGCCGCCGTAGCACTTCGCGGTGACGTCCTTGCGCGCGGCCTTGACCGTCGTCCGCGCGATCACGCGGCTACCGATCGCGGCCTGGATCGCGACGTCGAACATCTGGCGCGGCACGACATCCTTCATCTTGGTGCACAGCTCGACGCCGCGATGATACGCGCTGTCGCGGTGGCTCACGATCGACAGCGCGTCGACTCGCTCGCCGTTGACCAGCACGTCGAGCCGGATCAGGTCGGCCTCGCGATAGCCGGCAGGCTCGTAGTCGAGGGAGGCGTAGCCGCGCGACATCGTCTTGAGTCGATCGTAGAACCCGAACACCACTTCCGCCAGCGGCATGTCGTACACGACGCGCACGCGCCCGCCGGGATCGTAGTGCAGGCCCTTCTGGGTGCCGCGCCGCTCCTGGCACAGCTGCATGATCGGCCCGACGTACTCCTGGGGCAGGTGCACGGTCGCCGCGATCATCGGCTCCTCGATCGCCTCGTACTTGCCCTGATCGGGCACCTTCGCCGGGTTGTCGAGCTCGACCACCTCGCCGCTCTGCAGCTTGATCCGGTAGCGCACGCTCGGCGCGGTCGTGATGAGGTTGAGGTTGAACTCGCGCTCGAGCCGCTCCTGGATGATCTCCATGTGGAGCAGCCCGAGGAAGCCGGTGCGGAAGCCGAAGCCGAGCGCCGACGACGTCTCGGGCTCGTAGGTCACCGACGCGTCGTTGAGCACGAGCTTGCCGAGCGCGTCCTTGAGGTCCTGGTAGTCGGCGGCGTCGACCGGGAACAGCCCGGCGAACACCATCGGCTTGACCGTCTTGAACCCGGGCAGCGGCGCATCGCACGGTCGGTCGGCGTCGGTGACGGTGTCGCCGACCCGCGCATGCGCGATGTCCTTGATCGCGGCGGCGAGGATGCCGACCTGACCGGCCTCGAGCGTGTCGATCTCGAGCGGCGCCGGCTGGCGCACCGCGATCATCGTGCACTCGTAGGTCTGGTCGGTCGCCCAGAACCGGAGCTTGGTGCCCCGCGTGATCCTGCCGGCCATCACGCGCACCAGCACGACCACGCCGCGATAGGTGTCGTACCAGCTGTCGAAGATCAGCGCGGACAGCGGCGCCTCGCGATCGGCGTGCGGCGGCGGGATCCGATCGATCACCGCCTCGAGCATCTCGTGCACGCCCTGCCCGGTCTTGGCCGACACCAGCAGCGCGCGCGACGCGTCGAGCCCGATCGTGTCCTCGATCTGCTGCTTGACCCAGTCCGGCCGCGCGACCGGCAGGTCGATCTTGTTGAGCACCGGCACGATCTCGAGGTTGTTGTCGAGCGCGACGTAGACGTTGGCGAGCGTCTGCGCCTCGACGCCCTGCGCGGCGTCGACCACGAGCAGCGCGCCCTCGCACGCGGCGAGCGAGCGCGACACCTCGTAGTGGAAGTCGACGTGGCCGGGCGTGTCGATCAGGTGAAACTCGTAGGTCTGGCCGTCGTCCGCCTTGTAGTGGAGCTGGACCGACTGCGCCTTGATCGTGATGCCGCGCTCGCGCTCGAGGTCCATCGAGTCGAGCATCTGATCCTGCGCCTCGCGCGCGGTCACCGCGCCGCACGCCTCGAGGATGCGATCGGCGAGCGTGGTCTTGCCGTGATCGATGTGCGCGATGATCGAGAAGTTACGGATCCGCTCGGCGGGAAACGACATCGGCGCTCGCGCTACTTAGCGTGACGGCAGCCGGAGGTCTACCTGCCCCGGGAGCTGATCGCGGTACTTGTCGAGCACCAGATCGATGCCCTGCCGGATGTACTCGGCCACCGGGACGCGGGTGCGCGCGTGGAGCGCCTTGAGCCGCGCGTCCTGCTCCGGTGTGATGTACACGGTGGTCGAGATCTTCTTGCGCGACACGGACGTGGTGACCCTACGTGACCATATGCACGTGGTCAATCGGCTCGGGTGGTTGCGCCGATCCGCCGGGGAGCATAGGCTTTCCAACGTGATGGCGAAGCTCTCGAAACTCGCTTGGATCGCGGTCGTCCTGGTGGGGTGTCACGGCAAGGACGGGGACACCACGCCCAAGAACGACTCGCTCGACTCGGCGATTCCGAAGGTCGACCCGACCCTGTGCGACACCAACGGCAAGAACGTGGTGACGTTCGACCTCAACCACGACAACAAGCCGGACCTCTGGCAGATCTACGCGACCGATGACGAGGGCGGGACCAAGGTCGAGTACATGACCTGCAAGCAGGTCGACTTCGACCACGACGGCAAGAAGGACCTGGTGGTCGCCTACAACCGCAAGGGCAACACCCTGTGGGAGAAGGCGGACGTCTCGCACTCCGGCAAGTTCGACGTCTGGAAGATCTACGACCCCAAGACCGGCAAGCTGTCCGAGGTCCAGCGCGACATCGACTTCGACGGCAAGTTCGACGTCAAGGAGACCTACGACACCGGCGGCCAGCTGATCAGCGTCGAGCGCGACCGCAACGGCGACGGCAAGCCCGACGTGTGGGAGCAGTACAAGGACGGCGTGCTGATCGCGATCCTCTACGACGACGACTTCGACGGCAAGGTCGACCGCCGCGAGGAGATCCCGGGCGCGCATCCCAAGGTCGAGATGCCGAGCGCGATGGATCCGACGGCGACGAGCAACATCAACGCGCCGCCGGCCGGTTCGGGCTCGGGCTCCGGCTCGGGCTCCGGCAAGTAGTGGCCATCGATCGCGTCGACAAGCCCTGGGGCCACGAGCTGATCTGGGCGCGCACCGACCGCTACGTCGGCAAGATCCTGCACATCCGCGCCGGCGAGGCGCTGTCGCTGCAGTATCACCGCGAGAAGGACGAGACCATCATGGTGCTCGCGGGTCGGATGCTGCTGGCGTACTTCGCCGACGGCGAGCCGGCGAGCGAGAAGGAGCTCGGGCCGGGCGAGCCGTTTCACATCACGCCCGGGTTGCGCCATCGCATGATCGCGATCGAGGACACCGACGTGCTCGAGGTGTCGACGCCCGAGCTCGACGACGTGGTCCGGCTCGAGGACCGCTACGGCCGCGTCACCTGAGGAGGTAGACGCGCAGCCCGGTCAGCAGATCGGCCCAGTACGATCCCAGGTCGCGGATGAACGCCTCGGCCGGCTTGCCGTGGCGCACCGGATGGTCCGGGCGCAGCGCCGCGAACCCGCGGTGCTCGAGCGCGACCTCGGTCCCGCCGCTGTCGGTCGCGGTGAACCGCACGTCGACGAACGTGACCTCGCCGGGCTGGAAGTTCGAGCCGCGCCACTCGAACGCCAGGTGGCTGGGCGGCTGCCACGCGGTGATCCGCCCGGCCTCGTGGACGCGCGTGCCGGCGGGGCCGTCGTACTGCTCGAACAGCCGGCCGCCGAGCCCGGGCTCGAGCACCAGCGTGCCGGGCCGGCGACCGGCGACGCGATAGCGCACGCCGCGCCGCCACCACTGGTCGATCTCGCTGGTGAACACCTCGAACGCGACGTCGGGGGGCACCGACACGCGCACGGTCACCGCGACCCGGTCGCCTTCGATCATCGCTTGCCTCGCGTGCGCTCGACGTGGTCCTGGAACGCGCCGAGCTCGACCGTCCAGAACTGCTCGACCTCCTCGAGCCAGGCGCGCAGCGAGCGCAGCTTCTCCGGACGCAGCCGGTAGACCCGCACCCGCGCGTCGTCATCCTCGAAGGTCTCGACCAGCCCGCCGTGGCGCAGCACGCGCAGGTGGCGGCTCATCGCGGGCCGGCTGGTGCCGAGGCGATCGGCGATGTCGCTCGCGCGGTGCGGCGCGCGGCGCAGCAGGTCGATCACGCCGCGGCGGGTCGGATCGGCGAGCGCGATCAGGGTGCGGTCGAGCTCCGCGGCCTTCACTTGATCCGCTGCATGAACCACCAGTGGTGACCCTCGTGATCCACGGCCTCGTAGCTGCGATCGGTCCAGTAGTCGTCGCCGTAGTCGGTGGTCTTGGGCTCCTGCTGGATCTTCGCGCCGGCGGCGCGCGCTCGCTCGCAGTGCGCGTCGACGTCGTCGACGTAGATGCAGCAGCTCTGGGTGTTGGCGCCGCCGAGCTCGGCCGGGCTCTTGCGCCACGGCCGGTCGCCGCGGCCATCGCCGATCGAGACGAGGCCGCCGCCGAGCACGAGCTCGGAGTGCTCGATCCGGCCGCCCTCGCCTTCGACCTTGAGCTGGACCTCGAAGCCGAACGCCTTGCACAGCCAGTCGATCGCCGGAGCGGCGCGGTCGTAGACGAGGCTCTGCGAGATCCGGGGCCAGCCCTTCGGCGGCGGCTTGGACGCGACCTTGGATGTGGTTTCCATGATGCGAAACTATTAACGCGGTCGTTAATCATCTGTCAAGCGGCAACGCGCGGCCGCGACGCGTCGCTCAGTCGATCGCGCGATAGGTGAACGTCACGAACGGCACGCCGAGCGGGAACGTCGTCATGTCGCACGAGCTGTCGCTGCAGAACGGCCGCACCAGCTCGAGGTCGACGCCGATCTGCCGCGACGTGAAGCGCACGCCGTACCAGCCGAGGAAGCCGTTGGCCTGCCCGCTGAGGTCACCGAACATGTGCGCGGTGTCGGCCTCGGCGACCAGCCGGATGTGGCGGCCGACCTTGGCGACGATCCCGGCCATGAAGCCGACCGGCACCGACGTGTTGCTCTGGTCGGCGAACCCGGCGACCACCGCGCCGTCGACGTGCGAGTAGCAACCGTCGTCGAGACACAGCGTCGCGACGCCGCCGAGATCGAAGCCGGTCGCCGAGTCGCTGCTGTCGCTGCCGTTGCCCCACACCGCCGCGATGCCGGCCTGCGCCGCGATCCGCACGCGGCCGACCTTGACCACCTGGAGCTTGGCCGACAGGAAGCCCCAGTAGAAGTCGCTGGTCACCGGCACCATCGACGTGCCGGTGATCACCAGGTGATCGGTCACCGCGTACGACGCGCTGATCAGGAACAGCTCCCAGTCCTCGAACGCGAACGTCCCGGCGGGCGGGGTGAGCGCGGTCGACATGATCGCGACGCGGCCGGAGTTGGCGTCCTCGAGCGTGCCCGGATCGACGGTCGTGACCGCGGCCGGCGGCGCGACCATCGCCGGCGGCGGCGCGACCGGCGGCGGCGGCGGCGCCGGTGGGACCTGACCCGGCGGCGGCTCTCCGGGCGGCGCGTCCTGCGCACGGGCGAACGAGCCGACGAGCGAGACTCCACACACGACCAGGATCGCGATGCGCATCGAGCCATGATAGTCGCATCGCGAGTCGCGGTGGCGGCCGGCGGTACCTGGCAAACCCCGGGTTGCAAATGTCACGTGATCCCGATCGCCGCGATGAACGGCCTGGCCTCGGACGTGCCCGCGAGGCTGCGCGCCCAGAGCGACCACAGCCGCGAAGCGATCGGGGCCGCGCGCCGATCGGCCAGCGCGATCCGGACGTGGCTCCAGCCCGCGCGGCCGTTCGACCAGCAGCGCGAACAGGCGGACCGCAGCGTCGGGCTCGCGCGAGGCGCGCGCGACCCGGCCGGTGACGGTGCCGAGCGCGAACCCGAACGCGGTCTCCGCCGCGGCCCCGACGACCGCGGCCGCACGCGCGGCGCCGACCTGCGGCTCGGGCTCGATCAGGTCGGCAGTCGCGCGCTCGAGCGCGGCGATCAGCGAGCCGGCGAGGGCCACTCGGGTCATGCCGGCGTTATCGGCCGCGCCCGCGCGGGGTTGCGCCGGGGCCAACCCGGCCGCCGGTCAGGGCTTCTTCTTGGGCGCCTGATCCATCTTGCGCTTGAGCGCGGCGAGCTCGTCGTCGACCGTCTTGGCCTCGCCGCGCCGGGCCGACTTGCCGGACGGCGGCGTGCGCGGCGGCGGCGGCGACGCAGGCGCGGGTGCAGGCGCGCCGCCGCCGGCGCTGCGCTTGATTCGCGCGAGCTCGTCGTCGATCGACGCCGGCTTGCCGGGTCTGGCGCGCGGCGCTTGATCCTCGGGCGGCGGCGGGGGCGGCGCGCGCGGGCGATCGCCGACCTGCGCGATCGCGCGCTCGAGCTCCTTGAGCTCGGACTCGAGCGTGGCGAGCTCGGCGAGCATCGCGTGCATCCGCGCGCGCTCGGCGTCGGCCTTGCGCTCGAGCTGCGCGGCCTCGTCGGCCTGGCCCCGCGCGGCGGCGCCCCTGGCCTTGTCGCCGAGCTCGGCCGCGGCGTCGCGGGCGGCCGCCATCGAGCGCGTCATCTCGGCGACCCGGCGCGCGACCTCGGCGCGCAGCCGCTCGAGCTCGGCCTTGTCGGGCAGGTCGACGTCGACCGGCGCCGGCCCCCCGCCGAGATCCTCGAGCTCGCCGGGCATCGCGGTCTGCGCGGCGGCGGCCTGCGCGGCCACGCTGGCGGCGTGGACGCGCTCGCGGGTCGCGGCGTGCGCGGCGGCGCGGCGCTCGTCGATCACCGCGCGCTTGTCGCCCGCGACCAGCGCGACGATGTCGGCGACCTGCTCCGCGCCGTCGTGGCTGGGCGGCGCGTGGCCGCCGCGGAACGCCGCGTCGAGCGCGCTCGCCAGCATGAGCAGGCCCTTGGCCGGGATCGCGCGGCGGCGCGCCTCGAGCGCCGCCGCGTGCCGGGCGGCGCCCGCGACCTGCTCGTCGATCAGCGCGACCAGCCGGCCCCCGACCAGCAGCACGCGCGCGATCGTCTCGGGCCGCGGCCGCGCGACGATCGCGTCGGCGGCGCGCCACAACAGCGCCGCGTCGGGGGTCTGGCCGAACAGCTTGCCGCGCAGCCCCAGGCTCGGGACCTGGCGGCGCAGCACCGCGGCGGACTCGGCGTCGCCGGCGGCGTCGAACAGGAACGTCACCGCGTCGCCGCCGTCGAGCAGCGACAGCTGGAGCGCGAGCTGGCCGGTGAGCTCGGCGCCCAGCCCGGTGACCTCGACCAGCGCGACCTTGCCGCCGAGCTTGAACCGCGCGCGCAGCGCGGCGCGGTCCTGCGCGCCGGCCTCGGCGAACGCGCGCTCGCCGAGCGCGCCGACCACGAGGATGCGATCGCCCTCGACGCCCGCGTCGGCCAGTGCGACCGCCGCGAGATCGTCGATCGCGACGAACCGATCGGCATCGGTCTGCGCCCACGCCGCGGCGGGCTCGAGCTCGCCGACCACCGCGACCACCGGCGCCGGGTTCTGGACCTGATCGCGCGCGACCGTCACCGCGAGCGCGGCGTGCGGATCGAACACCACGGTCGCGTCGGGCGGGTTGCCCTCGAGCTCGCGGCGCAGCTTGCGCTCGGCCGCCTCGCCGAGCAGCGCGCGCCGCACGCGATCGGTGACGCCACCGCCGCCGCCGCCGGCCGCACCGACGTCGATCGCGCGCACCCGCATGCCGGCGGCCTCGATCGCGGCGAGCACCGGCACCACGGCTGCCGCCGGCGCGCCGGCCGACGTCACGACGAGCACGCTCGGGTCAGCCACGCGCCAGCACCTCGGGGTTGACCAGGTTGCCGGGACGGCGGCCGGCGAGCACCGCGATCACGGCATCTGCACACAGCTGGGCCATCCGGGTCCTCGCCTCGTTGGTAGCCGATCCGATGTGCGGCGCCAAGACCAGGCGCGGGCACTCGAGCAGCTGCGGGCGGACCTGAGGCTCGCGCTCGTAGACGTCGAGCGCCGCCGCGAAGATCTTCTCGCCACGCAGCGCCGCGATCAGCGCGAGCTCGTCGATGATCCCGCCGCGCGCGGTGTTGATCAGGATCGCGGTGCGCTTCATCCGCGCGAGCCGCGCCGCGTTGACCAGGAACCGGGTCTCGGCGGTCAGCGGGCAGTGCAGGCTCACCACGTCGGCGAGCGCGAACAGCTCGTCGAGCTCGACCCAGCCCGGCGGATCGCCCGGCCCGCCGGCGCGCATCTTGTCGGTCCAGATCACGCGCATGCCGAACGCGGCGGCCCGCCGCGCGACCTCGTGGCCGATCCGGCCCATCCCGACCACGCCGAACACCTTGCCGACCAGCTGGATGCCGAGCAGCTGGTCGAGCCGCCAGCCCGGCCAGTTGCCGGACCGGACCAGGCGCTCGGCCTCGGGCAGCCGGCGCGCCGCCGCCAGCAGCAGCGCCATCGTCAGCTCGGCGGTCGCCTCGGTCAGCACGTCGGGCGTGTTCGCGACCGCGATGCCGCGAGCGGTCGCGGCCGCGAGGTCGACGTTGTCGTAGCCGACCGCGCAGTTCGCGATCACGCGCAGCCTCGGCGCGCGCGCGATCACCGCCGCGTCGATCCGATCGATCAGCAGGCAGATCAGCGCGTCGGCGTCGGCGAGCTCGCAGTGGTCGATCCCGACCCAGCACTCGGGCACCTCGACCCGCGCGCCGGGCAGCTGGGCCGCGAGATCGATCGGCAAGCTCGACGTCGACACCACGCGCGGGGCGGCCACGGCGCGAGCATAGCTCGCGTGCTAGCGTTAACGGGTGCGGTGGCTGTCGATCGTCGTGGTGTGCGCGGCGTCGATCGCGCGGAGCGATCCGGCGCCGGCCCCCACCACGTCCGCCCCGCGGCCGATGGATCCGTCGGACCTGACCTCGCTCACCGACGACCCGGTGCTCGGCAAGGCCGCCCGGGTCAACGGCGACGAAGCCAAGAACGTGGTCGCGTTCACGTTCGACGACGGCCCCAATCCCGAGACCACGCCGCGCGTGCTCGACGCGCTCGAGCGCTACGACATCCCGGCGACGTTCTTCATCGTGACCTCGCGGATCGTCGGCAAGCTCGGCGCCAAGAGCCGCGACGTGCTGGCGCGCGAGCTCGCCGATGGCTTCACGGTCGGCAGCCACTCGGTCACCCACCCGAACCTCGGCAAGGCCACCGGCAAGGAGCTCGATCGCGAGATCGATCAGTCGATCCGCACGCTGTCCCGCGAGGCCGGGCGGCCGATCGGGCTGTTTCGCCCGCCGTACGGCGCGCTGTCGGGCGCCGGCCGGATGCGGCTCAAGAGGCTCGGGGTGACCGAGGTGATCTGGTCGGTCGACACGCTCGACTGGCGGGCGCACGACCGCGAGCGCCTGCGCAAGAAGGTGCTGGCGATGATCCTGCACGACCACGGCGGGATCGTGCTCATGCACGACGTCAAGCCGATCACCGCGAGCGTGATCGCCGACGTGCTGGACGACCTCGAGGCCGAGAACTGCCGGCGGCTCGCCGCGCACGAGGACCCGATCCTCCCGGTGTCGATCCACTACTTCCTGCGCGACGGCAAGACGGCGCGCCCGGTCCCCGACGCGGTCGCCAAGCGAACCGACGCCTACCGGACCGCCCTGCCCGAGCGCTGCGCCAAGCGCGCGACCGCCAAGGCCGCGGTCACGCCGTAGCCCTGCCGGGGTGTCGTTTTCGATCAGAGCTGAATTTACTTCTGCCCTGGTTGACAACCACATCAAACCACATTAGCTTCCGCGCGCCTACCGCGCGTAGGCGCCGGGCTGAGCGTGGAAATCTCATGGAATCAACAAGAGTTACGGGCGTCGATGTCGACGCCGGGTGGAACCTCGTGGCGCCGCTGACCTGGGATCAGAGCGCTCCGACGCCGACCCTCGATCTGCCAATGGTCGAGCCCGGCGGCACCGAGCCGACCGAGACGTTCGATGCCAGCGACTTCGGCGAAGGTGAAGGCGAGCGCACCACGATTACAACCGCGTCGTTCGAGCTGCGCTCGCGGCTCGCGGGGCGAGTCGCCACGATCCGGTCGCTGCAGGAGCGGGTCGAGCGCGCGTTCGACAAGGCCGGCGAGCTCGAGTTCGTGCTCCTGGTCGGCGAGGCCGGCATGGGCAAGAGCCGGCTGGTCTCGGAGCTGATCGCCCGCACCCGCACCGGCTACCCGAGCGTGCTCGCGCTGTCGGGCGTCGCGGACGAGAACTCGCACGCCTACGGGCCGATCGCGCGCGCGCTCACCGCCCGGTTCGGGCTCGATCCTGGCGAGGACCCGGCCGAGAGCCGCGACAAGATCGAGAAGCAGGTCGCCGAGATCGTCCCGGGCCAGCGCGCGACCGAGATCGTGCACCTGATCGCGCACCTGCTGCGCGTGCCGTTCGACGACAGCCCGGTCGTCGCCCCGCTGGTCGACTCGCCGCAGCGCCACGAGGCGCGGCTGTTCATGGCGCTCAAGCGCCTGCTCACCGCCGAGGCCGAGCGCCGGCCGGTGCTGGTCGTGGTCGAGAACCTCGAGCTGTGCCAGAGCGACACGATCAACTTCCTGCAGTACCTCGCGGCCGGCATGCGCGACCAGCGGCTCGCGATCGTGTGCACCGCGACGCACGCGCTCGCCGAGCGCCACGCCTCGTTCGGCGACGGCGAGGTCGCGCCCGCCCGGATCGAGCTCGGTCCGCTCACCCCGGCGGAGTCCGAGGAGCTGCTGCGCGAGCTGTGCCGGCCGCTGCCGGAGCTGCCGCTCGCGCTGATCACGCACGTCCGCGCGCTCGGCGGCTCGCCGCGCGCGATCCACGAGACCGTGCGGCTGTTGCTCGAGAGCGACGCGATCGTCCGCGAGGGCGTGATGTGGCGGATCGATCTGCCGCGCCTCGGTGCGATGACCCTGCCCAAGAGCTACGAGGAGCTGGTCGCGGCGCGCGTCCGCGTCATGGACCAGACCGAACGCCGCGTGCTCGAGATGGCCGCGGCGGTCGGCGAGACGTCGTGGCTCGACGCGGTGATCGCGCTCGAGCGCGCGAGCGGCGCCACCAGCGATCCCGATGGCCCGACGCTCGCCCAGATCGCGGCGTCGGGCGATCACTCGCGGATCTCGGTGGTCGCCACGCTCGGCAAGCTGGTCGAGCGCGAGTGGCTGATCGAGGTCGCGCAGTCGTCGATGCCCGGCGAGCGCGAGCTGCGCTTCGCCTACACGAACCTGTGGTCGCTGGTCTACAAGCAGATCGACGAGGCCCGCCGGCGCGGTTACCACGCGGTGATCGCGCGCTGGCTCGAGCTCCATCCCGAGGGCCGCACGCCGGCCGCGCAGGAGGAGGTCGCGCGTCACCTCGCGCTCGCCGGCGATGCCCGCGAGGCCGCGACGCGGTATCGCCGCGCCGCCGAGGTCGCGCGCGCGCAGTACGCCAACGAGAAGGCGATCCAGCTGTTCGACCGCGCGCTCGCGTGCATCGGCGATCACGACACCGCCGCGCGCATCCACCTGTGGCACGACCTCGGCTCGATCTACGAGCTGATCGGCGACTTCGAGGCGGCGCTCGGCGCGTTCGAGCGCATGCTGCGGCTGTCGTGGGTGGCGTCGAGCAAGACCAAGGCGGCGGTCGCGTTCAACAAGATGGGCCGGGTGTGGCGGCGGCGCGGCGATCTCAAGCTCGCGCTCGAGTATCTGGAGCGCGGCCTCGAGCTGTTCCGCTCGGGCGCCGACGAGCGCGGCATCGCGGGCTCGCTCGACGACATCGGCCGCACGCTGCACATGCTCGGGCGCTACGACGAGGCGCACGCCAAGATCACCGAGGCGCTCGCCCGCCGCGGCAAGCGCGGCGACAAGCGCGCGATCGCGACCTCGCTGTCGCGGCTCGGCGACGTCCAGGCCGATCGCGGCCACTACGAGGCGGCGCACACCTGCCACAAGGACGCGCTCGAGCTGCGCAAGCAGGCCGGCGATCGCTGGGGCCAGGTCGTGTCGCAGAACAACCTCGCCGCGCTCGCGTTCGAGCTCGGCGACCTCGGCGACGCGCGCACCGGCTGGCTGGCCGCGCTGCCCGAGGCCGAGGCGATCGGCGCGCTGCCGCTCGCCGCGCTGATCCTCACCAACCTCGGCGAGCTGTGCGTGGTCGAGGGCAAGCTCGACGAGGCCCGCCGCCGGCTCGACAACGCGCTCG
Source organism: Kofleriaceae bacterium (assembly GCA_035516595.1). Taxonomy (GTDB): domain Bacteria; phylum Myxococcota_A; class Polyangia; order Haliangiales; family Haliangiaceae; genus JABFXX01. The sequence continues at coordinate 5,895 of DATJAE010000132.1, read as the reverse complement.
AGATCATCGAGGACATCGAGGATCGCGCGCTCGAGACCGAGTGCTGCCGCCACCTCGCGCTGCTCGAGAAGCAGCACGGCCACCTGCAGGCCGCGCGCGAGCTCGCGGAGCGCGCGCTCGACGTCGCCAAGCGCGCCGGGCTGCGCGAGAAGGAGGCGCAGGCCTATCTCGCGCTCGGCGACGTGCTGTCGGCGAGCCTGTACGACGCGGCCGACAGCGGCGATGGCGAGGACGGCACGCGCGACGCCTCGGTCGCGTACGCCAAGGCGATCGAGGTGCTGCGCTCGATCAACAACGCCGCCACGCTGGGCAAGGCGCTGTTCGCGTACGGCCGCTACAAGGCCGAGACCGGCGCGCTCGGCGAGGGCAAGAACATGCTGCGCGACGCGATCGCGGTGTTCGCCAAGCTCGGGCTCGAGCGTCCGGCCGGCGACGTCGAGAAGCTGCTGGCCAGCCTCACCTAGCGGTCACGCGCGGCTCGGCGAGCATCGCGAGCACCTGCTCGACGGTGTGCTCGCGATCGTGCAGGCGTTCGCGATAGGCGTGGGTGTCCGTGCGCGCGCTCTCGACGCGCAGCTGCATGAGCTCGGCCTGCAGGATCTCGCGCAGGACCTGGGCTTGGTTTCGGTCGAGCGTGATCGACATGAGATGGAGTGGTGCAAGCGGTGGGCCGCGAATTGCCTCGGAGGACTTCTTGCTTGGGCGATGCCGACTAGGCATGGTTCAGACTTCACTCGATGGCCTTGTTCTGGCTCGGCTTCTTCGCGCTGGTCGCGCTGCTCCTGGTGATCGACCTGGGCGTGCTGCACCGCCGAGCAAACGAGCAAAACCTGCGCAGCGCCGCGCTGCAGACCGCGGGGTGGGCCGCGCTCGGCCTGGGATTCTCCGGCGTGGTCTACCTGATCTACGAGCACCGCTCTCCCGGCCACGGCACCGAGGCCTCGGTCACGTACGTCTCGGCGTATCTGCTGGAGCAGGCGCTCTCGGTCGACAACATCTTCGTGATGGCGCTGGTGTTCCAGAGCTTCCGGGTGCCCGGCCGCTACCAGCATCGCGTGCTGTTCTGGGGGATTCTCGGAGCGATCGGCTTCCGCGTCACGATGCTCGCCGGCGGCAACTACCTGGTCCAGCAGTTCCACTGGGTGTTCTACATCTTCGGGGCGTACCTGGCGTGGCAGGGCATCAAGCTGTTCCGCCCCGACGGCGGCGCCGGCGACGAGCGCGACGGCAACGTCGCGGTCCGGCTGCTGCGCCGGTTCGTGCGCATCGTCGACGGCGACCACGGCGGCAAGTTCCTCGCCCGCGACCACAACGGCCGGCGCGGGTTGACCGTGGTCGCGGTGTGCCTCGTGGTGATCGAGCTGACCGACATCATCTTCGCGCTCGACTCGATCCCCGCGGTGCTGTCGGTCAGCAACCAGACCTTCATCATGGTGACGTCGAACATCTTCGCGATCCTCGGCCTGCGCTCGCTGTACTTCGTGCTCGCCGGCGCGATGGCGAAGTTCCAGTACCTCAAGCTCGCGCTCGGCGTGTTGCTGATCGCGATCGGCGCGAAGATGATCGCGCACCGCTGGTATCACATGCCGCATCTGGTCTCGCTCGCGATCATCGCGGGGATCCTCGCGGTCGGCGTGCTCGCCTCGGTGATCGCGACGCGGCGCGCGGCGCACGAGGATCCGGGCGACTCGCGCGGCTAACGCACCAGCACCATCATCTCGGTCTCCATGATGTCCTCCGCCCAGCGCCGCTTGTAGTCCATCTCGGTGCCGAGGTCGTAGCGCAGCACGCCCTCGTCGGCGAGCTCGGCGATCTGGTGGTACTGGAGCAGGCCGCCGAGCCCGAGCCTGGCGTGCTCGTCGTCGTACGAGAACTGCAGGCCGCGGTACTCGCCCGCCATCACCGCGCCGAGGATGTAGCCGACGTCGCGCTCGCCGAGCCGCGCGAAGATCGTGCGCTGCTGGCCGAGCTCGCACAGCCGCGGCAGCATCGCGCCGTAGAACGCGCGCATCGGGCCGGTGTGAATCCCGACGCCGTCCTTCGACTTCCAGCTGCGCGCCTCGACGTCCTGCACGCGCGCGTAGAGCGCCACCGCGCCGACTGCGTCGTGCGCGCGCGCCGGCTCGAACGTCACGCCGGCGGTGGTCGCCGCGCGCAGCGCCTTGCGCAGCGACTTGCGCAGGTCGCGCGAGCGCCGCGCGAGGAAGCCGTCGAGCCCACCGTCGAGGCTCGCGACGTGACGGATCGTCGGCTGGCCGCGCCGCCGCTCCCAGCGCGCGGGCAGTGTGGCGTCGAGCGCACGGCGTTGCGGCCCGGCCACGGTCAAGCCGGCGAAGATCGCGAGCTGCCAATCACGACGCGCGGCAAGGAGCGGCACGACCTCGGCGACGAGCGCTGCGGCGTCCGCGCCGATCAGCGGGGACGCGAGCCCCCACGCGAGCTCGACCGGCTCGATGTACGGAAACCCGGCGGGATGGACGCCGCGCATCGCGGCGAAGTAGCCGTTGTCGCCGCGGAACGTGAACGGCGCGCGCGGCGGCATGAGCGACGACGCCGCGGCCTGGATCCACGCGCACGACGAGCAGAACCGATCGATCGAGGGCGTGCGGGCGACCTCGCGATCGAAGTCCTCGGCGATCGCCGCGAGGTCGACCGGTTCCACAGGCAAAGCTTAATCTTGCCGACAAACGCCGCCGGGGCCGCGCGCACGCTTTCTGCAATACTCGGCTGGATGCGCCATCTAGCCTTGGTCCTTGCTGCGGCGTGCGGCACGACCTCCTACAAGATCCCCGGCACCGAGCTGCAGCGGCTCGCGATGGTCCCACCGGAGCAGCGCGGCCAGCACGTGCGCGTCGTCCAGCTCCTGCACGACGCCGACGTCGGGCCGCCCGAGCCGGTCACCGCCGAGACCCAGATCGTGTTCTTCCCGCAGATCGACGTCTACGGGCCCGAGCGCCGGCGCTACTACAGCTACGGCGGCGGCGGCGGCGGCAACTTCCACGTCACCGGCGGTCACGGCGGTGGCGGCCACGGCTGGGGGCTGCACGGCGGCGGCGGCGGCGGCGACGGCAAGGCCGAGGCGGTCGTCATCCTGGTCGCGGCGGCGATCGTGCTGGTCGCCGCGGCCGCGGTCGAGGGCTCGCGCTACGACGGCTACGCCCAGCTCCACCCGATGCATCCGGTCCACCTGTTCGGCAAGGACGGCAGCTACACCGTGCTGCCGCTGGCGTGGATCGATCCGCAGACCGCGGCGTGGGCGGATCACGGGGTCGTGCGCAGCACCGAGGGCCCGTGGCGCGAGCTCGGGCGCGCGCCGCTCGATCGCGCCGGCTGGAGCTACGCGATGTTCGGCGGCGTGGGGACGTATCGCTCGGCCGACGGCTCCAAGGCGCCGGGCACCGCGACGACGATCCAGCTCGGCTACTTCCCCGAGCAGCACGTCGGCGTGCTGACCTCGCTGTTCTTCGGCTGGCGCGACGACGCGGTGCAGAACGTGCTGTTCGAGACGCGCTACACGGTCGAGGTCGACGGCTACCCGGTGCAGGTCGGCCCGCTCCACCTCGGGCTGTACGGCGGCGGCGGCGGCGCGTCTCGCTGGGAGGACTATCCCGGCGTACCGGGCGGCGGCAACGACAGCTCGCTCGCGCTGATCGGCGGCGCGCTGCTCCAGCTCGACATCAACACGCGGCTCGCGATCACCGCGCGGCTGGGCGAGACCTACGCGCACGACGAGCGGATGAGCGACGCGATGATCGGCCTGTCGGTCTACTAGCGCTGGTGCTTCTGCTTCCACTCGTCGTACGGCATGCCGTAGATGATCTCGCGCGCCTCGGGGTCGGACAGCTCGTAGCCGCGCTCGACCGCGGCGGCGCGATACCACTTCGACAGGCAGTTGCGACAGAACCCCGCGAGGTTCATCACGTCGATGTTCTGGACGTCGGGGCGATCGCGAAAGTGCTGCACCAGGCGGCGAAACGCGGCCGCCTCGATCTCGGTGCGCGCGGGGTCGGGGATGTCCGGCATGATCGGTGTCTACCATGTGGTAGAAGGGCGGCGTGGCAGAACTGCCTGCGTCGGTGACCCGGCTCGAGGACGGCAGCACGACGTTCTACGTGCTCGGCACGGCGCACGTGTCCAGGCGCTCGGTCGAGGAAGTGCGCGAGGTGATCGCGCAGCTCCAGCCCGACGTGGTGTGCGTCGAGCTGTGCAAGGCCCGGCTCGACGCGCTCACCAAGGACAGCGCGTTTCGCGATCTCGACGTGTTCAAGGTCGTGCGCGAGGGCAAGACGCTGTACCTGCTCGCCCACCTGGCGCTGGGCAGCTACCAGCGCAAGCTCGGCAAGAGCCTGGGCGTCCGCCCCGGCGCCGAGCTGATCGCCGCGGTCGAGGCCGCGCGCGAGGCGCAGATCCCGCTCGAGCTGATCGATCGCGACATCAACATCACGCTGCGCCGCACCTGGGCGAACCTCGGCTGGTGGAAGCGGTTCAGCCTGCTGTGGTCGCTGCTCGCGAGCTGGGGCGGCGGCAAGGGCGAGGCGGTCACCGAGCAGACGGTCGAGGATCTCAAGGAGCCCAAGGCGCTGTCCGAGATGCTCACCGAGCTCGGCCGCGCGGTGCCCGAGGTCAAGGGCCCGCTGGTCGACGAGCGCGACCGCTACCTGGTGTCGAAGATGCGCGACGCCGGCGCGGGCAAGACCACCGTGCTCGCGGTGGTCGGCGCTGCGCACGTGCCGGGCATGGTCGCGAACCTGCACGCCGAGATCGATCGCGCCGCGCTCGAGCAGCCGCCGCCGCGCTCGCTGGTGTGGCGGATCGCGAAGTGGGCGGTGCCGGTCGCGTTCGTCACGCTGCTCGGCGTCCTGTGGTGGCGCACCGGCACCGCGAGCTTCGCGCGCGCGATGCTGGCGTGGACCATCCCGACCTCGCTCGGTGCGAGCGGGATGACGCTGCTGTTCGGCGGCTCGCCGCTGTCCGCGCTCGCGGCGCTGATCGCCGCGCCGATCGCGCGGATCTATCCGCTGGTGCGCACCGGCATCGTGGTCGGGATCGTCGAGGCGTGGCGCCGCAAGCCGTCGGTGGCCGATTGCGAGCGCCTGCCCGAGGACACGCAAAGCGCGCGCGGGTTCTGGCGTAACCCCGTGACGCGCATCTTGATCATCGCGACGGTCGCCGGGCTCGGCGCGCTCGCCGGCTTCGCGGTCGGCGTCGGCATGATCGCGAGCCGCGTGTGACAGGCGCGTCACGCGCGGCGAAACGCACCGTAGACGCGACGCGCCGAGTCGGATAGACCTTGTATCCATGATCAATCGGCGTGATGCGATCAAGCAGATCGGCGGCCTGGCGGGCGCCGCTGCGATGGCGAAGTACCTGCCGGGGTGCGGCGGCAGCTCGGGTCCCAACGGCATCAAGAACTACGTGTTCATGATGATGGAGAACCGCAGCTACGATCATTACTTCGGCGCGCGCAAGCTGGTCGAGGGGCTCGACGGCGACGGCCTGGCGATGACGATGACCAACCCGGATCTCGCGGGCAACCCGATCGCGCCGTGGAATCCCAACATGGATCAGATGTGCGATCTCGATCCGCCGCACGACTGGGACGACGCGCACAACTCGTTCAACAACGGCGCGATGGACGGCTTCGTCAAGGCCGATCAGATGGACCACTCGATGCCGGATCTGATCGATCCGATGCAGTACCTGACGCGCGACCAGCTGCCGGTGTCGTGGGCGCTCGCCGACGCGTACACGACGTGCGATCGCTGGTTCTGCTCGGTGATGGGCCCGACCTGGCCCAACCGGTTCTACTGGCACACCGGCTCGTCGGGCGGCCTGATGTCGAACGAGCTGCCGTCCGCCGGCTACCTGCCGTGGCCGTCCATCTACAACAACCTG
>DATJAE010000131.1:0-16731 GCA_035516595.1 Kofleriaceae bacterium | reverse complement strand
GCGCTCGAGCACGCGCACGCCTTGTTGCCAGCCGCGATGATCGCGCGCAAGGTCGGACGTGGCACGATGACCGCGACGTTCGCGCGGCTGTTCGGCGCCGATCCCACCTCGTTGCCGGCCGAGACCGTGCTCGCCGCGCTGCCCACGTTCTGGACGCGGTACCACGACTGGACCGGGATCGAGGCCAGCGTCCACGCGGATACCGCCGAGGTCGTGCTCGGCGGCTTCCCGGGCTCGCGCGACGTGTGCGTGATGGTCGGCGCCGAGCTCGAGCGCATCGTCGAGCTGACCGGTGCGCAGGACGTCACCGCCAGCCACCCGCTGTGCCGGATCGACGGCGCCGACGCGTGCGCGTTCCAGCTCGCGTGGTCGCGCTAGCGCCGTGATATGACGCGGCCATGCGCACCCCGTTCGTGGTCGGCAACTGGAAGCTCAACAAGACGATCGGCGAGGCGCTCGCGCTGGTCACCGAGCTCAAGAACCAGCTCGGCACCGCGCGCGGCGTCGCGATCGGCGTCGCGCCGGTCTACACCGCGATCCATGCGGTCGCCAAGCGGCTCGAGGGCTCGGCGATCGCGACCTGTGCGCAGGACTGCTTCTGGGAGAGTGGCGGCGCGTGGACCGGCGAGGTCTCGGCCGCGCTGCTCGCCGACGCCGGCGCGAGCTGGGCGATCGTCGGCCACAGCGAGCGCCGCCAGCACTTCGGCGACACCAACGAGGGAGTCGGCAAGAAGGCGCGCGCGGTGCTCGCGGCCGGGCTCGGCGCGATCGCGTGCGTCGGCGAGCTGCTGGCCGAGCGGGACGCCGGCAAGACGCTCGAGGTGGTGGACGCGCAGCTCGCCGGCGCGCTCGCCGGGATCGACGGCGCGGTCGCCCGGGACCGGCTGGTGATCGCGTACGAGCCGGTGTGGGCGATCGGGACCGGCCGCACCGCGACCCCGGCCCAGGCCCAGGAGGTCCACGCGCACATCCGCAAGCGGCTGACCGAGCGGTTCGGCGGCGAGGTCGCGGCGGCGATCCGCATCCAGTACGGCGGCTCGGTCAAGCCGCAAAACGCCGAGGCGCTCATGGCCGAGCCCGACATCGATGGCGCGCTGGTGGGCGGCGCGTCGCTGGAAGCTCTCGACTTCGTTGCGATCGTGAAGGCCGCGCGCCCGGGGTAGGCCTTGCATGGCAGGCGCCGGTGGGCTAGAAGCAAGCTCGCATGACGACGCTCCTCCTCATCCTGCACGTCATCGTGTGCCTGTTCCTGATGCTCACGGTGCTCCTGCAGAGCGGCAAGGGCGGCGGCATGGGGGCGGCGTTCGGCGGCGGCAACGCCGCGACCGTGTTCGGCGGCTCGGGCGCGTCGTCGTTCCTCAAGCGGATCACCGCCGGTGCGGTCGTCGTGTTCATGCTCGATTCGATGGTGCTCGCGTGGATCGCGAGCCACAACACGAGCGACGCGCTCGAGAAGTTCGGCGAGTCGCAGGCCGCGCTCGCCAAGCAGAAGGCGGAGGCGAAGGCCAACGCGGGCAAGCTCGCCGCGGGCTCGGGCTCGGCGGCGACCGGCTCGGGCTCGGGCTCGGCGACCACCGGCTCGGGGTCCGGATCGGCGGTCGCACCGGCGCCCGGCGGCTCCGGCTCGGCCGCCCCGGCGACCACCGGCCCGGCCGCCCCGGCGACCTCGGGCCCGACCGCCCCGGCGACCTCGGGCCCGGCCAGCGGGATGCATCCCGCCCCCGCGGCGAGCGGCTCGGCCGACGCGCCCAGGCACGGCTCGCCCGATGCGCCCAAGCCGGGCTCGGCGGCCGCGCCGGTCAAGTAGGCCGGCGCACCAGCCGGCGCAGATCGAGCTCGCCGTCGAACACGTGGACCGCGGGTCCGCGCATCCGCACGTTCGACAGGTCCGGCGCGACCGCGATCGCGAGGTCGCCGCCCGGCAGGTGGACCCGCACGTCGTGGTCGGTGCGGCCGGTGATCGCGCCGGCCACCGCGGTCGCGCACGCGCCGGTGCCGCACGCCAGCGTGATGCCGACGCCGCGCTCCCACACGACGAGATCGATCTCGCTGCGCGACACGACGTGCGCGAACTCGGCGTTGGTGCGCTGCGGGAACCACGCGTGATGCTCGACCCCGGGCCCGGCGGTCTCGGCCAGCCGGCGCGCCTCGTCGCGCGAGGTCACGAACGCGATCGCGTGCGGGTTGCCCATCGACACGCAGGTCGTCGGCCGGCCGTCGAGCGGCTGATCGATGCAGCGCTCGCTCGCCGGGCCGGTCATCGGGATCTCGCCGCGCGCGAGCCGCGGCGCGCCCATCGCGACGGTCACGCCGGCGTCGTCGATCGCGCACACCAGCCGGCCGGCGCCGGTCGCGATCGCGAGCTCGCGCCGCGCGATGCCGCCGCGATCGTGCAGCTCCTTGACCACGCAGCGGATGCCGTTGCCGCACATCTCGGCCTCGCTGCCGTCGGCGTTGAGCACGCGCATCCGCGCGTCGGCGCCGTCCGCCGGCAGGATCGCGAGCACGCCGTCGCCGCCGACGCCGAACTGGCGGTCGCACAGCGCGCGCACGATCTCGGGATCCTGCACGCGCGCGGCGTCGTCGGATCGCGCCTCGCGCAGATCGACGACGACGAAGTCGTTGCCGCAGCCGTGATACTTCGCGAACTTCACATGTACGGCTGCGGCTGGGGCGGCGCCTGCTGGGCCGGGCCCTGCGCGGGAGGCTGCGCCGGCGGAGGCGCCTGCTGCGGCGGCTGCTGCGGATAGTACCCGCCCTGCTGCGGCGGCTGCTGCGGCTGCTGTGGATACTGCTGCGGCTGCTGCTGCGGGTAGTAGCCCTGCTGCGGAGGATACGGCTGGCCATAGCCCTGACCGCCATACGGGTTCGGCTGCTGCGGCTGCGCGACGCCCTGCCGCCAGCCATTCCAGTCGCCGGTGCGATCGTGGCGATCGGTCCACCACCGGCCGTTGTACTGCCGGCCTTCCGGATCGAACTGGATGTAGCCCTGCCCGGTGAGCGGCGGGTTGTCGGACTCGTTCCAGCTGAACTGCAGCACGTTGCCGCGCAGCGTGCCGGCGAAGTAGCCGATGATCTCCTGGCCCTGCCGCGTGTACTCCCACACGCCCTGCACCGCGCCGTTCTGCAGGCCGCCGTGGCTGTCGTCGGCCTCCAGCTTCACGCCGCCGAAGTTCGATCGCCACAGCCCGAGCGCGCGCGTCGCATCCATCTGTTGCGGCGGCGGCGGGCTGTTCTGCGCCGCGTACTGGGGCTGCGCCGCGCTCTGGCTGGTGTTCGAAGACTGCGACGCCGCGGCCGCGAGACACGCCGCACACACCGTGACGACCCGCGCGATGTTGCCGAGCTTCATCGCGGCAAGTATAGCGGGGACAACCGCGTGTGGGAGTTGTCGTTTTTCATTAACCTGATAGTGTGCCCCTGCGTTTCGTGCGGCTGACCACAGGACGTGGCACCTCACGGCGCGGGCCCATAGCTCAGACGGTGAGAGCGGCCGGCTCATAACCGGTGGGTCCCTGGTTCGAGCCCAGGTGGGCCCACCTGAAAAGTTGCGAAAGGTTGTAACGGTGCGCGAACAGCTCCTCCTTCTTCTCCAGCTCCAGACCTGCGACGCCAAGGTGCGCGAGCTCGACGCCGCCGCGAAGCAGCTGCCCGCCAAGCTCGATCCGCTGCGCCGCGACCTCGCCAAGCTGCAGGGCATGCTCGACGCCGAGCGCGCCAAGCTCGCCGAGACCGAGACCTGGCGCAAGGGCCAGCAGGACTCGATCGACCGCGAGCGCGACGCGCTCAAGTCGGCGCAGAGCAAGCTGCAGGCGTCCAAGAACAGCAAGGAGTTCAACGCCGCCAGCCGCGAGGTCGAGAACAAGCGCAAGGCGATCAGCGATCGCGAGAGCGAGCTCAAGAAGGTGGTCGAGGCGACCGCGCAGTCGACCGCGCAGCTCCAGTCGCGCGACGCCGACGTCCAGAAGCTGCGCGACGAGCTGGCCTCGAGCGAGGCCGCGATGGCCGATCAAGTCAAGGCGCTCGACGAGCAGCTGGCCGTGGCGCGCTCGGCGCGCGACGCCGCGCGCGTCCAGGTCGACAAGCAGTGGCTCAAGACCTACGACACGCTCACCACCAAGCGCGGCTACGCGGTCGCGCCGGTGATCAAGGGCGTGTGCCAGGGCTGCCACATGGCGCTGCCGCCGCAGCTCAACAACATCCTCGCGCGCATGGAGTCGATCGAGACCTGCCCGCGCTGCGCGCGCCTGGTCTACCGCCAGGACATGATCGCGCCCAGGCCCGACGAGGCCAAGCCCGAGTAGGTCACTGGCACGCGGGCAAGGCGGTGGTCTCGGGGCACGCCGGCGGCGGCACGCCGTCGAGCTCGGCCTCCGCCCACACCACGCCGGTCGCGTGCTGGTCCATGATGTCGGTGTGATCGGAGGCGGCGAACGCGCACGCGCTGGTCGCCACGCCCGACGACACCAGCTTGTCCCGGATGCACGCCGCGTTCTGCCCGGCCGGCATGATCTGATCGAGCAGGCCCTGGACGAGCAGCACCGGCCCGGCGTGCGGATCCGACGACAGATCGTTGGCGAGCAGGAAGTTGTAGTACGCCGACGCGTTGCCGTCGCAGCCCTGCGCGCCGATGCACGACAGCAGGCCGGTGCGCAGCGTGCCGTCGATCAGATCGCCGGTGTGCAGCATCTGGAGCTGGACGTACGCGCCGAACGCGACCAGGCAGTTGCTGTCGACCGCGTTGTCGATCGATCCCTGGAACTGCGCGGGCACCGACAGCTTGCCGGTGCCCGCGCCCACGTGGTTCTCGAAGAACGCGTACTGGCGGAGCACCGCGACCGAGCTGTACGACAGCCCCGCGCTGATCGTCAGCTGGGTCGGATCGTCGAGCATGCCGACGTAGTCGAACGACCCGAGCGCGATCGGCCACTCCGGCGCGAACGCCACGGTCGCGACCAGCTGTCCGGCGTCCGGACCGTCCGCGCCGATCAGCGCCTGCGCCGACAGCACGGCGCCGCCGCCCTGCGAGTAGCCGGCGAGGATCAGCTGCGGCGCGGTCAGGCCGGGCGGCAGGAGCGCGCGCAGCGCGCGTGCGCCGTCGAGCAGCTGCCAGCCCTGCGCGCGGTTGTCGAGGTAGTCCTGCGTGCCGGCGTTGCCCAGGCCCGCGAGGTCGGGCGCGATCGCGGCGATCCCGGTGCCGGCGTACGGCATCGGCAGCGAGTTGTCGGCCGCGGTCGACGGCGCGCAGCTGTCGGCGAGCCCGACCGAGCCGTGCGCCGCGACCGCGAGCGGCACCGGGCGCGCGCGCGGCACGTGCGGCAGGTAGACCCGCGCGGTCGACACCGCCGGCCCGCCGTCGCCGTCGCGGGTCTGGTACGCGATCACGTACTGCGCGACGCCCGAGGTCGCGGTGACGCCCGAGCCGATCGCGGCCTGCACCGCGGCGACGTCGAGCTCGGCATCGCGCGCGCACGCGAGGATCGTGCCGAGCGGCGCGCCGGCGCGCGGGGTGGCGGCGTAGACCGCCGCGTCGCTGTCCGTGCACGGCACGACCGGCACGTCGGTCGCGCCCGAGAGATCCGCATCGGCCACGCGCGCGTCGCTCGCGCGCGCATCCGGCGCGGACGCGGCGTCGCCGATCGCCGCGGGGTGCGGCGCGCTGCACGCGCCGAGCAGCACGGCGAGCCACGGCCTCATCGCGATCGTCGATAGCGAGGCCGCCCCGCGCGCGCAAGACGGCGTTTGTAACGTTCAGGCGCGCTCGAGCCGCTCGGCGAGCGCGAACAGCCGATCGCGCCGGGTGTCGATGACGTGCGCCGCCGCACGCGCGATCGCCGATACCTGCTTGGCCGGCTGGCTGGCCAGGAACACGTCGTGGTCGTACGCCCCGCCCCACCACTTCTTCGCCATCTCGACGCCCTTCATCACGGTCGGCTCGCCGACCGTCGCGTGCAAGAACGCGCCGACCGGGCTCGGCTTGGTGTCGAAGCTCGACTCGCTCGCGCGGCCCTCGGCGAGCAGGCGGTGCAGCGGCGGATCGAGATCCTTGCGCGACGACAGCTGCGGCAAGAACTGCTCGATCCGCTTCATGTCGGGGTGCGCCGCGTTCTTGACCCCGCCCATGAAGTAGTCGAGCGGCACGTCGCCCCCGGTCGCCGCGGCGATCGCCTCGACCAGCGCGATCGCGTACAGCTTCGCGCGCAGATAGCGCACCGCGAGCTCGAGGTTGCCGGTGGTGCGCGCGACCCGCCGCGCGTGGATCTCGGGGCGCGGCTCGTCCTCGTAGGTGTGGAACACGCGCTCGGCCGGAAGCGTCGCGAGGAACGCCTCCATCTTCTGCAGCGCGATCCGGTAGTCGCGCACGGTGTAGACCATCGGCGCGTGCAGCGCGGGGTTGCTCTCGGGCAGGAGCTTCCACGTGTTGTCGAGAAAGCGCGCCGGATCGTTTTCGGCGAAGTTCTCGACGTCGCGGTTGCCGAGCCGCACCGCGCGGCGCAGCGTGTCGTCGAGCTGCGCGGTGGGCAGGCCGAGCGCGACCAGCCGCTGGCGCAGCTCGCTGACCGGATCGATCCGGAACGGGATGGTCTGCTCGATGCACGCGGCGACGCCGATCCGCTGCACGCGATCGAGCGCGTCGCGCAGCTGGAGCGAGGCGACCAGCGCGGACGCGACCTCGTTGAGCCCGGTGAGCCCGCTGATCACGTCGCCCGGCCGCATGCCGAACACGCCGAGCACGTCGGCGGTCACCGGATCGTCGCCGGCGGCCATGCGGATCCGCCAGCCGCCCTCCTGCTGAGCGAGCGCGCGATCCATCTCGTCGGCCATCGACGGCGGCGGGCCCTGGTCGACCTGGATGTAGACCGCGTCGTGGTAGAGCGCGGCGATCACCTCGAGCGGCTCGCCGACCCCGGCGATCTCGATCACGTGATCGTGATTGTGGAACTCGCGGCCGGGCGCCGACAGCGCGGCGTGGATCGAGAAGCCCCAGCGCTCGACCTCGTTGGTCTCGACCCGCGCCCCGAGCGCGTGGAGGGCCCGCCACAGCGCGTTCACGATCTCGTGCACCGGGGACCGCTGCTCCATCCCACATCACATTATCAGAGGCCCGCTCGGCGGAGAGGACGTTAAGCCGAGTTCTGTATGGTGGCGACCATTCTTCTAGGCCCGTCGTTGCCGGCGGGCTCGAGCGACCAACCCGGAGTCATCGCGCGGGCCACGCGACCCCTGTCTGGTCTTGCTTCGGGTGGGGTTTGCCGTGCCCTCGCCGTCACCGGCGAGGCGGTGCGCTCTTACCGCACCGTTTCACCCTTACCGCCTCGCGGCGGCGGTTTACTTTCTGTTGCACTGTCCTGCGAGTCACCTCGACTGGCCGTTAGCCAGCACCCTGCCCTGTGAAGCTCGGACTTTCCTCCCGCGAACGGCTCGCGCCATTCGCCGGCGGTCACCTCGTCCTCTCCGCCTAGCGAGCGACGCCACGATACCAGGTGTTGTAGAAGTAAGCGATGGCGATCGCGACCTGGCTCTCGCAGGCGCTGTGGCGCGCACACGACTGGCGTGCCGCGATCGATCGCCTCGCCGCGGAGTTGCGCGCGGGAGCGCCGGCGCCGCGCCCCGCGCTCGAGCTCGCCGCCGCGAGCGAGTACGTCGAGCCCGATCGCCGGCGCGCGGTCGCGCTCTACGAGCTGGCCGGGCGCGACGGCGTCGCCCGCGCGCGCGAGCTCGCGATCGAGCTCGGCTGGTGGCCCGCCGCGGCGCGGCTCGCCGCGGTCGCGGGCGACGCGCTCGCCGAGGCCGAGGCATGGTGGGACGCCGGCAACCGCGAGCTGTGCGCGCTCGCGCTGTCCGGAGTGCGCGCGGCCGAGGGCGGCGATCGCGCGCGCGAGCTCGAGTCGCTGCTCGCCGGCCGCGACCTGTCGGGCACGACCGCCGCGCGCGGCAAGGCCGAGTCCGGCGACGCCGCCGCCGACGCGCTCGTGATGGCGGCGCGGTTCGCGCGCGCGGCCGGCCGCACGGTCGAGGCCAACCGCCACCTCGAGGCCGCGCTCGGGGCGCGCTCGAGCCACGCGATCGCGGCCAGCCACCTGCTCGCGAACGCGGTGAACGACCGCGAGCCGGAGCTGGTCCGCAAGTTCCTCCGGCTGCGGCTCGACGATCTCGAGCCGCTCGCGTGGATCGACGCGACCCGCGCGTGCGCGATCGCGCTGACCGCGAGCGAACATCACCGCGGCTTCGGGCTGCGCCTGCTCCGCCACGCGCTCGACCGCGCCTACGAGCTCGCGATCCGCGACATCCCCGGTCACCTCGCGATGTGGACCGTGCTCGCGAGCCACGCCGCGGCCGATGGCACGCGCCGCGAGCTCTTGCCGCTCGCCGTCACCGCGCTCGACGCGACGCCCAATCCCGAGGACCGCGTGTGGATCTCGGCGCTCGCCACCGAGATCAGCCTGCGCGACGCGCACAACACGCAGGTCGCGAGTGCGTACGCCGAGATCATCGCCGAGCACGCGCCCGAGCATCCGATGGTGCGCGAGCTCCAGACCGCGCTCGCCGCCAGGGGCCCGCGCGACGCCGGCGACATCGACATCGACCTCGACGCGCCGGAGCCCGAGCCGCGCGACTCGGCCGCGCTGATCTCGGCCGACGACCTCGAGCTGATCGATCAGGGCGAGATCGCCGGCATCGTGGCGGCCGCCAACGTCCACGCGATGACCATGCCGCCACCGATCGTCGCGCGCACCAGCACGGCGAGCGTTCCGGCCGCCGCCGCCCCGCCGGCCGCGCCCCCGCCGCCCAAGGTCGTGCCGCCGAAGTTCGAGCGCACCGTGCCACTCGCCAAGATCTCGCTCACCAGCAAGCGCGCGACCGGCAAGCTGCCCGCGCTGCCGCGCGTGCCCGAGCCGCCCGACGCCCGCGAGCGCGCGCGCCGCATCGCGATCCCGCTCGACGTGCGGATCATCCTCGACGACGGCCGCATCGTCGACGCGCACAGCCGCGACATCAGCACGTCCGGCCTGTTCGTGCTCACCGACCAGACCCTGCCGGTCGGCGCGACCGCGCGGCTCGAGCTGCTCGTCCCGGGCAAGGAGGCGTTCACCGAGGACGTCCATCGCGCGACCGTGCGGATCGTGCGGCGCGGCGATGGCGGCTACGGCGTCGAGCTCGTCGCGCCCGATCCCGAGTTGCTCGCGGCGCTCGCCGCGCTGTGAGCCGCTCTATGCCGCGGCCGGCAGCGTGTTGTAGACGCCGCGCCGCAGGTTCTTGCGGATGGTCAGCGCCTCGCGCACGACCTTCCACATGTCCTTGAGCGGGTTCACGCGCGAGCGCCGGTCGTCGCGCCACTCGACGCCGACCTCCGCGATCGCGAAGCCGCGGCGCCGCGCGAGCGCGAGGATCTCGAGGTCGAACGCCCAGCCGTCGATCCGGCCGCGCCGGAACAGGTCGCGCGCCGCCTCGGCGGTGAACGCCTTGAAGCCGCACTGGGTATCGCGCACGCCCGGGACGAGCGAGCGCTGGATCACGCGGTTGCACAGCCGGCTCCACATCACGCGGTACCACGGCTGCTTGGCGTCGGTCTTGGCGCCCTCGGCGTAGCGCGAGCCGATCGAGATCTCGGCCTTGCAGTCGATGATCGGCGCGAGCAGGCGCGGCAGCTGCTCGGGCGGCATCGAGCCGTCGGCGTCGCACATCACGCGGATCTGGCCGCGCGCCTCGAGCATGCCGCGGCGCACCGCCGCGCCCTTGCCGCGATTGGGCACCTGGCGGACCAGGCGCAGGTTCGGGATGCTCGCCATCGCCATCGCGACCACGCCGACCGTGTTGTCGGTCGAGCCGTCGTCGACCACGACGATCTCGTAGCGCAGCGGCTGCGCCGACAGGTAGCGGTGCAACTGCTCGAGCGTGGGCGGGATGCGGTGCTCCTCGTTGTACGCGGGAACCACCACCGACACATCGACGAAAGGCATGAGCGACATGACGAGCTCCTTACGAGAAGACGAGGCGGCGCTGCGCGGGATAGCTCCACGCGACGAACACCAGCACCGAACAGACCAGCTTGGCCACGAGATACGGGATGGCGAGCTCGACCGCGAACAGCTGCATCGCGAGCGCCATCAGCAGCGCGGTCGCCACGGCAACACCGCCGAAGCGCCCGACCTGCTGCCACGTGACCTTCGCGCGGTCACGAAACGCGACGTGCTTGTTCAGCGCGAAGCACACCACGGCACCTGCCGCCGCGCCGAGGAACGCGGCGAGCGCGACCGGCACGCCGCGATGGACCGACAGGACCAGCGTGGCGACGTCGACCGCGGTGGCGGCGACGCCGCTCATTCCCGCTGCGATCATCTGGCGAAGCTGCATGCCCGACGGTGGAGCACCGGTCGTGCCACCGGATGCGCCGCGGCAAGCGCGCGAGCGCTCGTGCCACGGTGGTGAACGTTCACCACCTGCCGTCAGCCTGGCAATTCCGGGTAACCAGCCAACCGGTCAGGGCGTCTCGTTGTCCTCGTCGCTGGTGGTCGGCTCCTCGGCGGGCTCCGGCGTGCAGCGCGGGTGGTGGCGCGGCGTCACCAGGCCGTCGGCGCCGGCGAGCGCGACCGGCGCGCCGCCGAGCTGCTCGAGCGAGACGCCGTCGTCGCCCGCGATCGCGAGCTTGCGGTCGCCGATCCACTCGACCGCGAGGCCGCGCCTGGCGCGCGCGAGCTCGTCGACGTGGCCGGTCGCGGCGTCGGCGACGAACGCCGCGGCGCTCGGCGCATCCGGCGTGCAGCGATCGTCGAGCTGCGCGACGAACGCGAGGTGCGCGCGATCGGGCGACCACACCACGGTGTTGCCGTCGATCAGGCCGGGGCTCGGCACCGCGATCACGCGGTTGGTCGTGGCGATCCGGATCGCGCTCGCGAGCGACTTGTCGTCCCAGTCGGCGGTGACGTTGGCGACCGGCAGGCGGTGGAGGTGCGCGGTGTGACCGAACGCTTCGAGCCACGCGCCGGCCGGGCGCGGCGTGGCGGGCGGCAGCGGGTGGAGCTTGCCGTCGTCGCCGAGCTGGCGCCACGCGAGCTTGCCGGCCGCGCCCGCGCCGACCCAGATGCCGGTGGGCGGCTTCGCGCTGTACGCGACCGCGAGCGTCGGCTCGGGCCCCAGCTCGATCGGGTGGCCGATCTCGCCGCTGTCGCGATCGATCACGCCGAGCTCGAGGTGCGCGCCGCGGCGCGCGACGTACGCGATGCGCTGCCCCGCCGGGATCGCGAGCGCGCCGATCACGGTGCCGGCGTGGGTGAGGCGCAGCCACCGGCCGTCGGCGTCGACCGCGTAGAGCGCGCCGCCCGCGCTGACCACGAGCGCGTGCGCGATCGCCGCGATGAACCGCGGGCGATCGGCAAGCACGCGGCGCCGCCACGCCTGGCCGGCCGGGGTTGCGAGAAACACCTGGAGCGCGGGATGCTCGAGCGACGGCCCGGCCCACTTCGCGAAGTCGCCGGCGACCGCGGCCTGGAGCGGCGCGACGACGTCGTCGGTCCGGCCGAGCTTGGCCAGCGCGATCGCGTCCAGCCAGGCGGCGTCGAGGTGGCCCGGATCGGCGGCGAGCGCGTCCTTGCACGCCGACGCGACCTCGTCCCACGCGCCGCGCGCCTCGGCCCGCCGCGCGAGGCGATAGGCGGGCTGGCCGCCGCGGTGGCGCCAGTCGAACGCCGCGGCGTCGGGCAGGCCGAGCGGCCGCTCGGGCAGGTCCGCGACGACCGCGGCGGCGTCGCGCGGCGGGGCGGCGTCGCGGTGCCGCTCCGGCGGCGCGGTCGCGTGCTGGCCGCATGCGGCGAGCGCGACGGCGAGCGCGACGACGAGCCCGGCAAGCGCCCTCACCCTGCGGGGGTTAACACGGCGCGGCCGCGATCGCCACGATGCTTGCCGCTCCGTCGCGGACGGGTTATGAACCGCCGCCCGTGTTGCTTCGCTGTCTGCCATGCTTGGCGGCGGTCGCCTGCCATCAAGCGGCCGACCAGTCGCTCGCGCTCCCGCCCGAGATCGACGCGCGCGACGCGAGCGGCACGATCGTCGGCCACGTCCGTCCCGGTCATCCGTGCCGCGCCTCGGTCGGGGCGATGGAGCTGATCGTGGGCGGCGATCCGCTGGTCGCCCAGCTCGGCGACGTGCGGTGGAGCGGCGAGCGCACCGCCAACGGCACGGTGCTGCTGCGCGACGGCGTCGCGATCGCGCGGATCCATGGCGGCGACGTGATCGATCCGAGCGGGGTCGCGCTGATCCGCACGACGGTCCAGGGCGGCACCGCGACCGTGAGCGACGCGGCGGGCCGCGCGCTGCGCCGCCTGAAGCTCGCGCCGACCGGGATCACGATCGACCACCCGGCGACGACGGTGACCGGCACGACCGACCTCGTGCTCGCCGCGCTGCTCACCGCACCGGAGCTCGACTCCGAGGTACGCATGCTCGCCGCGTGCGAACGGGTGCTGTGATGGCCGACCCGTCGATCCGCAACGTCGCGATCATCGCGCACGTCGATCACGGCAAGACCACGCTGGTCGACGGCCTGCTCAAGCAGGCCGGGACGTTCCGCACCGGCGAGGTCGTCGCCGAGCGCGCGCTCGACTCCAACGACCTCGAGCGCGAGCGCGGGATCACCATCCTCAGCAAGTGCACCGCGGTGACCTGGAAGGGCGTGCGGATCAACATCGTCGACACGCCCGGTCACGCCGACTTCGGCGGCGAGGTCGAGCGCGTGCTCGGCATGGTCGATTCGGTGCTGCTGCTGGTCGACGCCTACGAGGGCCCGATGCCGCAGACCCGGTTCGTCACGCAGAAGGCGTTCGAGATGGGGCTGTCGCCGCTGGTCGTGGTCAACAAGATCGATCGTCCCGGCGTCGACCCGCACCACGTCATGGATCAGGTGTTCGAGCTGTTCATGTCGCTCGGCGCCACCGACAAGCAGCTCGACTTCCCGGTGATCTACGCGTCCGGCCGACAGGGCTACGCGATCCGCGAGCTCACCGATCCGCCGGTCGACCTCGGACCGATGCTCGATCTGATCGTCGAGAAGGTACCGCCCGCGCAGGGCGATCCCGACGCGCCGCTGTGCCTGCAGGTCGCCACGCTCGACTACGACGACTACCTCGGCTACATGGCGATCGGCCGGATGCGCGCCGGACGCTGCAAGGTCGGCGATCGCGTGCTGCTCGCCCATCGCGACGGCAAGCGCGAGGAGTTTCGCGTCCAGAAGGTGCTCGGCTTCCAGGGCCTCAAGCGCTTCGAGCTCGCCGAGGCGCGCGCCGGCGACATCGTCGCGATCACCGGGATGGCGGAGCTCACGGTCGGCGAGACCATCACGTCGATCGCCGAGCCGACGGTCCTCCCGCTGCTCAAGATCGACGCGCCCACCATCACGATGAACTTCCGCGTCAACGACGGTCCGTTCGCCGGACGCGAGGGCAAGTACGTCACGTCGCGCAACCTGCGCGAGCGGCTCGAGCGCGAGATCAAGAGCAACGTCGCGCTGCGCGTCGAGGAGACCAGCGACGCCGGCATCTTTCGCGTCGCCGGGCGCGGCGAGCTCCACCTGTCGGTGCTGATCGAGACCATGCGGCGCGAGGGCTACGAGCTGTGCGTGTCGCAGCCCAAGGTGATCCTCCAGACCGACGCCGACGGGCGCATCACCGAGCCGTACGAGGACGCGGTCATCGATCTCGAGGACACGTACACCGGCGCGGTGGTCGCCGAGCTCAACCGCCGATCCGGCATCATGCGCGAGATGCGGCCGTCGGCGCCGGGCCGGGTGCGGCTCGAGTACCGCATCCCGGCGCGCGGCCTGATCGGCTATCGCTCGCAGTTCCTCACCGACACGCGCGGCACCGGCGTGATGTACACCCAGTTCGCCGAGTACGGCCCGCAGGGTCCCGAGATCCGGTCGCGCCAGCTCGGCGTGCTGGTCGCCAGCGAGGAGGGCATGTCGAACGCGTACGCGCTGTTCTACCTGCAGGAGCGCGGCCAGATGTTCATCGGCCCGAACGTGAAGGTCTACGGCGGGATGATCGTCGGGCTGCACTCGCGGGACAACGACCTCGTGGTCAACCCGAACAAGACCAAGAAGCTGACCAACATCCGCACCACCGCGGCGGACGAGAAGCTGGTGCTCGCGCCGCCGCGCCCGATCACGCTCGAGTACGCGCTCGAGTTCATCAACGACGACGAGCTGGTCGAGGTGACGCCGCTGTCGATCCGGCTGCGCAAGACCATCCTCGATCACAACGTGCGCAAGCGCTACGAGAAGCGGCCCGAGGAGGTCGACGAATGAGGTGGCTGCCCCTGGTCGTCCTCGCGGCGGCGTGCGGCGGCGGCTCGCACAAGGCGCCCGGCGACGCGCCGCTCGCGATCGACACCGCGCCGCCCGACGCGCCGGCCGCGGGCGGGTTCGTCTATGCCGTCAACGAGGGCGACAAGACGGTGTCGCAGTACAAGGTCGGCGGCGACGGGACGCTCGCCGCGATCGGCACGCCGGTCGCGACCGGCGCCGGGCCGTACGCGATCGCGGTCGATCGCATGGCGCGCTATGCCTACGTCGCCGACCACGACGACAACACGGTCGCGCCGTTCGCGATCGGCGGCGACGGCACGCTGACCGCGATCTCGCCACCGGTCGCCGCCGGCGAGGCGCCGTACGCGCTGGCGATCGACGCCGCCGCGGCGCACCTCTACGTCGCCGACTACGGCACCGGCGTGCAGGACGCGACGGTCTCGGTGTTCTCGATCGGCGCGACCGGTGGGCTCACCGCGCTCGGCACGCCGCTCGCGGTCGGCGCGGTCGCCTCGTCGATCGCGATCGATCGCACCGGCGCGTACGCCTACGTCGTCAACTTCTACAACGGCGGCACGATCACCGAGCTCGCGCTCTCCGCGGACGGCACGCCGGCGCTGAACGGCACGTTCACCGAGAACACCGGGGTCACGCCGTACGTCGCGCTCGCCGATCCGGCCGCCGACCTGATCTACGTCGCGAACGACAACGCCAACACCGTGTCGCAGCTCGGGATCGCCCAGGGCGGCGGGCTCGCGCCGGTCGCGACCGATGTCCCGACCGGTACGATGCCGCAGGGCCTCGCGATCGATCCCGCCGGCGCGCACCTCTACGTCGCCAACCGGACCAGCGGCGACATCTGGCCGTACGCGATCGCGGCGGACGGCAGCTTGACCCAGGCGGGCTCGGCGATCGCGGCCGGCGAGCCGTGTGCGCTCGCGGTCGAGGCGACCGGCCAGTACCTCTACGCGATCGACGCCGGCGACAGCGCGGTCGTGCAGCTCGCGATCGCCGCCGACGGTACGATCGCCAAGGTCGCGTCGGTGCCCGCCGGCAACGGCCCCCGCGCGATCGCGGTCGCGCGGCGCTGAGCGCGGGCTCAGGCGCCGAGCAGCGCACGCAGCAGGTCGGCGATCGCGAGCCACTCGGCGCGCTCGCCCTTCGCAGCGCGCCGGCCGGCGCGGGTGAGCGCGTAGACCCGGCGGCGGCGGCCATCGGGGCCGCGCGTCCAGCTCGGTGCGATCGCGCCCTCGAGCTCGAGCTCGTGCAGCGCGGGGTAGAGCGAGCCCTCGCGGATCTTGAGCGCGCCGCGCGCGCGCTGTTCGAGCCGGCGCGCGAGCGCGTAGCCGTGCATCGGAGCTTCAGCAAGCGTCGCGAGCACGAGCGCCCGCAGCGCGCCGCGCGGCACGGCATCGCGCGCCATCACGCCACCGCTCTGCGTCGCGCGCGCGCCAGCTCCACCGCGATCACCAGGGTCGCCGCGACCATCACCGTGAACGCCGACCACGGCGTGCGCACGAGCAGGTCGCCTGCCAGCGCGCGCGCGACGATGATCGCGATCCAGACGAGCGGCGGGCCGGCGATCACGGCCAGCGCGTAGCCGAGTACCGGCCCGATGCGAGCACCGGCGACGAGCTTGCCAGGCACGCGCGGCGCGCCCAGCTCGCCGCGGAGCCGCGCGAGCGCTCGCGGCGGCGCGGCGAGCGCGACGATGGCGAGCGCGGCGACCGCACCGAGCGCGTCGGCCATCACGTCGGCGGTGCGGTCGATCACGAGCGCGACGAGCAGCGCCGCGATCACGCCGCGCACGACCGCGCGCGCCCGCGGATAGTGGAACGCCGGCTCGACCGCCTCGAGCGCGCGGCGCAGCGCCCCGAGGTCGCCGAGCGCGGCCCTCGCGGCCTGCTCGGGATCGCCGCCTTCGCACGCGGCCGCGTCCATCGCGCAGCGCGCGTGGTCGAGCAGCTCGGCAAGCACGACCGGCTTGCGCTCCGCAGGGATCGCCAGGGACGCGACGAACTGCTCGAGCTGCTCCTGCATTCCACCACGATACATCGATTGCCGATGCATCGGCAAGATGAGCTCAGCGCTTGGCCAGGACGTGGACCTCGAACACGTAGTGGAACGAGTAGGCCTCGCCGACGCGGCAGTTGGTCACGCCCGGCTTGACGCCGGTCACGACGAAGTAGTTGCGATCGCCGCGCGTCACCATGTCGCCGTGGAGCAGCGACGCGTCGTCGCAGAACCAGCCGCGCGCGTAGCCGACCTCGCGCTCGACGGTCTCGCCGACCCGGACGTCCAGCCGGATCTCGCCATCTGCGAGCGCGGTGCCGGCGACCAGGAGCAGCGAGAGGGCCGCGATCCGCATGACGCGATCGTAGCGCGAAGCTCGGCGGGTCGCGAGCGTGCGCGGCAGCGAGCGCCGGCGCACG
>DATJAE010000130.1:0-17164 GCA_035516595.1 Kofleriaceae bacterium | reverse complement strand
GGCGCCGACCTGCACGCCGGTTGGCGAGCCCGGAAGCGCGCTCGGCGCGCCGCCGTGCATCTACGGGTTCTTCATGTACCTCGTGATCGCCGTGCTCGCGAGCGTCGCGCTGACTCGCCGTCGTGCGAAGGGCTGACCCTCGGCCCGCACCGTGCAATGGCCTCGATCATGCCTATTCCGCTGCAGGTGACGTTTCGAGACATGGCATCGACTCCCGCGCTCGACGAGCTCATTCGCGGGTGGGTGAGCAAGCTCGAGCACGTCTACGATCGGATCGAGCGCTGCCACGTCCTGGTCGAGCGCCCACATCTCCACCACCACCAGGGGCCGCGCGTTCACGTGCGCATCACGCTCGCGGTGCCCGGCCCCGACATCGTGGTCAGCCACGATCACGCGCTCGACGCCGCGCACGAGAGCGCGCACGTCGCGATCCGCGACGCGTTCCAGGCGGCGCGGCGCCAGCTCGAGGACCACGTGCGCCGCCAGCGCATGGACGTCAAGACCCGCGTCGAGCCCGCGCACGGCCGCGTCGCGTACCTCGACGCCGAAGCCGAGTGGGGCTATCTCGACGCCGACGGGCGCCGCATCTACTTCCACCACAACAGCGTGCGCGATGCGCGGCCGCTCGCGCTCGGCGACGAGGTGCGGTTCACGGAGGAGCCCGGACGCGAGGGTCCGCAGGCGACCTCGGTGGAGCGCGTCGGCGAGCACGGCCATCACGAGCTGCCGCATCGCGGCTGACGCGACGGGGTCAGCCCTCGTTCTCCCAGTGCTTGGCCTGCACCAGCGTACCGACGAACACCCCGGTCGCGAGCGCCACGAAGCAGACCAGCGCGAAACCGGTGGCCAGGGTCAAGCCGGCGGTCGCCGCGAGCATCACCGCGACCGAGGCCAGCGCGAACAGGAACACGAGAGCCATGACAGCTGCCATGGCCGCAAGGACTGCGACCGCCATGCCAGCCGTTCGCGCGCTCCGGCGGGCGGCTTCGCGCAAATCGCGCATCCGGCTCGACCCGCGCGGTATCGCGTGCGCGTTCCGGCTACGGCGTCACGACCAGGTCGTTCTGCACCTCCATCACGCCGGGCGCCGACCACGCCGCGCGCTGCGCTTCGTTGCGCTCGGACCACGAGTGGACCTCGCCGCGCAGCACGACCTTGCCGGCGCACACCTCGACGCTGATCCGCTTGGAGTCGATCTCGGCGCTGCGCTTGAACGCCTCCTCGATCTTGTCCTTGACCTCCACCACCGAGGCGCGCGCCACCAGCTGGATGCCGTTCGCGATGCCGCGAACACCGGGTTGATGGCGGATCGCCTCCTCGGCGGCGTTCTTCTGATACTGCCAGTCGACCATGCCCTCGATCGTCACCCACCCGTTGTTGACGACCAGCCGCAGCCGGTCCTCGGGCACCGCCGCGTAGGCCCGCAGCGCGTTCCGGCAGCTCCGCGCGATGTCCTCGTCGGTGATCGGCCCACCGACCGCGAGCTTGACGTCGAGCTCGTTGGCGAGCGCGGTCACGCCGAGCACGCGCTTGGCGGCCTGCTCGGCGCCGTACTTCTCGCCGAATGTCGGGACGTGGCCGGAGAGCGTGACGATCCCGTCCTTCGCGGACACGCCGATGTGTGCCTCGTCCACCGACGGCTCCCAGCGCAGCTCGTTCTCGACATCGTGCTTCAGCTGTTGATCGCTCTTCATGGCCATCTCCACGAGCAAGCGCCGCGCCAGTCACTCGCGAGGCATCGGCGGCGCGCGGCGCGCGCGCGCGACGATCACGGGGCATGGCGCGTGGCGCACGATCCGCTCGGCGACCGAGCCGAGCAGGAAGCGACGCAGCCCCGTCCGACCCTGGCTGCCGACCGCGACGAGATCGAACGTCGAGTCGCGATCGAGCATCTGGATCGCGCGCGCGCCCGGGCTCCCGGTCTCGACCAGCGTCGTGACCGGGACGTCGACGCGCTTGCGCAGGTCCTCGGCCCATTCCTCGAGCACGCGGTTGGTGTGCTTGGCGAGGTCCGCGTAGAAGTCCGGCGGGATGATCTCGCCCGGATACACCACCGGCATGTCGATGGCGTGCATCAGCAGGATCCCGGCGCCACCCGGCACGGCCAGCTCCGCCGCGACCTCGACGGCCTGCCGCGAGCTATCCGAGAAGTCGACCGGGCACAGCACGTGCCGATAGCCCTTCGCGTCGCCGCGCCCGCGCACCACGAGCACGGAGCACGGCGCGTGGCGAACGACCTTGTCGGCGACCGAGCCGAGCAAGACGCGCGCGATCGCGCTGCGGCCGTGCGCGCCGACCACCGCGAGGTCGAGCTGCGGATCCTCCCCGATCACGCGGACGATCTCCTGCCACGCCGTACCATCGACCAGGCGCGTCGACACGCGCGGCGCGCCGAGCCGGCTCGCCTCCTTGGCGGCCACCACGAGGCCGGCCTCGTCCTCGCGTCTCAGCGCGTCGATCAGGTCGGCCGGCGATGGATACCGGCTCGGGACGAGCCACGGCGCACTTCCGACGTGGAGGACCACGAGCTCGGCGTCCTCCTCGCCGGCCATCCGCGACGCGGTCGCGAGGGCCTGGTCGGAGGTCGGCGAGAAATCGATCGGGCAGATGATCTTCTTGAACATGGTCGCTCTCACTTGCATGGGTGTTTTCCGGACCGTCACCACGACCCGCGCGCGCCGCCTCCGCCCGAGCGGCCACCGCCGCCCGAGAACCCGCCTCGGCCACCGCGCGACGAGCCGCCACCCCGGCCCAGCGTCGTGGCGAGCATCCACAGCGCGAGCCGCGGATGCGTGATCGCGAACGCGAGCGCCAGCACGACGCCGATCGCGATCGCGATCCATTCCCACAGCGGCAGGCTCGGCGCGACCGCCGGCGGCGGCCCGGCCCAGGGCTTGCCTTCGATCGCGCCGAGCAAGGCGTCGACCCCGCTCGTGACCGCGCCATCGCGGTCGCCGGCGCGCAGGCGCGGCGCCATGACGTCGCGGATGATCCGCGACGCGATCGCGTCGGGCACGCGATCCTCGAGGCCGTAGCCGACCTCGATGTCGATCGCGCGGTCGTCGGCGAGGATGAACACCGCGACGCCGTCGTCGATGCCCTTGCGGCCGATCTTCCACGCGGCGAACGTGCTCGCCGCCCAGTCGTCGAGCGGAGCGCCGTCGAGCGAGCGGCCGATCCACACGATGACCTGGTGGCCGGTCGCGCGATCGTAGGCCTCGAGCCTGGCGTCGAGCGCACCGCGCGTCGCCGGTGATAGAAACGCGGCGTGGTCTTCCACCCAGCGCGTCGGGGCCGGTGGAACCGGCGCCGCCGCGATCGCCGCGACCACGGCGAGCGCGGAGGCCCGCATCAGAAGTGCACCTCGGGCGGCCGCTCGGATCCCGCCTTCGCCGCGAAGTACTGCTTCTCGGCAAACCGGCTGCCGAACACGCCGGCGATCAGCGAGGTCGGAAACGTCGCACGCGCCGTGTTGAAGTCACGCGCCGCCTCGTTGAACCGCATGCGCTCGACCGCGATGCGGTTTTCACTGCCCTCGAGCTGCGCCTGGAGGTCGCGGAAGTTCTGCGTCGCGGTCAAGTTCGGATAGGCCTCGGCCACGACCAGCAGACGCGACAGCGCGCCGCCGAGCTGATCCTGAGCCTGCTGATATTGCTTGAACGCCTCGGGGTTGGTGCTGGCGTCCTTGGGCATCGCGAGCTGACCGACGCGGCTACGCGCCTCGGTGACCGCGGTGATCGTCTGACGCTCGAACGCGGCCGCGCCCTTGACGGTCTCGACCAGGTTGGGCACGAGATCAGCGCGCCGCTGATACGCGTTCTCGACCTGAGCCCACTGCGCTTGCGCGGCCTGATCGAGCCGCACCAGCCGGTTGTACGTGACCACGCACGTGCCACCGAGCAGGACGAGGACGACGGCGACGGCGACGGCGACGGTTCCGGTGCGGCTGATGGTCTGCATGCCTCATCGGGCTGCAACCGACGAGCCACGCGCCACCCGAGCGACGCGTGCACGCGCTGCCGGTTCGCCGCGGTGCGGCGCACGCGATGCGCGATCAGGTCCACAGCTCGGCGATCGGACCGGGCAGCGTCGCGATTACCTTGTCGATCTCGCCCCGCGAGACGTGCTTGCGAAGCTGGGCGATCACGACCTGGAGCACCGCCGGCGCCGACAGCCGCATGTCGGGCTCGAGCTCGCGCTGCACGCACTGGATCATCTCGGCGCGGGTCTTGACCTTCGCGGCTCCGTTCGCGAGTCGGAAACCGTCGTAGTAGATCCCGCGCACGAGCGTCGGCAGCTGCGCACCGAGGTGAACGGCCGCCGTGGTGGGCAGGCGATCGCGGATCGCGTGGAGCCCGGCGCGCAGCGCATGCATTGCGCGGCCGGCTTCCTCGTCGGGAAGGCCGAGCTCGAGCATCAGCTCGTGCAGCCACTGGCGCGACGTCGCGGTGGTGGACTCGATCAGGTCGTGTTCCTTCATGGAAGGGGCACGGTGCAGGTCACGTTCCAAGCGTCACGGCACGACGACCTCGGTGACGTCGAGCGCACGGCACGGCTCGCCGAACCCCGCGATCGCGATCACCGGACCGCCGGGCGGCAGCACCGTCACCCCGCCGACCCACGGCGCCGCGCCCGCACACGGCGAGCCCTGGCTCCTGGTCAGCGCGACGCCGTCGGCGACGAGCAGGTCGCCGTAGACGGCGCGCGACAGCGCCGGCGCGCTGCTCGGCAGCAGCGGAGCGGGCGGGGTCGCGCCCGATACCATGATCGCGAGCGTGAGCTCGTTGGAGTCGGTCGCGGCGTGGGTGCCGAACGTCAGGGTCAGCGCGCCCGGCGCGCGGCGCGCGGAGACCGTGAAGGTCGCGGCGCGATCGGGCTCGGCGTTGTGACACGCGACCAGCGCGAGCACGAGGGCAAGACGGGTGGCCATGCCACGTGCTCGAGCAAGTGCCGAGCCAGCCGTCATCGCACCTCGCACAGCGGCGGCTGGCCGGTGACCTCGCGAACCGCCTGCCACAGCTCGTCGCCGACCCGCGGCACGCGCTCGATCGCGAGCACGATCGGGACGTGCGCGTAGACGCCGTGGCAGCGCCCGACCAGCACTCCGGTACGGCCGGCCATGGCCGCATGGACGGCGTGCCGGCCGAGCTCGGTGCAATAGAACGCGTCGGAGGCGTTGGCCGGCGCCGCGCGGATCATGTAGCTCGGATCGATGTACTTGAGCCCGATCGCGACGCCGATCGCGTCGAAGTGGTGCTGCACCGCCTCGCACAGGTGCCGGCCGACGTCGAGCGATGGGCTCGCGTAGCGGAGGTTGCCCGCGGGATCGCGTTCCGACCGCGCGGTCGCGAGCGCCCGGCCGCAGCCTTCGGCGACGACGATCACGGCGTGGCCGCGCGCGGCGAGCCGCGCGACCAGCGCGGCCGACAGGCCGGAGGCGCCGTCGAGCGCGAACGGGAACTCGGGCAGCAGGCAGAAGTTGGCCTCGGCGCTCGCGATCGTCGCGTGCGCGGCGACGAAGCCGGCGTCGCGCCCCATCAGCTTGACGATCCCGACGCCGTTGCGCGCGGCGAGCGCCTCGGCATGCGCGGAATCGATCGCCGCGCGCGCGTGCTCGACCGCGGTCTCGAAGCCGAACGTCTTGTCGACGTAGCCGATGTCGTCGTCGATCGTCTTGGGGACGGCCACGACCGCGATCCGCGAGCCGCGGCGCGCGAGCTCGCCGACGATCTCGGCGGCCGCGCGCAGCGTGCCGTTGCCGCCGATCGCGAACAGCAGATCGACGCCGCGACGCTCCAGCGCGTCCGCCATCTCGGCGCCGGTCCGGCGCACCCGGGAGGTGCCGAGGATCGTCCCGCCCAGGTGATGGATGTGACGGACTCGCTCGGGCGACAGCGCGACCGGCTCGAGCTCGGAGCTCGCGGCCATGCCGTCGAAGCCGTAGCGGAAGCCGAGCACGTCGCGCACGCCGTAGCGGTGGTGGAGCTCGAGCGTGATCGCGCGAACGACGTTGTTGGTCCCCGGGCACAGCCCGCCGGTGGTGACGATCGCCGCGCGCGTCCGTCCGGGCTCGAACGCGAGCTGCGCGCGCGCCCCCGCCTTCTCGAACGCCGCCGCCCGATCGACGACGCTGGCGGCGCTCGACTCGACCGCGGCGAGCGTGCGCGCGTCGTCGGGAACAAACGGTTCGCGCAGCGGCGACCGGAACCGCGGCGGCAGCGTGCTCGGCAGGTACGGATCGCCGGTCACGCCGCCTCGACCTCGAGCAGGTTGCTCACGAGCTCGACCCCGCCGACCGCCAGCGCCGCGGCCTCGGCGGCGTCGCGCTGCGCGGGCGTCGGCACCGTGCCCTCGAGCGTGACGCGACCCCGGCCGCAGACCGTGGTCTGGATCCGCTCGTGCGGGATCGAGGGAACATGGGCGAGCGCGTCGCGCACCGCCTCGGCGACCTCGGAGTCGCTCGGCGCGGTGTGCCAGCCGGGACGCACGATCAGCTCGTTGGCGACATCGTGAACGCCGGGCACGCGATGCGCGGCCGCGACGGCGGCATCGCGTTCGCCGTAGCTCTCGACGATCCCGTCGAGCGTGACGATGCCGTGGCGCACCGAGACGCCGACCGCCGACTCGTCGACGTGGGGATCGAGCGCGAGGGCGTGCAACACGTTTTTCTGGAGGTCGACGTCGGGCTTCATGCCCGGAACGATTGCATGTCGCATTCCACGCGAGCGCGCGAGTCGCGCGCGGCGATTGCGCGGCGCGACCGCGACCGCGCAATGCATGCGGATCAGCTGCCGGCGGTCGCGATCCGATCGGCGATCGCCGCACGCAGCCGCGGCCACGAGCGCAGCGATCGCACGGTCCCGGCGCGGCACGCCTGCGCGAACGCGCCGAGGTACGCCGCGAACGGATCGCCCACGCGATCGGCGAGCGCGGTCGCGATCCGGGAGAGCCGCACGCCATCGCCGGCTCGCGCAGCGGCATCACCGCGTTCGAGGAGCTGCTGGGAGGTGATGCGCATGTCGAACCTCACAATCGGTGTCCCGGACGAGGGCGCCACGGCCGGCGACCCAGCAGCTTGTGGAGCTGCAGCCACCACCACGACGGGTGTCGGGACGGCGCGCAGCGCGGGGTTGGCGGCGGCACGCGGGGAGGCGCGTCGTCTCGAGCTCGCTCGCGCCAGACATCCATGCTCGATGGTCGTGCACGCGACGTACCCGCGAATTCCCGCAGATCGTGCGAGTGCGACTCGCGGCACGCGCGATGCACCATGTCGCACCATGTTCCGCAACGGCTCGCTCACGCTGTTTCGCGTCCGCGGCGTGCCGATCAGGGCGCACTGGACGCTGCTCGTGATCCTCGCGTATCTCGCGCTGTCGCTGTCGCGCGAGTTCCAGGCGATCGCGCAGCTCGCGGGCGTCGATCCGGACGCGCTCGTGCTCGCGCCGATCGTGTGGGGCGTGCTGCTCGCGGCCGGCGTGTTCGCGTCGGTCGCGCTGCACGAGCTCGCTCACACGCTGCTCGCGCTGCACTACGGAGGCCGCGTCCGCTCGATCACGCTGATGCTGCTCGGCGGGGTGTCGGAGCTGTCGCGCGCGCCGGAGCGCCCGCTGCACGAGGGCCTCATGGCCGCGGCGGGTCCGGCGTGCAGCCTCGCGCTCGGGCTCGCCTGCTTCGTCGGCTATGCGGCGACCAGCGCGAGCGCCGATCTGCAGCTCGGGTTGTTCTACCTGGCGGTGGCGAACGTCTCGCTCGCGATCTTCAACCTGCTTCCCGCGTTCCCGATGGACGGCGGTCGCATCGTTCGCGCCGTGCTCGCAGCTCGCATCGGCCGCCGGCGCGCCACCGCGGTCGCGGTCACGGTCGGCAGGATCTGTGCGATCGGCCTCGGCATCCTCGCGGTCCTCCAGCTCGCGCCGCTGCTCGGGCTGATCGCGGTGTTCGTCTACTTCGGTGCGAGGGGCCAGGCCGGTGCCGAGGAGCTTCGCGGCGCGCTCGCCGGGCTTCGCGTCAGCGATCTGATCGCGCGGCATCAACCGACCCCGGTGATCGACGCCGATCGCCCGCTCGAGGATGCGATCGCGCGGATGGCCGAGCTCGACCGCCTCGAGCTCGTGATCGCCGACGCGCGCGGACCGGTGGCCGTGCTCGATGCCGACGATCTGCCGCGGTTCCCGCGCGACGGTTCGCTCGCCGCGATCGCGTTGCGGCTGCCGCCGCGCTTCGTGGTCGCGACCCAGAGCGACCGCGCCGACGCGGCGCTCGAGGCCGCGGCGGAAGCCGGCGCGACCTACATCGTCGTGGTGGCGCCGCCGAGCCGGGTGATCGGCCTCGTCGGGCCGCACGATGTCGCGCGCGCCCTCAAGCTGCGCGCCACGCACGGCGCGGCGATCGGAGCTGCGACGTGATCCGCCCGAAGCTCCAGGACTACGTCGCGCGGCTGTTCCCGGGCGCGAAGCTGATCGCGATCGAGCCGCTCGCGCCGGATTCGGGCGCGACCGCGGGTTCGACCGCGAAGGTCGCGGGCTACGGCAAGCCGGTGCGCCTGGTGATCGACGACGCGGGTCAGCGCCGCGATCTGGTGTGGCGGGTCGCCGGGACGAACGAGTTCGGCCACGACCGCCGCGCGGATCGCGCCGCCGAGACCCTGCTCGCGTACGACGACTTCCCCGCGATGCCGAGCCACATCGGCGCGATCGACGTCGGTGCGATCCGCGGCGACGGCGAGCTGGTGTCGCTGCGCGACGCGGGCGAGCTCTATCTGCTCACGACCTACGCGGCCGGTACGATCTACGCCGAGGACCTTCGCCGCCTCGCGTCGGGGAGCCCGCTGACCGACCTCGACGTGCAGCGGCTCGACGCGCTCGCCGACTACCTCGCCGACTTGCACGTTCCGATTCCCGGCGGCCAGACCCGCTACCGCCGCGCGATCCGCGACCTGGTCGGCCACGGCGAGGGCATCTACGGCATCGTCGACGGCTACTCCGACGACGTTCCGGCCGCGCCGCCGCACCGGCTCTACGCGATCGAGGAGCGCTGCGCGGCGTGGCGCGAACGGCTGCGCGATCGCGGCGCACGCCTGGCGCGCACCCACGGCGACTTCCACCCGTTCAACATCGTGTTCGATCGGATCGCGCCGACCCTGCTCGACGCCAGCCGCGGCGCGTGCGGCGATCCGGCCGACGACGTCACCGCGCTCGCGATCAACTTCGTGCTGTTCGCGATCGACGCGCGGCCGACCTGGCGCGACGCGCTCGGCGTGCTGTGGCGGCGGTGGTGGGGGCGCGCGCGCGAGCTGCGCCCCGACCCGGAGCTGCTCGACGTCGCGCCGCCGTTCTTCGCGTGGCGCGCGCTCGTCGTGTGCAACCCGCGGTTCTATCCGGCGCTCTCGTCGCGCGGGCGCGACGCCCTGCTCGGCCTCGCCGAGCAGGTGCTCGACAGCGAGCATCTCGACCCGCAGGCTGCGGAGGCGCTGTTCACGTGACCGGTCTTGGCTCGGCAGCTGCAATCACACCTGTCATGCAGACCAACCCCGGTGCCAGCAGCTTCGCGCTCGTCCCGGTGCACGATGCGAGCTGCTGTCTCGCTCGCCCGGCAGCCGACCGGCTTCCCGCATGGTTCGCGACCACGCTCGGCTTCGCCGCGGCGGTCGCGTTCGTGTGCTTCGCGACGATCTTGCCGCTCGCCGGCTTCTGGGGACTCGGTGCGCTGATCTCGGTGCTCGCGGCGCTCGGCGCCATGCCGCGCCCGTCCGATCGCACGATGGCCGTCGATCCGATGCAGATCGCGGATCCCGGGGTCGGCACGACCTATCGCGCGCTGCTGACCGCACAGGCCGAGCTCGCCGAAACCCTGTCGGCTCGCCGCGACACCTCCGCGCTGTCGGTGTCGTTGCTCGATCGCAGCCGCGACACCGTGGTCGACTGCGGCCAGCTCGCGCTGACCACGAACGCGAGCGCGAGCTACCTGGCCCACCACCATCGCGAAACGCTCGCGGCCGAGGCGCGGCGGCTTCGCGACCAGGCCGACACCACGCCCGACGCCGAGACCTCGCGCACGCTCGACGCGGCGGCGACCGCGGTCGCCGGGCAGCTCGCGATGCTCGACGAGCTGGTCGCGCTTCGCGACCGCGTGCACGCCCGGCTCGAGCTCGCCACCGCGTCGCTGCGCGCGGTGACCGCGAGGGTCGTGAAGCTCAACACCCTGGACGACGCGTCGCTCGCGCCGTCCGACACCGATCATGCAGGCGACATGACGCGCACGCTCGATGCGCTGAACGACGCCGGCGCCTGCGTGAGATAGCGCGCATCAGGTGCGGGGCGATCCGGGTCGCCCGCAGTTCCTGCGCGCAGATCCGCGGGCGCCCGGGCCACGCGCTGGCCCCCGACGTGCACTACGCCGCCGGCATGTTCGATCGACCCCACGTGGTGGTCCTCGCAGGCGGCGAGGGCAGCCGGCTGCAGCCGCTGACCCGCGCGCTCTACGGCCGCGCCGTGCCGAAGCAGTTCGCGGTGATCGCCGGCGAGCGCTCGCTCATGCAATCGACGATCGAGCGCGCCCTGGAGCTGACGACTCCCGACCGGATCTCGGTCGTGGTCACCGCGCATCACGAGTCGATCGCGCGGGAGCAGGTCGCCGACTACCCCGGCGTCGAGCTGGTGATCCAGCCGCACAACCTCGACACCGGGCCCGGGCTGCTGCTCCCGCTGATCCGCATCCTCTCGATCTCGCCCGAGGCGCACGTGGTGTTCTTCCCCTCCGACCACTATGTCCCGCACGCGACCCCTCTGGTCGAGGCCCTGCGCGGCGCCGCGCGCGACGCGATCACGCTCGTCGGGGTCGAGCCCGACGGACCGGAGGTCGAATATGGATGGATCGTTCCGGGCGAGCGCACGACCGGCGCGTCGCATCGCGTCGAGCGCTTTCACGAGAAGCCGGCGCCGCAGCTGGCGGAGCACCTGTACCAGCGCGGCGGGCTGTGGAACACGTTCATCCTCGCCGGCCCGGTGATGCGGTTCTGGGAGCTCGCTCGCCGGCATCTGCCGGACCACGCGGCGGCGCTCGAGACCTACGCGGCGTCGATCGGCGGCCTGGCGGAGGCGCTCGCCCTGCTCGCCGCGTATCGCGTCATGCCGAAGGCCAACTTCAGCCGGGACCTGCTCGCCGAGGCCGAATCGCTCTCGGTGATCGCCGTACGCGGCACCGGCTGGAGCGACTGGGGCGCACCGGCGCGCGTGTTCGCGAGCCTCGCCGGCACGCCCGACCACGATCGCCTGGTCGAGCGCATTCGCGAGCCGGCAACTCGCCCGTACGGCGGCGCAGACGATGCGCGGTCGTTTGCGTGAGCTGGGAGTCGCTCGAAGGCCTGCCCTATCCGCTCGGCGTGTCGTGGAGCGCCGAGGACGAGGCGTACAACTTCGCGCTGTACTCGAAGCACGCCACCAGCGTGCACCTGCTCGCGTTCGGCGCCGACGATCTGGTGCATCCGGTCTACGAGCGCGCGCTCGATCCGCTGATCAACAAGTCCGGACGGATCTGGCACTGTCGCGTGCCGGCCGCGGCGATCCAGCGCGCGCGCTATTACGGCTACGTGGTCGACGGTCCGGAGGCCAGCGGCCAGTTCGAGGCTCACGCGTTTCATCCCGAGAAGCTGTTGCTCGATCCGTACGCGTGCAGCATCCACATCCCGCGATCGTTCGACCGCAGCGCCGCGCTCGATGCCATCCCGAACGTCGGGCGCGCGCCGCTCGGCGTGCTCGAGCTCGCGCCGGCGTTTCCGTGGCACGACGCGGCTGCGCCGCACCACCAGGCGGACGCGATCATCTACGAGCTCCACGTCCGCGGCTTCACGTTCCATCCGAGCTCGGGCGTGACAGCCGCCGCGCGCGGAACGTTCGCCGGCGTGATCGAGAAGATCCCGTACCTGCGCGAGCTCGGCGTCACCGTGGTGGAGCTCATGCCGGTGTTCCAGCGCGATCCTCAGGGCGGCGAGTACTGGGGATACATGCCGATCGGCTTCTTCGCGCCCCACGGGGGCTACGCGATCCGCGATGCGGTCCGCGAGTTCCGCGAGATGGTCGACGCGCTGCACGTGGCAGGCATCGAGGTCATCATCGACGCCGTCTACAACCACACCGCGGAAGGCGGCGCCGCCGGCCCGATCTACAGCTTCAAGGGCCTCGACAACAGCACCTACTACCTGATGAACGGCGACGCGCCGACCGATTACGCCGACTACTCGGGCTGCGGCAACAGCCTGAACGCGAACAACCGCTACGTGCGCTCGATGATCCTCGACAGCATGCACTACTGGGTCCGCGACATGCGGGTCGATGGCTTTCGCTTCGATCTCGCGTCGGTGTTCGCGCGCGACCGGGACGGCACGCTCCGCTTCGAGGATCCGCCGATCTTCGGCGAGATCGCGTCGGAACCCAGCTTCGACCGCGTGCGCTTGATCGCGGAGCCCTGGGATGCCGGTGGCGCGTACGAGCTGGGGCGCGCGTTTCCCGGCACGGCGTGGCTGCAGTGGAACAGCCGGTTTCGCGACGACGTGCGGCGATTCGTGCGCGGCGATCGCGGGATGGTCGGCGCGCTCATGCAACGGCTGTACGGCAGCGACGACCTGTTTCCCGACGACGTGATCGACGCCTATCACGCCTATCAGAGCGTCAACTACGTCAGCTGTCACGACGGGTTCACGCTGTACGACCTGCTGTCCTACGAGCACAAGCACAACGAGGCGAACGGTCACGGCAACACCGATGGCCCGGTCGAGAGCTTCAGCACGAACTGCGGCTGGGAGGGCGACGACGGCGCGCCCGACGGCGTGCGCGCGTTTCGCGAGCGCCAGGCAAGGAACCTGATCGCGCTGCTGTTGCTGTCGAACGGCACGCCGATGCTGCGCGCCGGCGACGAGCTGCTGCACAGCCAGCGCGGCAACAACAACGCCTACAATCAGGACAACGCGACGAGCTGGCTCGACTGGTCGGGGCTCGAGCGCAACCGCGCGTTCTTCCGGTTCGTGAAGCAGATGATCGCGTTTCGCAAGCGCCATCCGTCGCTCGCGCGCAGCCGGTTCTGGCGGTCCGACGTGCGCTGGTTCGGCGCGCGCGGCATCGTCGAGCTGGCGTCGCAGGAGCTCGCGTACTGCCTGGACGGCGGCTCGCAGCACGACGACGACCTCTACGTCATGATCAACGGCGGCGGCGACGACGTCACGTTCGTGCTCCAGGACATCGCTGCTCGCCCGTGGCGCCTCGCGATCGACACCGCGAGTCCCGACGATATCGACGGCGAGAGCCCGCTCGAGCACACGTCGTACGTCGTGCGCCACCACTCCGTGGTCGTGCTCGTGCGCGACCGGTGAGTTACTCGATGCGCAGCTGATCGTCGACGTGCTTGACGCCGAGCGTGCCCTTCGCGGCGCCGAGCGCGGCGCGGCGCTCGAGCCACGACCCGACCGCGCCGGTCAGCACCACGGTGTCGCCGTGGACGTCGATCGAGATCCGATCCACCTCGCGCGCGACGTGACGCTCGAGCGCGGCCTTGATCGCGGCGTGCAGCGCGTGCGGCGCGACGCACGGCGCGTCGATCGCGATCTGGTTGATCAGATGGCGCACGCCCGCGACGCGCTTCACGAGGTTCTCGGCCTCCTCGCGCTCGGCCAGCGTCCGCACCGTACCGGTGAGCGTGACCGCGCCGTGATCCGACACGGTGGAGCGGATCCCGCGATCGGGGACCAGGCTGTCCCACTGGAGCGCAGCGCGCACCGCCCGCGCGACGTCGGCGTCGGACCGCGTGGTGTTCCAGCTCGGCTTGATCTCGATCTCGTTGGCGACATCGAGCACGCCGGCCACGCGGTGCGCCGCTTGCTCCGCCGCCTGCTTCTCGGCCCAGGTCGACACCGTGCCGTTCAAGGTCACGATGCCGCCGCTCGCCGACACGCCGATCGCGGTCTCGTCGACCCGCGTCTCCCACGCGAGCTCGCGGCCGACATCCTCCTTCAGCTCTGCATCGGTCTTGGTGGTCATGGCATTCCTCGCTTGCATCGCGTGTTCCGCGCCCGCGCGCGCGCGCTTCACGCAGCGTGCGCGTTGCCGTTTCCGGGCAGCGCAGGCATTGCGGACTCGCGGTGATGGCGGAGCAGCGCCAGGCCCATGATCGCGAGCGAGACCGCGAGGTAGATCAGCTCGTGCAGCTGGCCGGCTCGCAGCATCAGCATCTCGCTGACGATCCAGCCCCACAGCACGAGCCCTGCTCCGAACGCGGCCTCGGTGGCCCACGGGTGGCGACGGCGCACCATGATCCCGGCCATCAGGTTGGCGAGCCCGACGATCACGAACAGCATCACGCCGGGGACCAGGAACGACCCGAACGGCGCGTGCCGCAGCAGGCTGACCGGCGTGCGGACGTACCGGCCATCCGGTCCGGCGATCAGCGCGAGGCCGCCGGCCAGCGCGCTCGCG
The DNA here is from genome assembly GCA_035516595.1 of Kofleriaceae bacterium. Lineage (GTDB taxonomy): Bacteria > Myxococcota_A > Polyangia > Haliangiales > Haliangiaceae > JABFXX01. Next base: position 2,702 of record DATJAE010000130.1, on the reverse strand, counting down.
CCGGTCGCCAGGCACAGGGTCGCCAGCGCGACGTCCTTGTGCACCGGCACGAACGGCACGGTGTACGGCCGCGCCGCGAGGTCGCGCGCGACGTCGCCGGCCCACGACCGGATGCGGCCCCAGTCTCGCCAGTCGCCGGCGCGGGTCTTCGCCATCGCCGACGCGGGAAAGCCCTTGGCGTCGTTCGCGAGCCGACCGCCGAACGTCGCGTGGCCGCGCGCCCCGACGTGCGCGAGCAGGCGGGCGACCGAGGGCACCGCCGCGATCTCGCCGCGCGAAGCCGAATCGTCGAGCGGCCCGCTCGAGAACAGCCAGACCGGGCGAGCGCGCAGCACGTCGGCGTGGCGGTGCACGAAGCGCCGCGCCGCGCCCGGCCAGCGATGCGCGTACAGCGCGCCGCCGATCACGATCGCGTCGTAGCGCGCGATCCCGCTCGCCCGCGCGACCGGCACGCAATCGACCTCGTGGCCCTCGGCGCGCAGCACGTCGGCGATCGCGGCGGCGATCGCGGCCGTGCCGCCGCGCCTCGAGCCGTACGTCACGAGCGCCTTCATCGCGCACCTGCCGACGCGATCGGCGCGGCCGGCACGTCGGTGTCGAACGACCACGGCGGGTACTCGTCGATCAGCGAGGCGTGATACGCGACCAGGCGCGCCTGCCAGCGCAGCATGCCGCGCTGGTACGCGAGGATCGCCGGTGGCATCGGCGCGCCGACCAGCACGAACACCGCCGCGATCACCCACAGGATGCTCGACACGAACCACAGCACGGCGAGCACGAGCCCGCTCGGCAGCGACGTGATCAGCCGGGAGAGCGCGGATCCCGCGGTGGGATGTCCGCCGAACCGGATCGAGGGCTTCACTGCGTGGTCCTCGTAGGTCGGGAACCGATCCACCAGCATCGACATGTAGCCCGAGAACTCGAGCAGCCATGCGATGACGCGCCACAGCGCCGGCGCGACCTTGCGCGTGAACGCGTCGCTGCCCTCGGACGAGATCGCGATCGCGGCGACGATCGGCAGCGTGGCGTAGAGCACCGCCACGAGCCAGCCGGCGGTGACCCCGAGCCAGCCCAGCACGATCGCGAGCAGGATTCGCAGCAGCAGCTGCACGCGGTCGAACCGCGGCGGCGAGACGACGTCGACCTGAACGGGGTAGTCCGCCATGCGATCTCGTACAGCAAGCCATGTGCCGCGATGTCGTCGGCCGCCGCCATGTAGGGGCGCGCAGTCAGTGCGGCTCGCACCACCGAGCGCGCCGAGCTTGCGCGGTCTCGGGTGCGTTGCCGGCGCGCGGGATGGAATGTCGGATGCAACCAGGGCGAGTGGAACGATTCCGCTATCTCCAAGGAGCCTGCCGTGAGCGTCGAACGCCTGATGACAACCCCCGCGATCACCTGTCACGTCAACGACGGCCTCGATGTCGCCGCGCGGCTCATGTGGGACCACGACTGCGGCGCGCTGCCGGTCGTCCACGACGACGGCACGATCGCCGGCATGATCACCGATCGCGACATCTGCATGGCCGCGCTCACCCGGGGCGAGCCGCTCGCGTCGGTCCTCGTGAACAGCGCGATGGCGTCGCGCGTGTTCTGCGTCGGTCCCGACCAGCACATCAGCGATGCCGAAAACCTGATGGCCGAGGCCAAGGTCCATCGCCTGCCGGTGGTGGACGCGGACCGGCGCCCGATCGGCGTCATCTCGTTGACCGACCTCGCCCGCGATGCGGCCAAGCTCGACGACGGCTTCACCCATGCGATGGTGCGGGTCGGGTTCACGCTCGCCGCGATCTCGCAACCCCACGACAAGGCGCAGGCCGCGTGATGCCATGACACCCAGAACGTCCAGGACGCGTGCGCATGCGATCGGCGAGCTGGCGATCGGCGGCGACTGGGCGTGCGCGCACGGCGATTTCGGAACGCTCGCGTACCTCGCGCGCCGGCTCTCGACGTACGTCGCCGAGCCGCTTCACTGCCAGCTCGCCGCGCTCGCCGAGCTGTGCCGCAGCGATCCGGGCCGCGCGGTCGAGCAGTGGTCGCACGTGCGCGACCTGCTCTACCAGTAGCCTAGCCCGGTAGCCTAGCCCGCGACCACGCGCAGCAGATCGAACGAGGTGATCACGCCGATCAGGACGCGGTCGTCGCCGACCAGCACGCGGTGAATGTGATGCTCGAGCATGGTCTTGGCGATCTCGCTGACCGACGTCTCCGGCGTGACCATCACGATGTCCTTGGTCATCGCATCCTCGGCGGTCAGGCTCTGCATGCGATCCTGGAAGTCCTCGGGCATGTCGGTCCAGTCCGGCCCCGAGTACGGCAGCTGGTCCCGGAAGTAGCTCGACGACGTGGTCGCCGCGCCGTGGTCGACGGCGTCCTGGACGATGCGGAGCAGGTCGAGCGACGACAGCACGCCGCGCACCTCCCCGTCCTCGCCCACCACGGGCGCGCCGTGGATCTCCTCCTCGGTGAACAGCCGGTGGATGTCCAGGATGCGGGTCTCCGGGGACACCGTGATCAGGTCGCGCTCCATCAGGTCGCGCGCGCGAAGGGTCGTTTCCTGTGCCGTCATACATCGCGGTGCAGCAAGCGACGCGCCAAGCCTGGAACGGCGAGTGCACCGGGCCAGGCCATGACGCAAACCACGAACGATCGAGCCTCGGGGTGGGACGAGCTGCGCCGTCTGGTCGACGAGCTCCAGCTCCAGA
>DATJAE010000129.1:0-30318 GCA_035516595.1 Kofleriaceae bacterium | reverse complement strand
CCAAGGACCAGCCGCTGGCGATCTTCAAGCTGCTGAGGATGGACAAGGTCTTCAACATCTAATTGCGCGTCCTCGCGATCACGAAGATCTTCCCGAACGCCGCCGAGCCGCTGTCGGCGCCGTTCAACCGCCAGCAGTTCGAGGCGCTGCGCGCGCACTGCGAGCTCGAGATCATGGCGACGATCCCGTGGTTTCCCGGCGCCGGCCTGATCGCGCGCTGGTCGAGCGCCGGCAAGCTCGCGGCGGTCCCGGCGCGCGAGACGATCGGCGGGCTCGCGGTGGTGCATCCGCGCACGCTGTTCGTGCCGCGCCTCGCCCACGCCGCGTGGGGTCCTTTGTACGCGGCGTCGATCGCGCCGGCGGTCGCGCGCTACCGCGGCAAGGTCGACGTCGTGCTCGGGTCGTGGGCCTACCCCGACGGCTTCGCCGCGGTGATCGCAGCGCGCCAGCTCGGCGTGCCCGCGGTGGTGAAGCTGCACGGCTCCGATATCAACGTGATCGCGAAGCTACCCGGCCCGCGCCGGCTGACCGCGTGGGCGCTGCCGCGCGCGGCGCGGGTGGTCGCGGTGTCGCGCCCGCTCGCCGACGCGGCGGTCGAGCTCGGGGTGGCGCGCGAGCGCGTCGCGATCGTGATGAACGGGGTCGACGGCGAGCTGTTCTTCCCGCGCGATCGCGCCGCCGCGCGCGCCGAGCTCGGCCTGCCGGCCGGTCCGCTCGCGGTCTATGTCGGCAACCTCAAGCCGGAGAAGGGCGTGCTCGACCTGGCGCGGGCGTGGCCCGAGGTGGCGCGCGCCCGGCCCGACGCGACGCTCGCGCTGGTCGGCGGCGGCCCGCTGCGCGGCGAGCTCGAGCGCCAGCTCGGCGCGACCGGCGCGCGCCTGGTCGGGCCACAGCCGCTCGACCGCGTGCCGCTGTGGATGGCCGCCGCCGACGTGATCGTGCTGCCGAGCCACAGCGAGGGCACGCCGAACGTGGTGCTCGAGGCGCTCGCCAGCGGCCGCCGCGTGATCGCGACGCGGGTCGGCGGCGTGCCCGATCTGATCACGAGCGACGCGCTCGGCGCGCTGGTGCCGCCGCGCGAGGCGGGCGCGCTCGCCGTGGCGCTGACGCACGCGCTCGGCGAGCACTACGATCCCGCCGAGGTCGCGCGGCTCGGCGCGCGCGGCGGCTGGGCCGCGAGCGCGAGCGCCTTGTACGCCGTGCTGGTCGCGGCGCGTGCTAGCTTGTTGCGGTGGACGTCGACAACGACGCCTGGTTCGAGGCCGAGGGGGTCGACCGCGGCGCGATGATCGAGGAGCTGCGGCGGATCCGGCGGCGCACCAAGGTGCGACCGCTGCCGGTCCTGCTGCTCGGTGGCGCGATCACGGCGCTGCTCGTCTACAAGATCGCGACCCGCACGCCGCAGTACGAGGCCGAGGTCGTGCTCGCGCTCACCCAGGGCTCGATGGCGGGCAAGAGCCACGACCTGCCGGTCGACGAGCTGCGCCAGTTCGTCGACGGCGTGCTCTTGCCCGACGGCAAGGTGCGCGAGCTGATCGAGCGCCGCGACCTGTTCCCGCTGCGCAAGAAGCTCGGCATGGAGTACGCGCTCGAGAGCTTCCACGAGCAGCTCGACGTCCAGGTGTGGAAGAACACGTTCCTCAACGCCGACAGCAACGATCGCTCCGCGCGGATCGGCCTGTCCTACGTCGACAAGGATCCCGACCGCGCGTACGAGATCGCGCGCGATCTCGCCGCGATCGTGATCGAGACCCAGCAGGAGCACCTCGGTCAGCTCACCAAGCAGCTGGTCGCGGAGATCGACGCGCTGCGCACGAGCCTGTCGCAGCGGGTCGCCGACCTCGCGCGCAGCCAGGCCGAGAAGCTCGCGGCGCAGGCCAAGGCCGCGGCCGACCATCACGACGACGTCGCGGCCGGGCTCGGCCTCGAGGTCGCGGAGCTCGCGGCCGAGCAGCGCAGCGCGCAGAAGCGGCTCGATCAGATCGCGGTGTCGCGCGACAGCCTCGCCGATCGGATCGCGGCGGCCGGGCTCGATCTCTCGATCGACGTCGTCGAGGAGAACCGGCCGGAGCGCCCGCCCAATCGCACGTTCCTGCTCGCGCTGATCGGCGTCGTGATCGGCGTGTGCTCGCTGCTCGGCGCGGCGCTCGTGGTAGGCGCGTTCGATGCGCGCGTCCACGACACCGAGGACGTCACGCGCCTCGGTCTGCCGGTGCTCGGCCATGTACCCGGATTCGCAGGTGACGGCGTGGGCTCGCTGCAGGCGCGTGGCGCAGCGCGGCGTCGTGTACCATCGTTTTCGAGATGGCGATCGCACCGATGACACCGCGCGACCGACTGCAACGGCTAGGCGATCTGGCCGGCAAGACGCTGCGTTACTGGTGGCTGGTCGCGCTGTTCGGGGTGGTCGGCGGCGGGCTCTCGCTCGCGGTGGCGATGACCCGGGCGCGGACCTATCAGTCGTGGGCGACCCTGTTCTATCAGGAGCGCATCCAGTCGAGCCTGCTGCAGAATCGCGAGGAGGTCGCGCAGCGCAGCATCGGCGATCGCTTCCGCGAGCTCCTGCTCGCGCGCGCGCAGCTCGCGCAGATCGTCGGCGATCCCAAGCTGAACCCGTACCCCGACATCAAGGACCCCGAGCTCGCGATCGACAAGCTGCGCACCCAGGTCCGGTTCGAGGCGCGCGGCGCCAACGCGTTTCGCCTGACCTACACCGACCCGGATCCCGAGCGCGCCAAGGAGGTCACGGAGCGGCTGACCAAGCTGCTGCAGGACAAGGACGAGGCGCTGCGCAACGACCAGGCGCAGGCGACGGTGAGCTTCGCGACCCAGCAGAAGGAGGAGGCCGGCACCGAGCTGCGCAAGCGCGAGAAGGATCTCGCCGAGTTCCTCGCCAAGCACCCCGAGTTCGCGCAGGACCCGAACCAGCAGGGCGAGGGCGCGTCGATCCGCGCGCACAACGCCAAGCCGGCGACCAGCACCGACCCGCGGCTGGTCGTGCTCGAGCGCCAGCGCGCGCGCATCCAGGCCCGGCTCGACGCCCCGCCCGACCAGCCGATCAAGGTCGTGACCCCGCCGACCCCGGAGAAGCTCGCCGCGGAGGCCGCGGTCGCCGACGCGCAGCGCGAGCTCACCTCCGCCAACCGCGAGCTCGAGGACGCGCTCACCAGGTACACCGACAAGCACCCGGCGGTGATCAACGCGCGCGACCGGGTCGCCGCGGCGCAGCAGAAGCTGCGCCACGCTCAGGCCGAGGTCCCGCCCGACGTCGAGACCGAGATCGCCCCGGCGACGCCAGCCGATCGCTCGAAGCTGCAGAAGGAGCTGGCCGCGCTCGACGAGCAGATCGAGGCCGAGCAGAGGCGCAGCGCCAAGGGGAGCGACGCGGCCGCCGCCGACGCCGGCACCAACTGGGTCGTCAAGCTCGAGACCGAGCACGCCGACCTGCGCCGCGCGGTCGCCGAGCAGCGCGAGCGCGTCGAGGCGCTCGCCGACAGCGTGTTCCGCGCGCAGATGGACGCGAACCAGAAGCTCGCCGAGCAAGGCGGACAGCTCGCGGTGGTCGACCCGGCGTTCAAGCCGGTACGGCCGACCGGTCCGGGCAAGACGATCTTCCTGCTCGCCGGCATGGCGCTGTTCCTCGCGCTCGGCGGCGCGCTCGCGATCGGCCTCGCGGTGATCGACGACCGGATCAACCGGCGGTTCGATATCGAGCAGCTCGGCGTCGTGGTGCTCGCGGTGATCCCGCCGGCACCCAAGCACCATCGCCCGGCCCCGCACCGCGAGCAGGAGGCCGCGTGACCACCAAGCGCACCGGGCGGTTCGGCGAGATCCCGCCGTCCCAGCCGCGCGCCGCGCCGCTGCCGCTGGTCACCCAGCCGATGGTCGCGCTCGACGAGCATGGCGAGGCGGTCGAGAGCCGCGAGCACCTCGCGACCCGGGTCGATCCGCCGCTCGCGCGCGACGGGGCGACGTTCGGCAAGCCGACCGCGCTGGTCGCGCCGCAGCGCCGTCCGCTCGTGCCCAGCGGGCCACCGCCCGAGGTCGGCCTGACCCAGCACCACCTGCCCGACGACGAGCCGCCCGATCCGCGGCTCGCGCTGGTGATCGATCCGGACTCCGAGCGCGCCGCCGCGTTCCGCGTGATGCGCCACCACCTGCTCGAGCTCGGCAGGCCGCAGGTGATCGTGGTGTCGAGCGCGCAGCAGGGCGAAGGCAAGACGACCTGCGCGCTCAACCTCGCGCTCGCGCTCGCCGAGTGCGGCCGCGCCAAGGTGCTGCTCGCCGAGACCCACCTGCGCCGCCCGCAGCTCGCCAGCGTGTTCCGCTGCGTGCCGCCGTGGTGCTTCGCCGAGCAGCTCGCCGCCCACCGCAACCAGCCGATGCTGCCGTGGAGCCTGATCGAGATCCCCCAGCTGTGGCTGCACGTCGCGGTGGTCAACCCGCGGATCGAGAAGACCCAGCTGCTCGACGGGCCGGCGTTCGCGATCGCGATGGAGCGGCTGCGCCTGGCCGGCTACGAGCACATCGTGATCGACGCGCCGCAGGTGCTGGGCTCGGCCGACGTGAACCTCATGGCCGACGCGGCCGACGCGGTGGTGCTCGCGACCCGCGCGCGACGTTCCACCTCGCGTGACCTGCGCCGCGCGATCGAGCAGCTCGGTGCGAGCAAGATCGCCGGCGCGGTGCTGGTCGAGTAGCCGCCCTGACATCGCGATCGCGGTCGGTCTCGACTTCTCGTGTGCGTCGCGACGTGATTTCGCGGCGGTCCGACCGGCACGGAAGCTGCTGATCGGGCGGTCGTGCCCCGCGTGACCTGGTTACTGCTTCTTGCCGCCTGCACGTCGTACGAGGACCTGACGATCGATCCCTCGTCGGGACCTGCGCTCGGCGTCGGGCTCGCCCAGCGCTTCACGACCCAGGAGACCGAGTGCGAGAACACCGCCGACCCCGATTGCTTCGGCGGCACGACCCCGATGTCGCTCTCGGTGCACGCGTCGGGCGGCGCCGTGACCGTCTCCGACGTCGGCGGCGGCGCGTTCGTGCTGACCGGGGTCGCCGCCGGGACCGCGGTGGTCGACGTCACCGGAGACGGCGCAGCTTCGACCAGCGTGACGATCCCGGTCGTGGATGTCGGGTCGACCGCGTTGTTCGCGTCGCGTGCGGTCGACCTCGATCCCAGCGCGAAGTTTCGCGACGTGCCATCACCCGTGCAGGCGTTCGCGCAGGCGAGCATCGTGATCGATCAGGCCAGCACGGCCGCCGAGGGCAGCCCTCTCGCGGGCAACGCCGCGCTCGCGCTCGCCGCCGGCACCACCGACGGCAGCTACGATCCCACGTGCGGGTGCGTCGCGACCGGCACGCGGGTCGGCGAGGGCGAGCTCTCCGCACCTCACGGGACGATGGTGCTCGACGTGGTCGACCCGAGCGCGATCGCCGACTTCACGATCAACGGGAGCGACACCTCGACGGTGTCGCTCCAGATCGACGACATCGGCAAGACGATCTACCTGATTCCCACCGACGCGGACGGCCGCCCGATCGTCGGGCTCGGACCCAGGCCCACGTTCACGGTCGCGGATCCCTCGATCGCCAAGATCTACCTCGCGAACGAGATCGGCGTCGTGCGGCCGTTGACCGTGATCGCATCGAGCGCCGGCACCACGACGTTCGACCTGACCTGGGGCCCGGTGCGCAAGACATTCACGGTGATGGTGCCGTAGCAGCGCAGCGAGTCGCGATCGCGAGCAGCTCGCGGCGCGCCGCTTCCCACGCCGCCGGATCGCTCGGCCACGCCGGCTCGGCGGTCGCGTCGCCGAGCGCGCGCGGGACCATCCGCTCGGCGATCGCGTCGGTCGCGGCGCGATCACAGCGCGCCGCGAGCTCGAGCAGCTGGCGATCCTCCAGGCCGCGGCGCAGCGCCTCGAGCCGCAGGGTCGGCAGGCACGGCGTGACGGCATCCCCGGGCAGCGCGAGCACGCCGTCGAGGTTGCCGCGGTCGTCGCCGTCGTCGAAGCTGACCGCGTCGCGCGCCGGATCGAGCGCCGCGGTCTTGTGATGGTGGCGATCGTGCCAGTACAGCGCGTCCCACACGTACCACAGCGGGATCTTGTAGCGGTACGCGATCCAGCCCCAGGTCCGCATGCCCGGCGGCTCGGCGTCGAGCACCATCGCGCCGGCGCGCGGCGGCGCGCCGTTGTAGGTCCAGCGCGTGCCGTCGTCGGCGAGCCGGGCGTGCAGCGTGATCAGCAGATCGACCGCGCCGGCGTACTCGGGGCGCGGATCGTCGGTCACCGCGAACAGGAAGCGACTCGGTCCGGCGCCCGCGGCGTGCGCCGCCTCGCCGAGCGCGCGCACCCGCTCTCTCGCGCGCGCGTCGTGCGGCTCGTCGATCGGGATCGCGAACGGCAGCTGGCCGGTGCCGTCGGTCGCCGCGATCCACGCGCGCACGTCGTCGCCGATCCGCGCCGGGTCGTCGGCGACCACCGCGGGGACCAGCGGCGAGCCGGCGAGCAGCGCGCGCCGCGCCGGCCACGCCGCGACCGGCAGATCCGGCGACAGCAGCACGCCGCGCGCGCGGAACATCGCGATGCACGCGCGCTCGCGATCGCTGGGCGCTTCGTCGACGCCGCCGAGCTCGTGCGCGTCGTAGTACGCCCACGCCGCGATCGGCGGCGGCGGCAGCACGACCGGCGCGATCGCCAGCGTCACCGGGATCGCGCGCGCCCCGATGGTCAGCGTGCCGGCGTGATCGCCGGGCGTGCCCTCCGCGGTGATCGCGAGATAGGCCGGATCCGAGGTCGGCGCCGCGGCCGCGACGAGGCCATCGGGGTAGCGCCCGGCGCCGCGGCTGCCGCCGTACAGCGCGGTCGACGGCCGGACCACTCGATACGCGACGGTCGCGAACGCCTCGACGCGTGCGCCGTCGATCGTCAGCGTGACCGGCGCGCCATCGCGATGCCAGACCTCGAGGCCGAGCACCTCGCCGCGGGCGAGCGCGAGCGCCACGCGGGTGCCGTCGAAGTACGGCGAGCTGCGCGGCAACGGCTCGTCGCTCCGGAGCCGCGCGCTGGCGTCGAGGATCTGCAGGTCGGCGCCGGGATCGGGCTTCTTGCACCCGAGCGCCGGCGCACACAAGGGCGCGATCGCACAGCCCAACGCGAGCCCACAGCGTGCGCGGCGCGTAGTAACTTGTCGCGTAAGACCGTGACCACGCCGATCGTTGCATTCGCCAAGGACTGGCACGAGGACCCGACCTCGAATCATCACGTCCTGCGCGAGCTTGCAAGAACCCGGCGCGTGCTCTGGCTCAACTCGATCGGCACGCGTACCCCGAAGTTATCGAGCGGACGCGATCTCGGCAAGATCCGTCGCAAGCTCGGCGAGCTCGCGCGCGGACCGCAGCATGTCGAGCACGATCTCTGGATCGCCACCCCGGTCGTGCTCCCTCTGCCGCACAGCGCGGTCGCGCGCGCGCTCAACCGCCAGATCCTGCGCGCGACGATCCGCGCGTGGCGCCTGCGGCTCGGGATCCGCGAGTTCCAGCTCTGGACGTTCCTGCCCAACGTCGCCGATTACGTCGGCACGCTCGGCGAGCAGCTCGCGGTGTACTACTGCGTCGACGAGTGGTCGATGTTCGGCTATCTCGACCGCGCGCACACCGAGCGCGCCGAGCGCGCGCTGCTCGCCAAGGTCGACGCGGTGTTCGCGATCAACGGCGCGCTCGCCGACGCCAAGCGCGCGCTGAACCCGCACACGTTCGTGTCGCCGCACGGCGTCGACCACGCGCTGTTCGCGCGCGCGCTCGACGACGCGACCGCGGTGCCGGCCGATCTCGCCGCGCTGCCCGGCCCGCGCATCGGCTTCTACGGCACGCTGCGCGACTGGGTCGACCTGGACCTCGTGGCGCACGTCGCGCGCGCGCGCCCGGGCTGGTCGATCGCGCTGATCGGCCAGCAGCTCGACGACGTTTCGCCGGTGCGCGGCCTGGCCAACGTTCACCTGCTCGGCCAGCGCCGCCACGACCAGCTGCCGGCGTACTGCAAGGGCTTCGACGTCGGCATCATCCCGTACCGGATCGACGAGCGCATGACGTTCGTCAACCCGCTCAAGCTGCGCGAGTACCTGTCGGCCGGGCTGCCGGTGGTGTCGACGCCCGTGCCGGAGGTCGCGCGCTATCCGGCGCACGCGCGGGTCGCGACCACGCGCGACGAGTTCGTCGCGGCGATCGAGCGCGCGCTCGACGAGACCGGGCCGGCGGCGCGCCGCGCCCGCTCGGCGGCGATGATCGACGAGACCTGGTCGGCCCGCGTGGCACAAGTCGCGCGCACGGTCGACGAGCTTGCACAGAGGAAGACGGCATGAGCAACGCGACCCTTCGCGCCGGCATGGTCGGCGCCGGCAACATCTGCGAGTTCCACGTCGCGGCGGTCAAGAAGCTCGCGCCCGCGGTCGAGCTCGTCGGCATCACCGACCTCGACGCCGCGCGCGCCCAGGCAAACGCCGAGAAGTGGGGCACCAGGGCCTACCCCGATCTCGCGGCGCTGGTCGCGGCCGGCGCCAACGTGATCCACGTGCTCACCCCGCCGGCGGCGCACGCCAGGGTCGCGCTCGACGCGCTCGCGCGCGGCTGCCACGTGCTGATCGAGAAGCCGATCGCCGAGGACGAGGCCGACGCGCTCGAGATCGGCCGGGTCGCGCGCCACAAGGGACTGGTCGCGACGGTCAACCACTCGCTGCTCTACGACCCGCAGGTCAAGCGCGCGCTCGATCTGGTGCGCGCCGGCGCGCTCGGCCAGGTCGTGTCGGTCGACATCCTGCGCGGCTCGGAGTATCCGCCGTACGAGGGCGGTCCGTTGCCGCCGTGGTACCGCGACGCCGGCTATCCGTTCCGCGACATCGGCGTGCACTGCCTGTACCTGATCCAGGAGCTGCTCGGCTCGATCGAGGAGGTCGACGCGTCGTGGCGCTCGCTCGGCGGCGATCCCAACCTCGCGTTCGACGAGTGGCGCGCGCTGGTGCGCTGCCAGCGCGGGCTCGGCCAGTTCCAGCTGTCGTGGAACGTGCGGCCGATGCAGTCGCAGCTGATCATCCACGGCACGCGCGGCGTGTTGCGCGTCGATCTGTTCGCGATGTTCCACGGCAAGCGCAGCTCGACGCCGCTGCCCAAGGCCGCCGAGCGCCTGGTCAACGCGTTCGCCGATTCGATCCAGCCGCTGATCGACGTGCCGATCGGCGTGTGGAAGTTCGTGCGCAAGGAGGTCCAGGCCTATCAGGGGCTGCGCGACCTGATCGCCGACTTCTACCGCCGGCTCGCCGAGGGTGAACCGCCGCCGGTCACGGTCGAGGACGCGGCGCAGGTCGTGCACTGGGTCGAGAAGATCGCGCGTGCGGCCGACGCCGATCACGCGGCGCAGCTCGCCGCGTTCACCTGCGCGCCGCGCGTGCCGTTCGTCGTCACCGGCGCGTCGGGCTCGGTCGGCAAGGCGCTGGTGCGGCGGCTGGTCGCCGACGGCAAGCGGGTGCGCGTGTTCGTGCGCCGGATCCCGACACGGCCGGTCGAGGGCGTCGAGTACTGCTTCGGCAACCTCGGCGACCCCGCCGCGGTCGATCGCGCGATCGCGGGCGGCGAGATCGTGATCCACGTCGGCGCCACGATGAAGGGCGGCTGGCCCGAGCACAAGGGCGGGACGGTGGTCGGCACGCAGAACGTGATCGACGCGTGCAAGCGCCACGGCGTGAAGCAGCTCGTGCACATCTCGTCGATGTCGGTGATCGACTGGGCGGGCTCGGCCGGCAACGGGCCGGTCAGCGAGGCCGCGGCGCTCGAGCCGCGCCCCGACGAGCGCGGCGCGTACACCCGCGCCAAGCTCGAGGCCGAGCAGCTCGTGGTCGACGCTGCGAAGGCCGGCCTGCCCTGCGTGATCCTCCGGCCCGGGCAGATCTTCGGCGGCGGCATCCCGCTGATCAACGGCGCCGTGGCGCGCAACGCGGGCGGGCGCTGGCTGGTGCTCGGCGACGGCAAGCTCGAGCTGCCGCTGGTCTACATCGAGGACGTGGTCGACGCGATCCTGCGCGCGATCGACAAGAAGCTCACGCACGGCGAGGTCATCCAGATCATCGACCCCGAGCACCTCACCCAGCAGGACGTGCTCGATCTGGCGGGCGGCACGCGGCGGGTCGTGAAGGTGCCGCGGCCCGTCGTGTTCGCGCTCGGCAAGCTCAGCGAGTACCCGCTCGGCGCGCTCGGCCGGCAGAGCCCAGTCGCGGTGTATCGCCTGAGGTCGGCGCTGGCGCGGCTGCGCTACGAGAGCGATCGCGCGCACGCGCTGCTCGGCTGGCAACCCAAGGTCGGCGTGCGCGAGGGGATCCGCCGCGAGGCGACGTGACCCGGCCGCTGCTCAACCTCGACGCCGGCGAGCGCGACGACGAGCCGGCCGAGCTGTGGCAGCTGGTCGACGTGCTCGCGATCGCGTGCGGCGGTCACGCCGGCGACGCGGCGTCGATGGCGCGCGTGATCGCGGCGTGCCCGGGCCAGCAGCTCGGCGCGCATCCGTCGTATCCCGATCGCGAGGGCTTCGGCCGGCGATCGATCGCGATCGCGCACGACGCGCTCGCCACGGCGATCGAGGCGCAGTGCGCCGCGCTGGCGGTCGCGGCGAGCTCGGCCGGCCGGCGCGTGCTGTGGGTCAAGCCGCACGGCGCGCTCTATCACGACGCGGCCCGCTCGCAGGAGCTCGCCGAGACCGTGCTCGGCGCGGCGCGCGCGGCGCTCGGCGACGCGGTCGGCGTGATCGGCCCGCCGCGCGGCGCGCTGCACGACGTCGCGGCCGCGCGCGGGCTGCGCTACCTGCGCGAGGGCTTCGCCGATCGCGCGCTGCGCCCCGACGGCTCGCTCGTGCCGCGCGGCGAGCCCGGCGCGCTGATCGTCGATCCGGCGGCGGCCGCGGCTCAGGCGCAGCGGCTCGCCGCCGATCACGACACGATCTGCATGCATGCCGACACGCCGGGCGCGCTCGCGATCGCGCGCGCGGTGCGCGAGGCGCTCGGTGGTTGAGCCGCTCGGCGACCGCGCGATCCGGTTTCCCCGGCCGGCCGGCGTGCCGGTGCGCGCGATCGTGCGCGCGGTGCGCGCCTGGCCCGGCGTGATCGACGTGGTGGTCGCGCGCGACGACGTCGCGGCGTACTTCGCGGCGGCGCCGGCGTACGACGCCGCGCAGATCGCGGCGCTCGGCGGGCTCGCGGACGTCGCCGAGCCGGTGCGCGACCTCGAGCTGCGCGTGGTGTACGACGGCGAGGACCTCGACGCGGTCGCGCGCGCGGTCGCGCGGTCGGTCGACGAGGTGATCGCGGCGCACGCGGCGGGCGCGTACGTCGTCGAGACCATGGGCTTCCAGCCCGGCTTCGCGTACCTCGCCGGGCTCGATCCGCGGCTCGCCCTGCCCCGCCGCGCGACGCCGCGGACGCGTGTCCCGGCCGGCACGCTCGCGATCGCCGCCGGCTATACCGCGGTCTATCCGTTCGACTCGCCCGGCGGCTGGCACCTGATCGGCCGCGTGACCGACGGGCCGATGTTCGACGAGCGCGGCCCGCGCCTCCGGATCGGCGACCGCGTGAGGTTCCGCGCGTGATCGCGGTGCGCGTCGCGGGCCTGGTCACCGTGCAGGACCTCGGCCGGCCGGGGCGGATGCACGAGGCGATCCCGCCCGGCGGTGCGCTCGCGCCCGCGCTGCTGGTCGCGGCCAATCGCCGGTGCGGCAACCCCGACGGCAGCCCTGCGCTCGAGGTGCTCGGCCGGCTCGTCGTGCGCGCCGACCGCGAGCTCGCGGTCGCGAGCGACGCGCGCGCGTGGACCGCCGCGGCCGGCGAGGCGATCGAGCTCGCGAGCGCGCCGCGCCGGGTCGCCTACCTCGCGGTGCGCGGCGGGATCGCGGCGCCGGTGCTGCTCGGCGGGCGCGGCGCGCTGGTCTCGGCCAGGCTCGGACCGATCGTGCGCACCGGCGACGAGCTGGCGGTCGGCGACGCGCCGGCGATCGCGCCGCGCGAGGTCGCGCCATGGCACGACGCGGCGCCGCTCCGCGTGCTGCCCGGCCCCGACGGCGATGCGTTCGCTGCGGGCGCGCTCGCCGCGCTCGGCTCGGCGCCGTATCGCGTGTTGCCGGCGAGCGATCGCGTCGGCACCAGGCTGTATGGCCCGGCGCTCGCGCGGCGCGCCGGGTTCGTGGAGCGCTCGCGGCCGATGGTGCGCGGCGCGATCGAGGTGCCGCCCGACGGCCAGCCGATCGTGCTCGGTCCCGAGCATCCGACGACCGGCGGCTATCCGCTGATCGGCGTGGTCGCGAGCGAGGACCTCGACCGGCTGTTCGCGACCCGGCTCGGCGGCGAGCTGCGCTTCACGATCGCGAGATGATCGCGCGCGCGACGCGCATGCCGTCGAGCGCGGCCGACACGATGCCGCCGGCGTAGCCCGCGCCCTCGCCGCACGGATACAGCGCGGCGAGGTCCGGCGAGTCGAGCCGCTCGGGATCGCGCGGCACGCGCACCGGCGATGACGTGCGCGACTCGACGCCGACCAGCACGGCCTCGTCCGTAAGGTAGCCGCGCATCTGGCGATCGAACACGGCGAGCGCCTCGCGCAGCCGCGCCGCGATCGGCAGGCCGGTCGTGTCGAGCACGGCCGCGACGTCGCCGGCGGCGAGGCCGGGCTGGTAGCTCGAGCGCGGCACGGTCGAGGATCCCTTGCCGCGCGCGAAGTCGGTCGCGCGGGTCGCGGGCGCGACCAGCGCGCCGCCCCCGGCCTCGGCTGCCGCGCGCTCGAGCCGGCGCTGCAGCTCGACGCCGGCGAGCGCGCCACCGCCGAAGTCGCGCGGCTCGACCGACACCACGAGCCCCGAGTTCGCGAACGGCGAGTCGCGCCGCGACAGGCTCATGCCGTTGACCACCACGCCGTCGGGCTCGGTCGCCGCGGGCACGATCCAGCCGCCCGGGCACATGCAGAACGAGAACGCCCCGCGGCCGTCGGCCGGCGTGTACGCGAGGCGATACGCCGCGGCCGGCAGGCGCCGGTGGCCGGCGGCGCGGCCGTACTGGATGCGATCGATCAGCGGCTGCGGATGCTCGATCCGCACGCCGAGCGCGAACGCCTTGGCCTCGAGCCGCACACCGGCGCGCGCGAGCAGGCCGTGGACGTCGCGCGCCGAGTGGCCGGTCGCGATCACGACCGCACGACCGATCAGCTCGTCGTGCTCGGTGCGCACGCCGATCGCGCGGCCGTCCCGCGCGATCAGCTCGGTCGCGCGCGAGCCGAACCGGATCTCGCTGCCGACCGCGGCGAGGTGCTCGCGCAGCGCGGTGATGAGCTTCGGCAGGCGGTTCGAGCCGATGTGCGGACGCGCGTCGATCAGGATGTCGCGCGGCGCCCCGTGCGCGACCAGGATCTCGATCACGTCGCGCGCGTCGCCGCGCTTGTGCGAGCGCGTGTACAGCTTGCCGTCGGAGTACGTCCCCGCGCCGCCCTCGCCGAAGCAGTAGTTCGAGTCCGGATCGACCACGCCATGCCGGGTCAGGCCCTTGAGGTCGCGGCGGCGCGCCTGCACCGGCTTGCCGCGATCGACGATCACGGCGCGCACGCCGGCGCGCGCCAGCTCGTAGGCGCAGAACATCCCGGCCGGCCCGGCGCCGACGATCACGACCGGCGGGCCGGCGGTGTCGCGCAGCGGCGCGCCGCCGAGCGCCGCGACGGGTGCGGCGGCGCCGACCACGAGGTGAAACCGCACGCGGCCACGCCGGGCGTCGATCGAGCGCTTGCGCAGCTCGATCGGCGGCAGCGAGTCGAGCGCGACCTCGAGCCGCGCGGCGAGCTTGCGCGCCAGCGCCGGCGGATCGTCGGGCTCGTCGAGCTCGAGCTCGAGCTCGTAGTCTTGCTCGGGATCGATCACTAGTTCGTGTCGCGATCGTCGTCGGTCAGCTGCGCGCCCGCGCGCGCGGCCTCGTACGCGGCCGTGCCCTGGAACTGCGCGAGCCACCGCTCGGCGGTGTTCTCCTGCCAGCCCCAGCGCTCGCCGAGCACGTGGAACATGCCGCCGATCAGCCGCTCGTCGGCCGGCGGGTCCTCGAGCAGCGCCCACTTCACGTTGCTGTTGGAGTGGCGCAGCATGCGATCGAACACCGAGATCGCCGCGTCGTCGAGCCGCGCGCGCAGCGCGCGCACCGCGGCCGCCAGCGTGGCGCGATCGTGATCGAGCAGGTTCGCGCGGCCGGTCCGGGCGCGCGCGATCACGTCGTCGGCCGCGGCGACGATCGCGGGCAGCGCGGCCGCGAGCTCGCGCCGGCCGGCCTCGGCGATCAGCGCGGCGCGGCCGACCACGTGGGGCGCTGCGATCGCGCGCACCAGCGTGGCATCGTCGAGCTCGCGGGCCGACGCGCCGTCGTACACCGCGGCCGGCGCGAGCGGACGGCCGAGCCTGGCGAGCAGCGCGTGCGCCTGCGCGCGCACGTCTGGCTCCGGCATGCGGGTCAGCCATACCAGGTCGTCGGGATCGACGCACGCCGGCACGACCTCGCCGACCCGCAGCGCGACCCGCACCGCCTTGACCGTGTACTCGTGGTCGTACTCGAGCTCGGTGAGCGCGCCGTGGAGCAGCGGCGCGAGCTCCGCGGTGTCGACCTGCGCGCCGGCGAGCACGAGCGCGGCCTTGTAGGCCAGCACGGCGATCGACGCATCCTGGTCGAGCTCGAGCTGCTCGAGCTCGCGGCGTGCGTCGCCGCGCTGCGCCGGGCCGAGCGCGCCCGCGATCCGGCCATACGCGAGCTCCGCCTCGGCGATCACGTCGTCGTCGGCGGAGTCACGGATCGTCGCGCGCAGCTGGGCGAGCACGGCATCGTCGAGCTCGCGCGGCTCGGGCGCCGCCGCCAGGCACGACGCCAGCGCCTGCGCGGCCGCCGGACGCGGCGCATCGTTGTGATCGCCGGCCGCGGTCACGACCCGCGCGAGCGCGGGGATCGCCGCCGGATCGCCGATCGCGCCGAGCGCGCGGCTGACCGCGACGATGAAGTCCTCCTTGCCGACCGAGTCGAGCATGTTCTCGATCGGCGTCTCGTCGAGGATGCGCACCATCGCCGGCACCGCCGGCCGGTAGCGCAACGCCGCCATCACGCCGACCACCGCCGCGCGGCGATGCTCGTAACGCTGCGGCTGTGCCAGCACCGCCAGCAGCTGCTCGGCCACCCGCGGATCGAGCTTGCCGGCGAGCGCGCGCGCGGTCAGCACCTCGCCAGCGTGGCTCGCGATGTGACGGCCGCGGTCCTCGTCCGCGTTGCCCTCCGCCTCGTCATCGTCGTCGTCATCGTCCTCGTCGTCCTCGTCGTCCTCGTCGTCGTCGTCGTCGTCGTCGCCCTCGTCGTCATCGTCGTCGTCATCGTCGTCGTCGTCGTCGTCCTCGTCGTCGAACACGGCGTCGACCTGTTCGCCGTCGTCGGCTCCCGCTTCGCCGTCCTCCGCCTCGGCCGGCCCGCTCGTCACGATCTCGATCGCGAGCTCGCGCAGCATGAACGCCAGCTCCGCGTTCGACCAGTCGGTCTGCTGCGCGATCCAGGCATCGACCGCGGCCTCACCGCCCTCGGCGTGCACCGCGATCAGCGGGTTGCCGCCGAGCACGAACGGCTCGCCGGTGTCGCCCATGAGGCCGCCGTACTTCTGCGCCATCGTCGCGCCCGCGAACCGCGCGCGCACGACCGGCACGACCTCGTCGAGCTTGCTCAGGATCCACAGCAGGTGATGGACCTGCTCCGCGGCCGAGCACGGCACCGCGAAGCGATCGACCCACAGGTGCGCGGCGTGGTGCGTGCGGTCGAACGTCACCGACGCGTTGCGGTAGCGACCGCCGTACGGCGCGAGCCACAGCGTGTGAAACGCGAGCAGCACGGTGCCCTCGCCCGGCCGCGCCGGTCCGGCGAGCTTGAACGCGATGCCGAAGTCCTCCCAGTCGAGCTGCTCGAGGATCTCCGGATAGCCGTCGACCGGGAACCGCACGGCCGCGGCCTGAGGCGGCGGGCCGAACGTCCAGGCGTCGGCCTCGTCCCCGTCCTCGTCGTCGTCGTCCTCGTCGTCCTCGTCGTCCTCATCCTCGTCCGCATCGTTCGCGGTGTCCTCGGCGCGCGGGATCGGCTGGGTGGTCGCGACGTCGTCGTGGTTGCCCCACAGGTCGTCGGTGATCCACGAGTCGTCGGTGGTCTCGGCGCGCGGCTGCTCGCGGGTCTGCATGCCCTCGTCGTCGATGTCCTCGTCCTCGTCGTCTTGTGGTTCGTCGTCGTCGAGCGTGGGCAGGCTGGTTCCGGTCTGGAAGAACCACGCCTCCTCGACGCCGACCGCGGCGGTGGTCTCGATCAGCCGGCGCTGCGCGTCGACCGCGTGGCCGGCCTCGGGCGGCACCCACGGCAGGCCGATGATCTGCATCGCCTCCTCGAGCTGCTCGGGCAGCTCGTCGATGAACGCGTCGACGTCGGGCACGACCGGCGCCAGATAGCGCAGCACCTCGACCAGCTGGCTGCGCGGCATCGGCGCGTGCATGCGCAGCACCATGAACGCGAACGCCGTCTCGCCCTGCCGCGCCGACAACCCGTGGACCACGACGTCCGACATCAGTTGCCCTCCTTGCTCGCGCGCCAGTCGCGGAACAGCGCCTTGAACTCGGGCCACTCGAGCAGCGGCCCGAGATCGCTGTCGACCTCGACCTTGCCGAGGTGATCGTAGTCGTGCTCGACCGCGAGCTTGACCTGCTGGAACGCCTTGGCGTAGTCACCGACGGCGGCGTACGCGCACGCGGCCGAGTGATAGATGTACGGATTCTCGTGCGCGACCGGCTGCGCGCGGTCGGCGATCTGCACCGCGGCCTCGTACGCCTTCGCGGCGTGGGCCTGGATGCACGCGTTGTTCAGCGCGCGCAGGTAGTTGCCGCGCAGCTGGCCGGCCTCGGGGATCGGCAGCTGGAGCAGGCGATCGTAGAGCACGATCGCGTGGTCGCGCTGCTCGGCCTGGATCGCCTTCCACGCGAGCGCGCTCAGCAGGCCGACGTCGGGCGGCAACAACGGCGCCAGCCGGGTCATCCGATCGGGTGCGTGCTCGAGGATCGCCTCGCCGAGCTCGGCGAACAGCTCCTGCGCGACGTCGCCGTACGACGCGATCGCGGCGCCGCCCCCGAGCGCGGTCGTGCGATCCGCGACGATCCGCGACGGCAGCGTGTCGCCGAGCACGAGATCGACCGCCTCGGCAAACCGCGGATGGTCGAGCTTGCCGAGCCGCACCGCGACGTTGATCCGCACCGACGGGCCGAACGTCGGCAGCGCCGCGAGGATGTCGTCCAGCGTGCCGGGCATGCCGCTGCGCTCCGCGTCGATCGCGAGCATCGCGTGGGTGAACTGGGTGTCCTCGTCGTCCGGCGCCAGCCGGCGCGCGCGCTCGATCATCGCGAGCGCGGCGGCGACGCGCTCGGCGCGCGGCGGGGCGTCGGCCTCGTCGTCGTCGGCCTCGGCGTCGTCGGCCTCGTCGTCGTCGGCGGCGGCGTCGTCGTCCTCGTCGTCGTCGTCGTCGTCGTCGTCGGCCTCGTCGTCGTCCTCGTCGCCGCCCTGGTCGCCGCGCTCGGCCGCGACCCGCGCGTTCTCCTCCTCGATCATGCGCCTGGCCTCGTCGGGATCGGCGATGCCCTTGACCTCGATCGCGTCGCCCGAGCGATCGCGGATGAAGCTCGGCGTCACCACGATCTCGAGCCCGGGCCAGGTCTCGAACCGGAACGTCCCGGCCAGCCCCGGGCGCAGCCGCGCCTCGATCTCGGCCGCGACGATCGGCGGCACGGTCAGCTCGAGCCCGGTGTCGTCGAGCCGGCAGCTCGCGGTCTCGCCAGGCACCAGCTGCAGCGAGGTATCCCGGCCGCGCAGCACGTAGGACCGGCCGTGGCGGATCCGGCCGCGCATCGCGCGCGGCAGCGCCGCGGCGTACAGCGCGCCGAGCTCGATGCGCACGCGCTCGCCGTCGGTCTCGAGCGAGAGCTCGCCGCCGAACGTCATGTCCTCCGACGAGCCTTCGGCATCGACGCGCGCGCGCACCGCGGCCGCGACCGCGGGCGTCGCGAGCACCGAGCCGCGCGCCAGATCGGTGACCAGCATCGGCAGGCTCTCGCGCAGGATGTCGACCAGGCCGGTGGTCGACCACTCCTGGATCAGCCGGTACTCGTCGTCGGTGATGCCGACGACCTGGACGAACCTCGCCTTGCCGAACGGCGACGCGATGTCGCCGAGCTCCGGATCGTCCGCGAACAGGATCGCCGTGATCGCGGTGTCCTGGCCGAGCGCGATCGGGCCGTTGAGCCCCATCTTGTGCCCCGCCGCGAAGCGATTTCCGCTGGTGAAGACGTAGCGACCGAGGTTCTGCAGGAAGTTGAGCGCCCACATCGGCACCTCGGTGTCGCCGGGCGCGCGCACGAGGCGCAGCGTCAGCTCGAAGCCGAAGCCGCTGTCCTCGGGGTCGTCGGTCTCCTTCACGAACAGATCGGTGAAGCCGTAGGTGACGAAGTGGAAGTGAGGCACCGGCTCGTCGCGCAGGTAGACCGAGATGCCGTGGATCGGATCGGGCCCGCCGAGCGCGTACGGGATCTGCGTGCCGTAGTGCGCGTCGGGCTCGCGTCCGCCGTAGATCGGCGCGAGCGCGCGGTCGATCGCTTCCCAACCGGGCGAGCCGTCGTCGTCGCCGCCGCCGGCGTCGGGCTCGCCGCCGCCCGGACGCTGGAGCACGCCCTCGAGCTGGTCGTCGCGCAACAGGCTCCCCGCGAGCACGGCCTCGAGCTCCGGCGACAGCTGCGCGGCCAGCCGCGGCAGCGCGGCCTCGCGCTCGGCGTCGTCCAGCTCGCGCAGCTGGTCGAGCGCCGCGATCTGCGCGGCGTGCGGCGGCAGGCGATCGAGCTCGGCGAGCAGCGCGCGATGCGCGGCGCCGTCGCCGAGCCAGCGCCACGCCAGCTCGGGCCACGACGCCTCGGGCGTGCGCGCGAGCTCGGCGGCCGCCTCGGACCTGCGGCTCGCGTCGACGCTCGCGCGCTGCTCGGCCTCGGCGGCGCGCTGGCCGGCCCGCCGCGGATCGAGGTCGAGCGCGCGAAATGCGGCGAGCCACCCGCGCACGTCGCGGATCGTGCCGAGCTCGTTGCGCCCGGCGCGCAGCTCGTCGATCAGCGCGGCGGCGTCGCGCACGATCCGCGCGGCGTGGCTGCGGCCGAGCTCGAGGTAGCGCGCGAGCTCCGGCTCGTCGAACAGGAACGCGCGCCACATCGCGTACAGCGCGGTCGGCATGTAGCGCTCGCACATCTCGAACCGCGCCGGCAGCTGATCGGGCGGCACGCTCTGGTTGAGGTCGGCCATGAACAGGCGCGGCACGTCCTCGACCGCGGTGACGCCGTCGTTGCGGAGCAGCGCGCAGATCCAGCGCGCACGATAGAAGAAGAACTCGGTGTTGCGGCGCTGCGCGTCGAGGCTGGTGAACTCGGGGTCGTGGTCCTCCATCGAGAAGTGCCAGGTCGGCGCGACCTTGCCGCGCAGCCCGCGCAGGGCGACGTGGAACGCGTCGTCGGAGATCGCGTGGACCTCGTGCGCGTGCATGGCCGCCGCGAGGAACACGAGCGAGTCGAGCGAATCGGCGAACACGCCGGTGAACGCGGCGGTCTCGTGATCGAAGTGCAGCACCTGGCGCGGCCCGTCGTGGTCGTAGAGCTCGACGTGGTAGGTGTCGCCGTTGCCCTGCTGGCCGAGGCAGAACACGCCGCAGAACGCCTCGTACAGCCCGGTGCCGAGGTAGGCGTGCTGGTCGCGCTGCACCAGCAGCTCGAACAGGTTGCCCGCGGGGTCGGGCATGAGATGGTCCTCGAGCTCGAGCTCGTGGAACAGCTCGCGCCCGCTCGCGACCTCGCGCAGGGTCGCGACGTCGGCGGGCAGCGCGACGCCGTAGGCGCGCTCGAACGAGCCGGCATCGCCCTCGGCGGCGAGCGCGCGGTACGCGGCGTTGTCGTCGTCCGCCTCGTCGTCCTCGTGCTCCGCCGCTTCGTCCTCGAACTCGGCGTCGACCTCCTCGCCGGCCTCGTCATCCTCGGCCTCGCTCGCGGCCTCGAGCCCTGCGGCAAACGCCGCGAGGCCGCGCGCGATGAAGCCCTCCGGGCCGGCGGCGAAGAGCGCGTCGAGCGGCCGCGCGCCGCCGAACACGTTGACCCGGTCGCTCCAGGTCGCGTCGCCCGGCGGCGCGAGCTTGACGATCAGCCCGTCGTCGCCGCCGATCATCGCGCCCGGCCCGAACCGCTCGATCGACCACAGGTGCGCGGTCAGCCCGCTCGCGACGCCCTTCCACGAGCGACCGTCGTCGCTCGACACCAGCACCTGACCGCGATCGCCCACCGCGACCAGCCGGCCGTCGGCCAGGCTCGCGACCGCCTCGAGGTCGACCTCGACGCCGCTGTGCGCCTTGGAGAACCACGCACCATCCGGCGAGCGCGCGACGAACCCGCCGTCACCGATCACGATCCACGTGCCGGTGCGCGAGATCCCGAGCGCGGTCAGGGGCCGCGTCGCGCCGGTCGCGACCGTGCGGACCGCGCCGTCGCGCCAGCGCCGCAGCTGGCCGTCGAAGCCGAGCATCACGATCTCGTCGCGCACCGCGTACACCGCGGCGAGCCGCGCGGTCGTGCCGAGCTCGACGCGCTCGGGCCGATCGCCGAGCACGCGCGCGGCGTAGCCGCCGTCGCCGACCACCCACACCGCGCCGTCGGGGCCGAGCGCGAGCCCGAACAGGCAGGCCTCGGTGCCGGTCTCGAACAGCTTCCAGCTCGCGCCGCGATCGGTCGACTTCGCGAGCTGGCCGTACTCGCCGCACGCCCACAGCGCGTCGCCGACCGCGAGCAGGTCGCGCAGCCCGAGCTGGCGCGGCGTCGCCAGCGACTCGAAGTGGCGCGCGTTGGACGACGCCAGCACGGTGGGCGCGCGATTCGAGGTTCCGCCCGCCGCGACCAGCAGCTGATCGGTGATCGCGAACGCCGCGAGGTAGCCCGCGTCGCCGCCTTCGCGCACGACCGTCAGCTCGAGATCCACCGTCATCGCGGCCGATTCTCGCTCGCCACCTACCCCGGCGCCATCGGAGTGGCGGCCGAAATATCGAGGCATCGCAGCGGGTTGTCGTCAGGGCCCAGCGTCTCGCGCGGGATAGTCCCACCGCCACTGGCCCCCCAGCGCGGCAAAGCACGCGGCGCCGGCGTCGGCGACCAGGCACGCGCGCAGCGTGTCGCTCCAGTGCTCGGTCGTGCAGGCGTCGCGCATCAGCCGCCGCGACGCGGCGATCGCGTGCTCGCGAGCGGCGGCGCTCGCCGCGGCCAGCTTGCCGGTCCAGCGCGCGTCGCCGTAGTGCGCCGCGACCACCGCGCTGCACGTGATCGCGGCGGGCTTGCCGCGCAGGTCGAGCGCGCGCGCGGCGATCGCGTTCGCGTCGGCCAGCTTGGTGAGCGCGACGACGCGCGGCGTGCGGTCGAGCTGGTCGAGACACGCGACCTGGGCCGCGGCGTCGGCCGCGCCGTGGACGCACTGCCGCACCACCGCCGGCCAGGTCTCGCGCGTGCACTCGAGCGCGATCGCGTCGGCGCGCAGCTGCGCCGCCACCGCGCGCCCGTCATCGCCGCGATCGATCGGCCCGGCGATCGCGTCGCAGCCCGGCGCCGACGCGATGCCCGGCGCCTCGGGCAGGTGGATCGCGGCGACCGCCGCGTCCATCGCCTGGCGCTGCGCCTGGGCCAGTCGATCGAGGCACGGCAGCGGCGCGACCTGGCCGGCGATGCACGCGACCACGTCGGCCGGCCAGCGATCGTCCCGGCAGCGCGCCGCGATCGCCGCCTCGCGCGCGCTGCCGATCTCGTCGTTCGGCTCGGGCGCGCTCGCGCGCAGCGCCCCGCGCAGCAGCGTGGCGGCATCGCGACAGCTCGGCGCCGCCGGCACCGGCCTGGGCGGCGCGACCGGCGGGGGCGCCGGCGACGCGCACGCCACGACGATCGCGAGCGCGAGCGCCCGCATCAGCTCGGCGCGAACGCGGCGGCCGGGATGTCGAGCACCGAGCGATCCTCGCGCGCGATCACCTGCGCCTTGGCGAGCACGCCGGGCAGCACGTTGTGCGCGAAGTACAGCGCCGCGTGGCGCTTGCCGAGATAGAACGCCCGGTCGGGGTGATCGGCGGGGAGCTTGCCGGCCGCGGCCTCGGCGATCACCGCCTGCTCGAGCAGCAGCCAGCCGATCGTGGTCTCCGCCATCATCTCGAGAAAGCGGTTGGCGACCGCCGGCACCATCTCGATCTTGCCGCCGCCGAACCACAGCATGAACTTGCCGCCGGTCGAGGTCAGCGCCTCCATCGCCTGCGCGAGCACCGCGACACCGTCCTTGAACGTCGCGTGGTCCTTGTTCGCCGCGACGAACGCGCCGACGTCGCGCGTGAACTGCTGGACGTTGGCGCCGCCGCGCTGCATCAGCTTGCGACCGACCAGGTCCATCGCCTGGATGTGGTTGGTGCCCTCGTAGATCGAGAAGATCTTCGAGTCGCGGCAGTACTGCTCGACCGGCCAGTCGCTGAGGAAGCCGGCGCCGCCGTAGACCTGGATCGCGGTCGCGCAGATCAGGAACGCCTGATCGCTGCCGTAGGACTTGAGCAGCGGCACGAGCAGGTCGACCTGGCCGTGGTGGTACTCGGCCTGCGCCTTGTCACCGGCGTGCTCGAGCGCGTTGGCGCGGTCGATGTGCATCGTGAGCTTGACCGCGAGCGCGCGGATGCCCTCGACCTTGGCCTTCATGTCGAGCAGCATGCGCCTCACGTCGGCGTGCTCGATGATCGGCACGCGCGGCGCGGTCGCATCCTTCCAGTGCATGATCGAGCTGCCCTGCTTGCGATCGCGCGCGTAGTCGAGCGCGTTGAGGTACGCCGACGACGCGAGCGCGAGGCCCTGGATGCCCACGCCGATCCGCGCGTAGTTCATCAGGTGGAACATCTGCGACATGCCCTTCTGCTCGGTCGTGCCGACCAGCTCGCCGATACAGCCGCCGCTGTCGCCGAACACCAGCTGCGCGGTCGCCGACGCCTTGATTCCCATCTTGTGCTCGATCCCGGCGACCGCGACGTCGTTCGGCGAGCCGTCGGGCCGGCGCTTGGGCACGATGAACAGCGACAGCCCGCGCGTGCCCGCCGGCGCATCGGGCGTGCGCGCGAGCACCATGTGGACGATGTTGTCGGTCATGTCCTGATCGCCGCCCGAGATGAAGATCTTGGTGCCCTTGATCTCGTACGTGCCGTCGGCGCGGCGGCGCGCGGTGGTCGTGGCCGAGCCGACGTCGCTGCCGGCCTGCGGCTCGGTCAGGCACATCGTGCCGGCCCACGTGCCGTCCAGCATCTTCTGCACGTAGGTCGCCTGCTGCTCCGGCGTGCCGAACGCGAGGATCACGTCGGCCGCGCCCTGGGTCAGCGCGGGATACATGTTGAACGAGGTGCACGACCCGCACATGAATTCCTCGACCATCATCGCGAGCGTGAACGGACCGGCCTGGCCGCCGTGCTTCTCCTCGATCGCGAGCGTGCGCCAGCCGGCGTCGAACAGCGCCTTCCACGCATCCTTGAACCCGGTGGGCGCGTGGACCTGGCCGGCCTCGAGCCGGCAGCCCTGATGATCGCCGGGGCCATTGAGCGGGCCGAGAACCTTCTGCACCCAGCCGTACGCCTCCTCGATCACCGCGAGCACCTCGTCCTTGCCCCAGTTGGCGTACGGCGGCGTGCCGAGCAGCTCGTCGAGGCGGAACTGCTCGAACAGCAGGAACGACAGATCGCGGAGGTTGGCCTTGTAGTAGTTCTGCTGCGACATCGGGGCCTCGGGTGAATGAACCGTCATTCATTTTATGGCCCGACTGATGCGCCGCGTCAACCACCGTGATGCTAGCGTCGCGGCCATGCTCACCGACAAGGTCATCGTCGTCACCGGGGCCAGCCGCGGGATCGGCGAGGCGATCGCGAGGGCGTGCGCCGAGGCCGGCGCGCGGCTCGTGCTCGCGTCGCGCAAGCAGGCCGACCTCGACAAGGTGGCCGCCGCGCTCGGCGAGCGCGCGCTCGCGGTCGCGTGTCACACCGGTCGCGCCGACGAGGTCGACGCGCTGCTGGCCCGCGCGGTCGAGCGCTTCGGTCGGGTCGACGGCCTGGTCAACAACGCCGCGACCAACCCGTACTTCGGCCCGCTCGTCGACACGCCCGACGCCGCGATCGACAAGACGATCGAGGTCAACGTGCGCGGCTACTTCTACGCGGCGCGCGCGCTGGTCCGCCACGCGCGCACGCGCGACGGCGGCGCCTCGATCGTCAACATCGCGAGCGTCGCCGGCCTGCGCGCCGCGCCGATGCAGGGCATCTACGGCATGACCAAGGCCGCGGTGATCAGCATGACCCAGACCCTCGCGTTCGAGCTCGGCGGCTCGGCGATCCGGGTCAACGCGATCGCGCCGGGCCTGGTCGAGACCCGGTTCGCGTCCGCGATCGTCGGCAACCCGATGCTGCGCGAGCACGTCGTGTCGCGCACGCCGCTGCATCGCCACGCCCAGCCGAGCGAGATCGCGGGCGCCGCGGTGTACTTGCTGTCGGATGCCGCGTCGTTCACCACGGGCAGCGTCGTGGTGGTCGACGGCGGTCTGACGGCGGGCTGAGCTATCGCTTCGCGAGGCCAGCCGCGATCGTCTTCGCGATCGACGGGTCGGCGTCCATCGCGGCGGCCCAGGCGCGGGCGAGCTCGAGATAGCCGGCGTCGTCGAGATCGAACTGCGCGAGGGCCTCGCGCGGCGCCAGCGTCGCGAGCTCGCGGAGCAGCGACACGTAGTCGCTGGCACGCGACACCTTGGCGCCGGGCACGATCTCGCGATCGACGAACCCGGGTGGCGGCGCGGCCTCGTCGCCCACCACCACGCCACCGCGCGCCCGCAGCTCGGAGAGGAAGCCCGGGCGGGTCATGCGCTCGCCGAGCCGCGGCACCGGATCGCGCGCGAAGTAGGCCTGCTCGCGGACGTGCAGCGCGTGGGCGCGCGCGAGCAGCGCCTCGCGATCCATCGTGCCGATCGTGTCGGCGAGCGTGGCCGCCGCGGCCGCGCGCGCGCGCGGCGTGACGTCGACCTGATTCTCCGATGGCGTGCGGAAGCTCAGCGCGCGCAGCGCGGTGCGGCGCACCCGCCAGCTCGGATCGGCGAGGTAGTCGGCGGCGCTCGCGAGCTCGCCCGCCACGAGCCGGTCGTAGATCGCGGCGCGCGGCCTGGGCAAGGACGGCGGCCTGGCGCGCGCCTCGTCCCACGCCCTGGTCATCGTCGGATCGAGCGCGCCCGGGTCGAGCCTGGCGGCGCGCTCGTAGCCGCGCGCGGTGCGCGGCAGGTCGCCGGCCTCGTACGCGAGGCTCGCGTAGCCGGTCCACTGCTCGGCGCGCGCGTACCACCGGCTCGCGTGGTCGAGCAGCGCCATCGCGTCGGGCACCAGCCCGGCGCGCACCAGCACGCCGGCGAGGATGGTCGCGGCCTGCTCGCCCGTGCCGCGCACGAGGTGGTGGAGCGCGTCCTGCACCTTGCCCTGGCGGGCGAGCGCGAGCCCGAGATCGCGCTCGGCCTCGGCGTTGTCGGGCGCGAACGCCACGGCCCAGCGCGCGAGCCGCTCGGCGCGCGGCAGGTCGCCGTGGTCGAGCGCCTCGAGCACCCCGGCCGAGACCTTGTCGAGCTCGAGCGGCACGTCGAGCCGCGCGGTCTTCCACGCGTCGGCGAGCGTCGCGAGCTGGCGATCGCGCCACGCCGGCTCGGCCGCGCGCAGCCCCGCGCACAGCACGGCGAGCGCGGCCGGTGCACGCCCGGCGCCGAGCAGCACGCGCGCCGCGTGGACGCACGGCCCCGCGGTCTTGCCCTCGGCGAGGTAGCACGCGGTGTGCAGCTGGTCGATCGCGTCCTCGAGCTCGATCTCGCGCGCGGCGAGCTGCGCGGCGATCGCGTCGGCCCACTCGTCGACCGCGGCGCCGCCGGTGTGCTGCGCGATGCGCGAGGCCTGCGCGACCACCTTGCCCGCCCAGCCGTCCGGGCGCTCGCGATGCAGCCGCGCGACCGACCACGACAGCACGGCGGTCTCCTCGGGACCGAGGATCCGCGCGCCGATCGACGGATAGTCGCGCGTGAACCCGGCGACGTCCCCGCCGCTGCGCTCGTCGATGCCGAGCGCGCGCTCGACCGCGCCGAGCCAGGTCGCGCCGACCCAGCGATCGACCCGGCGCAGCATCGGATCGAGCGTGGCGAGCAGCGCGCGCGCCTCGCGATCGGCGAGCGCGGCGCGATGGTGGGCGAGCAGCGCGAGCGCCTCGCCCGCGGTGGTGCGCAGCGCGCCGGCGATCGTGCTCGGCGCCATCGTGGTCGCGGCGAGGTAACGACCGAGCGCCTGCGCGGCGGTGTACGCGGCGGCCTGGGCGAGCGCGGCCGGATCGTCCTCGGAGGCCTCGGAGAACACGACCTCGAGCCAGCGATTGACCAGGCGATCGCCGCGCTGCAGCTCGTCGGCGATGTCGAACCCCGACGGCGCACCCTTGCGCGGCGGGCCGAGCTCGGCGAACGCGGCGTCGATCGCCTTGCGGCCTCGCGTGTCGGGCGCGAACGCGCGCAGCCACTCGGGATCGAACGTGCTCGGCGCGAGCTTGCCGAGCGCGCGCGCCACCAGCCCGCTCTTGGCCGCGGCCGGCACGAAGTCGGCGGCGTCGCGCGCCATCCGCCGCGCCAGGGTCGGCGCGCTGATCGCGATGCGATCGCCGAGCGCGGTCTCGATCACCTCGATCGGGGCGCCCGACATCACGAGCGCGCACTGCGCGATCGCGACCTGCTCGCCGCGGCCGGGCTCGGTGAGCTCGACCCGCCACAGCTCCTCGATCCCGCGCCGCCACTCGCCGGCCGCCATCAGCGCGCGCGCCGCGGCCAGCCGCGCGACCGGCCCACACAGGCCGCGGCCCAGGCCGTGGTGCGCCCACGCCAGCGGCGCCTCGTCCTCGTGGCCGAGCGCGACCAGCGCGTCGAGCAGGATCGCGAGGTCCGCCGCGTCGTCGGGCTCGATCCGCGACAGTCCGTCGAGCGCGCGCGCGTCGTCGCCGCGGAAGTAGCCCTCGCGACCGTAGCACCACGCGAGGAAGCGCGGCTCCTTGCGCCACTGCGCGAGCGCGCGGGCCTCCCGGCCGTACGCGGCCTCGCGGCCGGCGAGCCGGTTGCCGCGCAACGCGATCGCTTCCTCGAGCCGGCCGACGCCGAGCAGCGCCGCCGACGCGCGCAGGTCGACGTGGATCTGGTCGGGGTACCACGGCAACGCGGGATCGCTCGGGCAGCCGTGCTGCACCGCCGAGCGCAGCGCGCGCTCGAGCCACGCGCCGGTCCGCCCGGTCTGGCGGTGGATGTCGAGCAGCGCGAGGTGGGCGCGCGGGTTGTCGTCGTGGCTCTGCACGGCGCGCTCGAGCAGGCGCAGCGCCTCGTCGGTGCGCCCCGCGGCGGCCAGCGCGTCGGCCGCGATCTCGAGCACCTCGAGGCTCGCCGGCCGGCACACCGTCGCGATCCCGGCGGCGGCCACCGCCTCGAGCTCGCTCGGCGCGTCGCGCTGCTCGCGGTCGCGCGGCTGGCAGCGCAGCGTCTCGTACGGCTTCGCCCAGCCGGGCGCGCGCGCGATCACGCGGCGCAGCACCGTGAAGTCCCAGCCGCCGGTGCGGTCGAGCTTGGACAGCAGCGCCTGCGGGTGCTCGGGATCGACCGCGAGGATCTGCTCCGACAGATCCTCGCGCAGCGCGAGCTCGAGCACGCGCAGCGCGGGCACGCGGAGCGCGACCGGCAGGCGGTTCGCGACCGGGCGCGCGATCGAACGCCGCGGCTCGGGTGCCGGGTCCGGCATCGCCGCGAGCTCGCGCAAGGTCATGCTCGCCGACGGGGCGTCGTCCGCGACCAGGTCGTCGAGCGCGGCGTCGATGTCGGCGTCGTCGTCGCCGGCCTCGCTCTCGACGATCGCGAGGCTCCACAGCGGCGCGGTCGTCGCCGGCAGCGACCACGCGCGCGCCTGCTCGGCCAGGGTCGGCGCGATCACGCGCAGCGCGGCGAGCACCTCGTCGCCGGTGACCGACTCGAACGGTCTGGGCAGGACGCCGAGCCCGCGCGCGGTCAGCCACGCGCCGAGCACCTGCTGGATCTGCTCGCCGATGTTGCGGCCGAGCGCCTCGAACGACTCCTGCGCGCCGTCGCGCGCGACCGCGTGCAGCCGCACGATCCCCGGCTTGCCGCCGAGCGCGAGCTCGAGCCAGATCACCTCGTCGCGCCGGGTCTCGGCGAACACCGCGTCGCTCGGCCGGCCGCCGCGCACCGCGTGCTGCGGCGCGAAGTGGCCGTCCTGCGGGAACAGCGGCGTCGCGTCGGCGTCGAGCACGGCGAGCCGCGGATGGCGCTGGCAGGTCTCGATCAGCGCGGACCACACGAGGATCGCGGCCTCGCGCTCGTAGGCGGCATCCGGCCCCTCGATCGCGATCGCCGGCAGGACGATCGCGATGCGGTGCGGCTTGGGCAAAGCCGGCACTAGCCGCCCCCCAGCTCGTCGCCGCGCAGCCGGCGCGCGCCCTGGCGCTCGAGCTGCGCGATCGCGTGTGCCGGGCAGACGTCGCCTGCCACGTAGTAGTCGGTGCCGGGGAACGGCCCGTTGACGATCCGCGCGCCCGCCGCCACGACCTGCGCGGCGAGCTTGGTCTTGTCGAGGTGGCTGAACTCGCCGGCGAGGTAGACGGTCGCGCCGGGCAGCGCGCGGCCGAGCCGGCGGGTGACCGCGGCGATCGGCTCGATCGACGCCGCGTCGGGCTCGGCCTCGTACGGCGCCGGCCGCGCGAGCGCGACGATCGCGTCCTTGCCGGCGGCCAGCGCGGCGAGCGCCGGGCGCAGCTCGGGCGCGTGCTCGATCAGCCAGCGCTCGTGCGCGCCGGGGAACGTGCCCAGCCGATCGTCCTCGACCAGCTCGGGCGGCGGCAGATCCTCGGCGAGGATGCGCTCGGTCAGATCCGGCCGGCCGGCGCGATAGCACGCGAGCGCGCGCGCGCATACCAGCTCGGGCGTGTGCGCGCGCGCGGTGGTCGCGAGCTCGAGCGCGGCGAGCGGCCGGCCCCAGATCGCGAGGCCGAGCGCGCCGAGGTCGGCGCGGCCGAGCGTCTGCGCGGCGGCGCACAGCTGCTTGACCCTGCCGCGCCGCGCGAGGTCGTCGAGATAGAGCTCGCCGACCAGGCGCAGCGAGCCGGGGTGCGCCGCGCACAGCTCGCGCGCGCGGACGCCGTCGCCGGCGCCGCGCACCATCCAGCCCCACAGCGCGTACAGATAGGCCTCGGCGTAGCGGGTGAAGCGGGTGAGCGCGCCGAGGTCGTCGGCGGCCTGCGCGCACTTCGCGGCGCGCTCGGCCGGCGCGATCACCGCGGTCGCGCGCGCGATACGCAGGCCGCGCACCGTCGGCATCACGCCGCGGTTGCGCAGGTGCCAGCGCGCGCGCTGGCGGAACAGATCGGCGAACCTCATGCCGCGCAGCGCGTCCTCGAACACGCCGAGCTGGCTCTCGCCGGCGAGCGCGATCACCGCGAACAGCATCTCGAGCTTCTCGTCGAGCGGCGCCTGCGCGACCCGCGCGAGCAGCATCGGCACCGCCTCCTCGCCGAGCACGGCGGCGACCAGCCGGATCGCGCGGGCGCGGTGCTGCGGCGGGATGTCCTCGAGCGTGACCAGCACGACCCGCGCGAGCGCCGGCGTCGCGAAGCACTCGAGCGCGTCGCCCCACAGCCCGGGCGCGCGCGCGAACGTCGCCGCCGCGCCCTCCCACTGCACGTGGCGCAGCGCCTGGCCGAGCGTTTCGCTCGTGATCTTGCCCGCGGCGGTCGCGGCGTCGGCGAGCTCGACCAGCACCTCGTCGGCGAGCTGCACCGCCGCGCCCGGCCACGCGGTCGACGGATGGCGATCGCGCAGCTCGCGATCGCCGAGCGCGCGGATCGCGGCATCGCGCACCGGAGGCGGCGCCGCGGCGTCGCGCGCGATCGCCGCGAGCGCGCGTGCGCTGTCCACCGACGGAAACATCGCGAGCCACGCGCAGCCGCGCCGGCGCAGCTCGACGTCGCGCGCGGGATCGGTCATCCACGCGCCGAGCTCGGCGAGCTGCGGCTCGGCGCCGAGCCACGGCTCGCCGTCATCGAGCAGCCGGGCGAGCCGCTCGGCCGCGACGCCCGC
>DATJAE010000128.1:0-2410 GCA_035516595.1 Kofleriaceae bacterium | reverse complement strand
GCTCATCGTGCCGCGCCCGACCTTGCGCGGCACGAGCGCGCTCGGCAGCACGGCGCGCGTCTGGTCGAGCGCGCCGACCAGGTCGCTCAGCTCGACCCACGCGAGCGGGGCCAGGGTCGGCGCGAGCGCGCGCGCCAGCTCGGGGCGCTCGCTGCGCATCTTGGCCATGCCGGACTCGCCGAGGTGGTGCTGCAGGATGCGCGACAGCACGCGCAGGTGCGCCGCGCGCACGCGGCCGACCACCTCGGGCTTGTCGTTGCGCAGCGACACGACGTCGGCGAGGTCCGACACCGACAGCCCCTCGGTCGGCTGCATCACCGCCTCGACCGCCGCCGCGGCGACATCCTGCTCGACCGCAGGCAGCCGGATCTCGCCGCTCATTCGCTCGAGCGCGCGGCCGAGCGCCATCGCGAACGTCGAGGCCGACGCCCAGCGCTTCTTGGTGATCGGCTGCAGCGCCTTGGCGAACACCGCGTCGACCGCGCTCGACACGTTCGGGCGCAGGGTCGACGGCGGCGTCAGCGGATCGTGGAGCTGGCGCTGCACGACCTGCGGCGCCGGGCCCGAGCCGAACGGCGGGCGGCCGGTGAGCGCGCAGTACATGGTCGACCCCAGGCCGTAGACGTCGGTCTGCGCGCCGCCGGTCTGCTCGAGGAACGACTCCGGCGCGGCAAAGCCGGGCGTGCCCGCGGCGTCGCGCTGGTCGCCGGCCTTGACCGCGACGCCGACGTCGACCAGCACGGCGCGGTCGCGCTCGCGATCGAGCAGGATGTTGGCGGGCTTGACGTCGCGGTGGATCAGGCCGAGCGCGTGCATCGCGTCGAGCGCGTCGCCGATCTCGAGCGCGATCTGCGCGACCGCCTCGGTCGGGAACCACTCGCGGCGCTCGAGCGTGGCGCGCAGCACCTCGGACAGCGGCTGGCCCTCGACCAGCTCCATCACGAAGTAGACCTCGCCGGCGTGCTCGCCGAGCGCGTAGACCTGGACCAGGTTCTTGTGGTGGAGCGATGCGAGGATGCCGGCCTCGGCGCGAAACCGATCGACCAGGTCGCGGTCGCTCGCGAGGTCCGAGCGCAGCACCTTGATCGCGACCGGGCGGCCCAGGCCCAGATCCTCGCCGCGGTACACCACGCCCATCGCGCCGCGCGACAGCTCGTGCACGACGCGGTACGTGCCGCCGACGATCGTGCCGGCCGACAGCGAGCCGGTGTCGGCCGACGCGTCGCTGTCCGAGGTCGAGCGGTCGCTCGCGGGGACCACCTTGACGTCGCCGATCGGCGCGGTGCGCAGCGCGCCGTAGCAGCGCGCGAGCGCGGCCTCGCCGCTGCGCTCGCCGGCGCCGATCTCGGTGATCACCGCGCGGATCGTCACCGGGATGTCGAGGTCGTCGACCCGCAACGCCTCGTCCTGGATGCGCGCGATGATCTTGCGCGCGACCGGCGCGGCTTGCTCGGAGTTGGCGCCGACCAGCAGCACGGCGAGCTCGTCGCCACCGGGCCGGCCCATCGGATCGTTGCCGCGCACGCTCGCGCGCAGGCGCCCGGCGATCTGCGCGAGCACCTCGTCGCCGACCTTGTGGCCGTGCGCCAGGTTGATCTTGCGCAGGCCGACCACGTCGAACAGCGTGAGGGTCAGCGCCTCCTTGCGGCGCATCGCGGCGGCGACCTCGTGCGTGATGGTCTGCTCGAACGCGCCGCGCGACATCGCGCCCGACAGCGGATCGTGCAGGCTGGTCGCGAGCAGGCGCTCGCCCTCGGCGACGATCCGGCGGTGGCCGGTCAACCACGACAGCTCGCGGGTGAGCCGCGCGGCGAGCGCCTTGAGATCGGTGCGCTCGGCCGCCGAGAACCGGCGGCCGGCATCGGAGATGATCGCGACCAGCCCGGCGATCTCGGTCGGGCTCGTGCGCAGCGCGTCGGCGATCACCGAGCGCGGGGTCTCGCCGCCGACGATCACCGTACCGCCCGCCGCGGCCGCGATGCGCGACGCGGCGGTGATCTGCGCGCGGTAGACATCGCTCGGGCTCGGCCGCGCCGCGGTCGGGGTCATCTGTCCGCCGTCCTTCCACCACACGATGCAGTCGTTGGCGGCAAAGCCGTCGGCGACCGCGCGCAGCGTGTCGGCGGCCGCGCCGGTGAGGTCGATCAGCGACGTCGCGATCAGGCCGCGCGAGCGCGCGAGCTCGAGCTCGGGCGAGGTCGGCTCGCTGTGGCCGATCGCGAGCAGCGCGTCGGCGCCGATCGGCGCGAGCAGCACGCCGGCCGCACCCGCGGCGGCGGCGGCACCCGCGACGCGCGCCGCCTGCTGCGGATCGCCGACGATCCAGCGCGGCGGCCCGCCGGCCGGCGGCGGGCCGAGATCGCTCGCGATCGCCGGCGCGACGAGCAGCCCGGCGAGCCCGTCGTCCGCT
>DATJAE010000127.1:0-3592 GCA_035516595.1 Kofleriaceae bacterium | reverse complement strand
GCGAACGCGTACTGATCGCTGCGCGCGTCGGCCGGCATGCCCTCGAGCTGCTCCGGCGCCATGTACGCCGGCGTGCCGGCCATCGCGTAGCTGCGCGTGCCGCCGGTGTGCTGCGCGAGCCCGAAGTCGGTGACCACCGGCCGGCCCGTGCGATCGATCAGCACGTTCGCGGGCTTGATGTCGCGATGCACCATCCCGATCGCGTGCGCGGCCTCGAGGCCGCGCCCGATCCCGGCGAGCAGCGCGAGCACGGTCTGGCGATCCGGCCTGGCCTTGTCGAGCAGGTCGCGGAACGTCGTGCCGTCGATCAGCTCCATCGCGATCCACAGCTCGCCGGCGTCGGTGCCGACGTCGTAGACCTGGCACACGTTGGGATGGTTGAGCCGCGCCATGGCGCGGGCCTCGCGCTCGAGCCGCGCGCTCAGCGACGCGTCGTCGGTCGACTTGACCACCTTGATCGCGACCTCGCGCGCCAGCGCCGGATCCCACCCGCGATACACCACGCCCATCCCGCCGGCGCCGAGCACGTTGCCGATCTGGTAGCGGCCGAGCGACCACGTGCCGGCCGCCTTGCTCCGGCCCTCGCGCACGAGGGACGCCACGCCCATCCGGCACGCCTCGCAGCCGTCGAGGTGCTGCTCGAGCTCGTGCTCCTGCGCCGGATCGAGCCGGCCGCTGACCAGCTCCTGCAGACGCTCCACGTGGGGGCACGTCGACAGCACCGTGTCACCGACCGGGTCCACCGGGAGCATGGGTCGGCACGATCCTACCCGCCGAGCCGCCGGAGGAACATCCCGAGCGACGCTCCGGCCGACGCGGCGGTCGCGCAGTCGGCGTAGAGCGGCGGCGTGCCGGTCGCGTAGTCGTAGTCCGACACGCAGGTCGAGTCCGACAGCACGACCACCCGCCCGGCGCCCACCGCCTGGGTCGCGAGCACGCCCTTGCCGGCCGCCGGCGGCGTCTGATCGACCACCACCGCGGGCGGCGTCACCGCCGCGTAGCTCACCGTGCCACACGACAGCGGCGCGACGCCGTCGCCGAGCGGCTGGGCGGGGTCGAGCGGCAGCGAATAGTAGTACGGATCGTCGTCGACGCCGTCGACCGACACGCCGACGCCGAGCGACTGCATCAGCGCGTTCAGCACGGTGTTGGCGTTCGCGAGGTCGGCGTCGAAGCTGATGTCGGTGATGAACAGCGCGGTGCCGCCTCCGGACAGCCACCGGGCCAGCGCGTCGTGCTGCGCCGGCGCCAGACCCTGGCTGCCCGGCGCGCTGCCGAGGTAGCCGAACGCGATCACGTGGTAGGGCGTGAGGTCGCCGGGCCAGGTCGCGCTGACATCGAGCGGCGTGGGCGCGAGCAGGCCGGTCCACGAGCCGAACGCCGACGGCGTGTCGCACGCCGGCGTCGTCGTCGGATCGGTGAACCCGCCCGCCTCGTAGTACAGCAGGTAGCGGTCGCCGAGCGGCACCGCCGCGTCGCTGCCGCTGCTCCCGCGTCCGCCGTCGGGCGCGCCGCCGCCGCTGCCCGAGGGCGA
The DNA here is from genome assembly GCA_035516595.1 of Kofleriaceae bacterium. Classification (GTDB taxonomy): domain Bacteria; phylum Myxococcota_A; class Polyangia; order Haliangiales; family Haliangiaceae; genus JABFXX01. The sequence continues at coordinate 2,058 of DATJAE010000127.1, read as the reverse complement.
GCCGCAGCCGACGGCGATCAGCAGGGCGAGCGTGCGCGGCAGCATCTGCCAGGCAGAGCCCGCTCGCCGCGCCCGGTCGCACGAAAAATGTTACTCGGTCTGGGCCGCGCCGCGCAGACGGTTGAAGATGTCGACCGCGCGGCCGCGCAGCTTCTGGGCCTCGCCGAGCTGGCCGGCGCGCTCCTTGACCGCCGCCAGCCCGCGGTAGGCGCGCGCCAGCTCGACCTCGTGCTTGACCGCCGCCAGGATGTCGATCGCGCGCCGGAAGTCGTCTTCGGCCTGCTGCATGTGGCCGAGCGCGGCCGACACCTCGGCCTTGACCCGGTAGCCGCAGCCGATGTGGACGCGCAGCCCGACCGACTCGCTGACCGCGACCGCCGCGTGGGCCTCGACGTCGGCCGCCTCGAGGTTGCCGAGCTGGAGCTGGACCTGCGCGAGCCGCTGGTGGGTGACCGCGAGCGCGACGCGATCGCCGAGCGAGCTCGCGAGCTGCTTGGCGTCGGACAGGTCCTTCACCGCCTCGCCGCCGCGCCCCATCGCGCCCTTGACCTCGCCCGCCCGCGACAGCACGTCGGCGAGCGCGAGCTTGTCGCCGATCTCCTGCGCCAGGCCGCGCGCCTCGCCGAGCAATTCGAGCGCGGCCTCGTGGCTGCCGTCCTCGGCGTGCACGCCGCCGAGGTCGCACAGCGACTGCACGATGCCGACCAGATCGCCGATGTCGCGGCGCAGGTCGAGCGCCTCGCGGAACTGCGCGATCGCCGCCTTGAAGTTGCCGCTGTCGTGATGGACGCGGCCGATGTTGGCCAGCGACAGCGCGATCGAGCGGCGATCGCCGAGCGCGCGCCGGATGGTCAGCGCCTGGCGGTGGAAGTCGAGCGCCTGCGAGAACGCGCCGCGCAGCCAGTTGACCCGCCCCATGTCGTCGAGCGTCGACGCGATGCCGCGATCGTCGCGCGAGCGCTCGAACAGCTCGTGCGCGCGCCGCAGGTGATCCATCGCGAGGTCGTACTTGCCGATCCGGCGCTGCCCGCGCGCGAGCCGGCTGTACGCCGCGCCCGCCTTGTTGAGGTTGTCGTAGCGCCACGCGAGGTGGAGCATCTCGACGAAGCACTGCGCGGCATCGTCGGTGCGCCCGCTCTGCTCGAGCACGTCGCCGAGGTTGTGCAGCGCGTCCATCCGCGCCGGCGCGTCGGCCTCGCCGAGCATCGCGAGGCCCTTCTCGTAGAGCGTCCGCGCCTCGTCGGGCGAGTAGCGGGCGCGCGCGCGATCGCCGCCCTGCAGGTAGCAGCGCGCCGCGCGCCGCGAGTCGCCGCCGCGCTCGTAGAGCGTCGCGAGGAACTCGAGCTGCTCGTCGCGCAGCGACAGCAGCTTGGCCTCGAGCCACTGCGCGGCCGTGAGGTAGTAGCGGGCGAGCCGGCCCGGCTCGGTCGAGCGCGCGATCAGCTCGCGCTCGAGGTTGTGCTTGAACACGACCTCGATGTCGCCCGGGATGCTCGAGTCGTCGGCGTCGAGCGGCAGCAGGTAGTCGCGATCGGCGAGCACGCTGATCAGATCGCTCACCCGCCGCCGCACGTCCTCGCCCTGCCCCCACTCGAGATCGAGCGAGCTCGGCCGGCTCGCCGGCGGCGGCTGCTCGAGCCGGGTCAGCGCGATCACGGCGGACACCCAGAACACGTTGCCGAACACCGCGGCCTTCTCGAGCAGGTCGCGCTCCTCGGGCTCGAGCGCCGCGATCCGCGCCTCGATCGCCTCCTCGATCGAGATCGGCAGCTCGGTCTCGGCGGCCTTGTCGGGATCGAGCCGCCACACCGCGCCCGAAGCGTCGATCGTGCCGTTGTCGAGGAACAGCCGCACCAGCTGCTCGAGGAACGCCGGGTTGCCGCCGGTCATCTCGACGGCGGCCTGCGCGGTGTCCTCGGGGATGTCCTTGACGAACGGCAGCAGGTTGCGAAACATCTGCCCGGCGTCGTCGGGATCGAGGTTGCGCAGATCGATGCGCGTGTGATCGACGGCGCCCTCGCCCCACCCGGCGCTGCGCACCAGCATCTCGGGCCGCGC
>DATJAE010000126.1:0-37756 GCA_035516595.1 Kofleriaceae bacterium | reverse complement strand
CGAGGGCGTGCTCGCCCGCGCGTGCGAGGGCGCGAGCTCGTTCGCCGAGCTGCGCGCGGCCGGCCTGCTCGCGCTGCTCGACGCCCAGCTCGGCGGCAATCGCGCGCTGGTCGATCGCCTCGCGCCGACCCACTTCGCGCTGCCGCGCCGGCGCACGCCGATCCACTACGCGCTCGACCAGCCGCCGTGGCTCGCCTCGCGCATGCAGGACTTCTTCGGCCTGGCCCGCGCGCCCGCCGTCGGCGATGGCAAGGTGCCGCTGGTCCTCCACCTGCTCGCGCCGAACCAGCGCCCGGTCCAGATCACGAGCGACCTGCCCGGGTTCTGGACGAAGCACTATCCGGCGCTGCGCAAGCAGCTGATGCGCCGCTACCCGAAGCACGCGTGGCCGGAGGATCCGACTACTGGATCGTGACGATCGTGTCGGTCCACTGCGCGATGTGGTTCGACGTCGTGAGGTCCTGGAAGGGCAGCGCGAACGCGACGAAGCTCGGATCGGTGCCGGCCGGCGCGTCGAGATCGATCGCCGCCATCCACAGCAGCGTGCCGGTCCCCGGCGGGGTGCGCAGGCCGTAGTTGCGCTTGGACGAGAACGTGATCCACGCGAGGTGACCGCCCCCGGCGTTGCGCGCGAACACGAACGGGTTCCACTTCGGGAACGAGTTGGTGAGCGCGGTGTTGGCGCCGTCGGCGATCCCCGGCTTGTTCGCGTTGGCGAGCGGCACCGGCGTACCGCCGGCGAGGCTGTCGATCGCCATCAGCGTCGCGGTCGGGTTGGTGTCGGCCTCGCACTCGACGCCGGTGTTCGACCCCGACGTGCAGTGCGAGTTGTCGTAGACGAGCAGCCGGCCGTCCGGCGCGTACGCCGGGTAGTAGTTGTTCTGGAGGTTGGCCGACGGCACGAGCAGCTGCGGCGGTCCCCATCCGCCTCCGCCGACCTGCTGGACCTGGTAGATCGCGCCGTTCCACATGCGCTGCATCGTGCCCGCGATGCCGACCCGCACGAACGCGATGCGCTGGCCGTCGGCCGACCAGTCGGGATGGTCGGTCGGGTTGGTCGCGGTGCCGTTGACGTCGATCGTGGCGGTCATGTTCGCGGTGTTGCCGTCGAACACCATCAGGTTGTAGTTGGTCGCGCCGGAGTCGCCGTAGACGCCGACGTACGCGCTGCCGTCGGGGTTCCAGCTCTCGAACATGCTCTTGGGGGTCGAGCCGAACTGGTTCATCACCGCCTTGGTCGCGACGTCGACCAGCGCGGTGCGGCCGTCGTTCTGGCCGTTGACCTCGGCGACCAGCTTGGTGCCGTCGTGTGACAGCGCGTGGCAGCCGATGCACGTGCCTTCGAGCTCGGTGCCGGCGTACTTGGTCGCGGAGGTCTGCGTGGTCGACGCGAAGTCGTAGCGCATGATCGCCTCGGTCGTGGTCGTCCAGTAATAGATGCCGCCGTTGACGTCGTCGATCGCGAACGACAGCGCCAGCGTCGACGACGCGCCGACGCTGGTGCCGGTGGCGTCGGTGCCGCGGATCGCCCACTTCACCGGATCGCCGCCGCGGTTGGTGTTGGCCAGCCACGCCCACAGCTGCGGATCGGGCTGGTAGATGCAGCCGCCGTTGAGCGGCAGCGTGCACTGCAGATAGACCTTGATGTCGGTGACCGCGTTCTCGAGCGACAGCTCGAACACCGTGTTGTTCGCGCCGGGATGGAAGTGGAACTCGAGCCGGCCGAGGTTCGGCGGCACCAGCGTGCCGTCGTTGGGATAGACCAGATCGGGATCGCGGGTGGGATCGCTCGGGCCGCCGAACAGCTGGCTGGGATCGCCGGTCAGCCCGGTCGAGCCCGGGTCGGTCCAGGTCTGCTTGAACATGACGGTGAGCCCGGTCGTGCCCTCGATCGAGCCCGCGCTCGCGATCACCTGCGTGACCCCGCCGTGATCGGTCGCGGTCGTGAGCTCGGGGCCGGCGAACGTGCCCAGCGACTCGTCGGCGAGCGCGAGCTGGACGTACGAGGTGACGTCGGCGGTGTGACCGTCCTCGAACGTGCCGATCACCTCGTACTGGCTGGTCGCGGCGACGCCTTGATCGATGATCAGGGTCTGATCGCCCGGCTTGACCTCGAGCGCGGTCAGCCCGTCGAGCGCACCGCCGTCGGGACCACCGCCGTGACCGTGGTGACCGCATGCCGAGACGAACAGCGCGATGACGAGCCCCTTGCGCATGCCTTGCAGGGTAACAAGACTCGCGCCAGGGCCCCAGGTAATGCCGGGGGACGCGCCCCCAGCGATAACCGAGGCTCGCGCGTGTCCTACCTTCACGCAGAGGCCGATTGTCCTCGGGACGACTGGCCCTAGTGTTTCGTCTCGCAACGCTAGCGCTTGGCCTGCGGCTGCGAACCGCGGGGCGTTTGGCCCGCAGCCTGTGGCCACAGGTGGTGATAGAGCCTCAGGCTGATCAGCAGCAGGCAGTACTCCTGGAGGTCGCCGCCGGAGTCGCGCAGCACCGAGAAGTTGAAGTCGACGAGTGCGAGCGCGTCGCTGATCAGCGCCATCAGCTGGTCGATCGCCGGCGGCGCGGTCGTCTTGTCGAACGCCCACGAGCTGAGCTTGGCGCGCAGCGCCTCGAACATCGGCTTGATCCGCACGTGGAGCGCGGCCATCCGGTTCGGCCGCAGCCACTGCAGCAGCATGCCCGACAGCGCGCGGCAGTCCCCGGCCATCGCCTCGGCGCCCATCGCGGGCTCGACCAGGCCGATCATCGCCGGCATCACGGTGCGGGTCGCGGTCACGTCCTTGAACAGCAGCGCGCCGGGCGAGATGTTGTTGTGCGCCATGCCGTGCTCGTGCAGCGCGGCGACCTGGCGGATCACCAGGAAGCCGAGCGCGAGCGCACCGTCGACGTGGAGATCGACCTCGGCGATGCGATCGCCGAACCGCGGCTCGTCGACGTACTCGCTGAACAGCAGCAGCGAGCTCGACGCCGCGTCGTAGATCACCTTGTGCAGCGAGGTCAAGAGCCCCTGGCGCACGCGCTTCAGGATCGGCCAGTAGTAGCGCTGCCAGCTCTCGACGAACGCGCGCGGGTCCGGGATCTTGGTCAGATCGATCACCGTGACCAGCTTGGGGAACACGTTGGCGTCGGGGAACGTGCCCGACGCGACGAGATCGTGGCGCGGCGTCGCGAGGAAGATCGGATGGCCGCGCACGCGGCCGAGACTGCGCTCGACGTTGTAGCCCCACTGCCACACCGCGCCCTCGGCGGCCTGGACCACCTCGGCCGTGATGCTCGGATCGAGCGCGCCGGCGACCACCGAGTTCACCGCGTGGACCTTCTCCTCCTCGGTGTCGGTGACCACCTTGCGCTTGGACTCGCGGCGGCTCTCGTCGGGCAGCTCGCGCAGCATGCCCTTGAGCTCGGCGACCACCGCGGCGACCGACGGGAAGCGCTGCGCCGGATCGCGCTCGAGGCAGCCCTCGATCACCGGCTTGAGCACGTTCGGGAAGTTGTCGGGATAGAACACCTTGCTGCGCCCCGACACCACGACGCCCTCGGCGATCCGGATCAGCAGCGCCCACATGTCGTCGGCCGGGCCGTAGAGCAGCTGCTCGGTGAACAGGCCGTGCAGTGCACCGCCGATCGCGTAGATGTCGAGCGACGTGCTGATCGTCGTGTCCATCAGCGCCTGATCGATCGTCTCGGGCGCGACCGACCAGCCGGGCGAGCCGAAGATCCGGCCCTTGTAGTAGTTGCGGTAGGTCTGGTTGCCGACGTCGTCGAGCGACATCGCGAGATCGAAGTCGAACAGGTAGGCGACGTTCGCGCCGGAGTCGACCAGGATGTTGCGCAGCGTGAAGTCGCGATGGATGAGCCGCGCCTGGTGCAGCGTGGCGAGCCCCTCGAGCGCCTGGATCAGCAGCTTGGTGCGCGCGCGCGGCGTCAGGTTGTGTTTCGGGATCGCCTCGAGCAGCGTCATGCCCATGCGCGGCGTGACGAACAGGTAGTTGTCGGCGATCGGCGCCGACACGTAGGTCGGCAAGATGTTCGGGTGCTCGATCGCGGCGATCCGCGCCATCGCGGCGAGGTTGTTGTGGTGATCGCGGCGGGTGACCTCGTCGGTGCGCAGCTGGTAGAGGTAGTTCGAGTGGAACACCTTGCCGACGACGGCTTCCTGATCGCCGGTATCGGCGTCGCGGCGCTCGAGCTCGTAGACCGTGCCCATCCCGCCGTTGGACAGGTGCTCGCCGCTGGTCCGGTAGAGGTAGCGGTTGTAGCGGAACACCTGCCCCTGCCGCGCGAGGTCCTCCGATCGGAGCGTTCCGATCGAAGTGCTTTCGACCCACGAGTCGGGCATCGAGGTATCGCAATCATAACCGGCTGAATTCCTTCGGGCCAGGAATCGGTGACGTGTTGTCGCAGGACACCGTGAGCCCCCCGCCCATGCCCACCAGATGTGGTACCCCAGCGACGTGCTCGAGCATCGCCTCGCCAAGCTCGCGGCCGCCGCGACCTTCGTGCTGCTGGTGATCGGCGGGACCGTGAATCCGACGGGTTCGAGCCTCGCCTGCCCCGAGCCGACCCTGGTCTGCCATGGCCAGCTGTTCCCGCCGATGGTCGGCGGTGTGCTCTACGAGCACGGTCACCGGCTCGCGGCGATGACGGTGGGGCTGCTCCAGATCGCGCTCACGATCGTGCTCTACCGCCGCCGTCGCGACCTGCGCCGGCTCGGCTTGCTGCTGCTCGGCCTGGTGATCGCGCAGGGTGCGCTCGGCGCGATCACCGTCAAGTTCAAGCTGCCGTGGTTCGTGTCGACCGGTCACCTGCTGCTCGGCATGAGCTACTTCGCGACGCTGATCTACACGGCGTTCCGCACCCGTCCCGCGCCGAGCGTGATGGAGCTCGCGCGCCACGAGACCCGCCGCGACGAGCTCGGCGTCGCGCGCAGCTGGATCCTCGCGGCGTGCGCGGTCGTGTTCGTGCAATTGCTGCTCGGCGCGCTGGTCCGCCACCTCGGCGCCGCGATGGTGTGCCTCGGCATGCCGACCTGCACGCGGCTCGGCGAGTGGTGGCCCGACGCCGGCGTGCAGCAGCTCCACATGGTGCACCGCGCGTTCGGCGTGGTGGTCGCGCTGGTCACGACGACCGCCGCGATCGCGGTGTGGCGGCGCAGCCGGGCGTGGCCCGAGCTGCGCATCCTCGCGCTGATCGCGCCGGTGCTCGTCGTCGGCCAGATCGTGCTCGGCATGTTCACCGTGCTGACCATGCGCTCGGTCCCGCTCGCGGTCGGTCACTTCGCGGGCGCGGCGAGCCTGTGGGCGCTGTGGATGTCGGCGTGGCTGATGTCGGCGCGGCGCCAGCCGGCGGTCGCGATCGAGCCGGTGACGGCGGCGGTGGCCGCGTGACCACCCGCGCGCTCGCCACCAAGACGTTCGACCTCGTCGCGCTGGTCAAGCCGCGGATCATGACGATGGCGCTGCTGACCGCGGCGGGCGCGCTGCGCCTGGCGCCGGTCGCGATCGGCGCGGGCCACGCGATCGTGATGCTCGCCGGCACCGCGCTGATCGTCGGCGCGGCCAACACGCTCAACATGCTGCTCGAGCGCGACACCGACTGCCTGATGTCGCGCACCAAGAACCGGCCGCTGCCGCAGCATCGATTGACGCCGCGCACCGCGCTGGTGTTCGGCGCGGCGCAGGGCGCGATCGCGCTGCCGGTGCTCGCGATCGCGGGCATCGTGCCGGCCGCGCTCGGCCTGCTCGCGCTGCTGCTCTACGTCGGCGCGTACACGCCGATGAAGCAGCGCACGCACTGGGCGACCTGGATCGGCGCGGTGCCCGGCGCGATGCCGGCGCTGATCGGCTGGACCGCCGCGACCGGTCGGATCGACCTCGGTGGGCTCTCGGTGTTCGCGGTGCTGCTGCTCTGGCAGATCCCGCACACCCATGCGATCGCGATCTACCGCCAGCGCGAGTACGACGCGGCCGGCCTCAAGACGCTGGCCGGCACCCACGGCGTGGCCGCGGCGCGCCGCGCGATCGTCATCTTCCTGTTCGTGCAGGTCGCGGCGAGCCTGGTGCCGGCGCTGCTCGGCGTCGCCGGCCTGCCCTATCTCGCGACCGCGACCGTGCTCGGCGCCGCGGTCGTCACCCACGGGATCAACGGGGATGGCAGCGCGAGGTGGGCGCGCCAGGTGTTCGTCGCGTCGATCGTCTACCTGCCGATCCTGTTCGGCGTGATGGTCGCCGGCGGCCACGCATGAGCTGGTCCGGGCAGATCCATCCGGCGCTCAACGCGGCGCTCAACCTGACCTGCTTCGTGTTCCTCGTGCTCGGCCGGATCGCGATCGCGCGCGGCGATGTCCAGCTCCACCGCAGGCGCATGCTCGGCGCGTTCACCGCGTCGTCGGTGTTCCTGGTGTCCTATGTCATCCGGTTCGCGACCACCGGCGCGCACGTCTATCCCGGCCACGGCTGGGATCGCTCGCTCTATCTGGTCACGCTGATCAGCCACATGGTGCTCGCGGTCGTGCTGGTGCCGCTCGTGATCGGCGCGCTGCGCCGGGCGCTGCGCGGCGACTTCGCGGCGCACCGCCGGCTCGTGCGCTTCACCTGGCCGGTGTGGGTCTACGTCTCGGTCACCGGCGTGCTGGTGTACCTGATGCTGTATCACCTCGCGCCGGTGCTGCACCCTACCTGAGCTCGACGCCGCCGACGCCGTGGATCGACTTGGTCACGGTGCCGGGGTGACCGTACGCGACGATCTCGCCGACGCCATCGATCGTCGCGGCGAGCGAGGAGCTCGCCTGCACGGTCGCGTCGCCGGTGCCGTCGATCGTGACGTTCGCCGTGCTCGCCGCGAGCTGGCGCGCGTCGATCTCGCCGGTGCCGGCGACCGTGACCTGGAGCGCGCGCGTCGTACCGGCGAGCGCGAGGCTCGCGGTGCCGCCGATCGCGACCGCGAACGCGTTGCCGGTGATCTTCGCGATCCGGCCGTCGACCGCGCCGTCGACCGCGATCGCGTCGAGCGGCGCGGTGATCATCACGCGCACGCGGTGCAGGTGCGCGTGCGGGCGAACGCCGATCTGGAGCACGCCGTCGATCACCGAGGTCGTGATCTGCGCGATCGAGTCGGGATCGCCGGCGAGCTCGACCCGGGACGCGGAGTCGACCGACGCGTCGAGCTCGATGCCCGCCGTGACGTGGATCGCATGGAACGCAGGCACGGCGCGGACGTCGTGCGCGTCGGGTTGCGGCGCGGCGCCGGCCGTGCCGCACGCCGCGAGGAACAGGAGCCACCAGGGACGCATGCCGGTAGGATGCGCGAGCGGGTCGCGCGGTGGACATCACCGGGCTTCGTACGCGACGCCCCAGCGGATCCCGCGGTCGCACGTGATCAGGACCGGCGCGGAGATCCGGCGCACGACCTGCGCGTAGATCGCGACGCCCGCCGCGATCACGTCGGCGCGCTGCGGCTCGATCCCCGCGATCGAACGCCGCTCGGCGGTGGTCGCGGCGGCCAGCCGATCGCAAAGCGCGGCGACCTCGCCCGGCGCGAGGCGCAGCCCGGTGACCGCGTCGGGATCGTAGACCGCGAGCGCGAGCCGCACCGCCGCCATCGTGGTCGCGGTGCCGGCGGTCGCGATCACCGGCACGCCGCTCGGCAGCTCGAGCGGCGCGAGCGCGCGATCGATGTCGGCGGCGAGCGCGGCCCGCTCGGCCTGGGTCGGCGGATCGTGGCGGAGGTGGCGCTCGGTCAACCGCACCGCGCCGATCGGCACGCTGGTCGCCGAGACCACGCGACCGCGGTCCACGGCGATCAGCTCGGTCGAGCCGCCGCCGACGTCGACCACGACGTAGCGCTCGCCGGCGAGCTCGGGGAAGGTGTGCGCGACCGCGCTCGCGGCGAGCTCGGCCTCGCGCGCGCCCGCGATCACCTCGATCGGCGCGCCGAGGATGCGCTCGGCCGGTGCGGTGAACGCCGCGGCGTTGTGCGCCTCGCGCAGCGCCTGCGTGGCGATCACGCGCGGCGCCGCCGCGCCGTGCTCGTCCATCACGCGGCGATACTCGCGGCAGATCTCGAGGCTGCGCGCGATCGCCTCGTCGGCGAGCCGGCCGCTCGCGTCGAGCCCCTGGCCGAGCCGGCCGAACCGGCACAGGTCGACCACGCGGTGCATCGCGTCGTCGACGATCAGCAGCAGCAGCGTGTTGGTGCCGATGTCGATGACCGCGCGGTTCACGCCGCGAACGTATCAGAGGACGTCGATCAGCTGGCCGTTGGAGTCGTGCCCCGAGCTGACGTAGACCCGCACGCCCTGGCCCGCGATCACGCCCGCCGGGAGCGTGAAGTTGATCTGGGTCGATGACTCGTACCACGCGGGCGAGCCGACCTGGACGGTGTACTCGGTGCCCATCTGCTTGACGTGGACGATGTTGCCGCTCGCCGCGAAGCCGGTGCCGAAGATCGACAGCGCGTCGCCCGGGTGGATGTCGCCGTCGAAGGTGAGGCCGTTGACCACCCCGCCCGCGCCGATCGTCGGACAGCTCTGCGGCGTGGTCGGCGTCGCGCCGGCGAGCGTCGCCGCGAGCGAGTCGCCCGCCAGGCTGCGCGACATGTCGTACTTGAACGCGCCGAAGCCGGTGTACGTGCCCGACGCGGCCGCGTTGTCGATGATCTGCCAGTCGATCGCGAACGACACGCCGTAGCCGTCGGCGGCGTCGGCCGCGGCCTGGGTGCGGATCGCCGCGACGCACTCGTCGCCCGCGGCGTCGTCGCGCGCCGAGCCGAGCTCGCCGACGATCAGGTTCGCCGCGGTCGCGTCGGGCCGGCCGCCGCGGACGAGCGCGAGCGCGCTGTCGAGATCGCCGCGCAGCTGGGTCTCGATGTCGTGGCTGTCGACGTCGTCGGCGAGCGACTGCCACGCCGAGTACGAGTAGTAGTCGACCGGCACGCGCGGCGCGACGTAGCTGACGATGCAGCGATGCGCGTCGCCGTCGCACGGGCTGCCGTCGTCGAGCCGGCGCACGGCGTTGAACTCGAGGCCGGAGTACACCGCGCCCGGCGCGTCGGGGTTCTTGGTGCGCGCGTCCACCACGCCGTCGCGCCGCGCCTCGATCCAGCCGGCGTAGCCCTCCCACGCGGCGGGATCGGTCTCGAACGGCGCGATCGCGTTGTCGCCCTCCCACGGCAGGATCACGAACTGCTTGCCGGGGAAGGTCTGGAGGTACTCGGCGAGCGCGGCGATCTCGTCGCGCTCGGCGGCCGCGTCGTCGTGCGCGTAGCCGGCCTGCCACGGCGAGGTCTGATCCGCCGCGCTGTACGCCGTGACGAGGATCGTGGTCCAGCGCGCGTCGCTCCACAGCGCGGCGTACGCCGGCTGCTGCGCGATGTCGGCGAGCGCGGTCGCGCCGCCGTTCACCCGGTACGGATCGTCGGGGCCGAGCGCGACTCGCGCGACGTGCGAGCCGAGCGCACCGATCTGCCCGGTGGCCCAGCTCAGGCGATCCGGCACGCCCGGCCACGCCGAGTCGTCGAAGCCCCACGCGTAGAGGCCGAGCCGATCGGCGCGCGCGGTCGCCGGCGGCGGCACGTCGATCACGCTGGGCGCGGTGCCCGACGCGCACGCGGCGAGCGAGGCGGCGGCGGCGAGACGGCCCAGCACGCGGCCGATCGTGCCGCGCACCGCCAGGTCCGACTGCTACGTCCTCGTTACAACCCGAGCTGCTTGGCGACGATGACCTTCATGATCTCGTTGGTGCCGGCGTAGATGCGCTGCACGCGCGCGTCCATGAACGCGCGGGTCACCGGGTACTCGAGCATGTAGCCGTAGCCGCCGAAGAACTGCAGGCAGGTGTCGATCACCTCCTGCGCCATGTCGGTGGTCCAGAACTTCGCGATCGAGCACTCCTTGACCAGGTACTTGCCGGCGACGTGCTCGGCGACGACCTTGTCGACGTAGGCGCGCCCGACCTCGACCTTGGCGAGCGCCTCGACCAGCCGGAACTGCGTGTTCTGGAACTTCGAGATCGGCTTGCCGAACGCGTGACGCTCCTTGGTGTACGCGATCGTGTCGGCGAGCACCTGCTCGGCGCCGGCGACCGCGCCGATCGCGACGCACAGCCGCTCCTGCTGGAGCTTCTGCATCATCATCGCGAACCCGGCGCCCTCCGCGCCGATCCGGTTGGCGACCGGCACGCGGCAGTCCTCGAAGAACAGCTCGCTGGTGTCCTGCGACGCCATCCCCATCTTGTGGAGGCGGCGACCCTTGGTGAAGCCCTTGCGCTCGGCCTCGACGACGATCAGCGAGATGCCCTTGTGCGCATTCGCGGGATCCGGATCGGTCTTGGCGGCGACCACGACGAAGTCGCACAGCTGGCCGTTCGAGATGAACGTCTTCTGCCGTTCAGCACGTAGTCGTCGCCGTCGCGCACCGCCGAGGTCGCGACCGCCGCGAGATCCGAGCCGGTGCCGGGCTCGGTCATGCCGAGCGCCGAGACCAGCGCGCCCGAGGCCATGCCGGGCAGCCAGCGCTGCTTCTGCGCGTCGCTGCCGAACGAGTGGATGTACGGCGCGATGATGTCGGAGTGCAGGCCCATCGCGAACCCGCTCTCGTAGGCGCGCGCGAGCTCCTCCATCACGATCACCGAGCACACGAAGTCGCCGCCCGGCCCGCCGAGCGAGTCCTCGAGCCACGGCACCAGGAAGCCCTGTGCGCCGGCCTTGCGCCAGGTCTCGCGATCGACCTGGCCTTGCTCGCGCCAGCGCGCCTGGTGCGGGGCGATCTCGCGCTCGACGAACGTGCGGAACGCGGTGCGGAAGGTCTCGTGCTCTTCTCGAAACAGGGTGCGATCCATCGTGGGCTATCCTACACAGGCAACGTCGCCCGTACTCGGGAGCGCTTTTTTCAGTCGCGGCTCGCCGCGTCAATGGATTACCCTCGACGAAATGAGTGGGGCAGGCCACAGCAAGCGACCCGAGCGCTCGACCCGTAAGTTCGATTCCGCGGAGTTGGTGGCCCAGACCCGGAAGCCTGCCGACCACGAGGCTCCCGCCGAGCCCGAGCTGGCGATCTCGCGCACCCAGACGCTCGAGGACCCGATGACGACCCAGCTGCTCGCCGAGGTCGCCCGCCGGTCCAAGACCACCGAGTTCGACGACCAGCTGATCGCGGCCGCGGTCGAGAACGCCACGGTCGCGCCGCTGCCCGAGACCCCGCACCCCCACACGCGCCGCCGCGACACCGGCCCGCAGCCGACGACGACGCGCAAGCGTTAGTCGCCGACGATCTCGAGCTGGATCGTGGCCGCCGCGATGCCCGGCGGGTCGATCGCGAGCTCGTGCGTGCCGACCGACATCGCGTGCACGACGAACCGCACCGGCGTCCAGCTGGCACCGAGCGTCGCGGTCGCCACCGCGTCGCCGTCCCAGCGCAGCGTCACCTGCTGGCCCGGCGCCGACAGCACGGCGGTGATCTGCTGGTCGCACGGCACGAGGTTGGGAACGAGCACGGTCGCGCCGGGCGCGGTGGTCGCGCGACTGGGCCGCCCGGCGTGGTGCGGCGCCGTCCAGCCGCCGACCAGGTAGCGCGCGGCCTCCGGCCAGCCGACCTGGATCTCGCCCTTGACGTGGATCAGCCGGTCGTCGTGGATCTGACGGAACTCCGGCTCGAGCGGATAGTCGCCCGACAGCTCGTCCCAGCGGCGCAGCGACACGCCGTGACGGATCGCGAAGATCGCGCTGGCCGGCAGCTCGAACGGATCGCCGATCCGGTCGTACACCCACTGCGCGATCGGACGAAACGCCGGCACGAAGCGCTCGCAGCACGAGGTCTCGCGGATGTTGCCCGGCGCCTTGCCACCGCGCAGCGAGGCCACGCGCCCGAGGTTCCAGCTCAGCGCGAGCCCGAGCGGCACCACGCAGGTCAGGTGGACGAGCGATCGCGGCGCCCGCATCCTGCGCGCCAGCCTCCCGCACCGCCACAGCAGCGCGGCGAGCCCGACCACGACCGGCAGCGAGAGATCGCACAGCCGGCGCTGGCCGAACGACGCGTCGCTCCACCAGTTGAAGATCGTGCTCGCGATGTAGACCTGGATCGCGACCGCCGCGCCGAGCCCGGCGGCGAGCACGCGGCGCCGGCGCGGCAGGCAGCACAGACCGATCACGCCGGCGTACGCGATCGGCGCCGACGACAGCCAGCCGTTGCGCGGCGAGAACAGCAGCTCGAGCACCATCGGCGAGCCCGGGCGCGAGAACCGCGGCCCCTGCGGCACCGCGAACGCGTCGCCGAACACGACGTGCCACTCGTAGAGCTGCGGCGCGAATACCACGAGCGCGACGATCAGCGCGAGCCCGCCGCCGCCCAGCCAGATCAGCGCGCGCATCCGCCAGTCGACCGCACGCCGGCGCACGTCGCCGGCGATCGCGAACGCGATCTCGACGGCGATCACGATGCCCATCGCGAGCTCCTGCGCGCGCGCCAGCCCCGCGACGCCGAGCAGCGCGCCGAGCGCGAGCCAGCGCCGCCGGTCGCTGCGGCCGAGCGTGGCCGCCCAGTACGCGAGGAACGCGGCGCACGCGAACGCGTCCATCGCGTGCGAGTAGCTCGGCATGTCGGTCGCGTAGTAGGTGAGCGACGTGCCGAGCAGCACGGCGGTCGCGGCGTAGGCCGGCGCCCAGCGGCCGAGCCCGGCGCGGCGCGCGAGCCGCAGCCCGAGCAGGACGGCGCCGCACGCGAACACCACGCTCGACAGGAACACGAAGCGCTGGTGCCACAGCGTGTAGCCGTGCAGCGGGATGTCGGCGCCGAACACGTTGGCGACCAGCGCGCCGGCCTCGGCGATCCAGATCAGCGGCGTCCACACCAGCGGCGCGCCGATCGACTGGTACATCGGGATGTGGCCGGTCTTCGTCCGCGGCTCGCGGTCGACCGGCCCGAACGGATCGCCGAACCGCGCGAGGTCGTCGTCGAAGCTCCAGTCGAGGTCGAGCGCGGTCGAGCGCGCCATCAGGTACATCATGTGGCCGTCGCCGCGCGCCAGCACCGGGCGGTACACGCCGTCGCCGCGCGGCGTGACCGGATCGCCGCCCATGTCGCGGTTGGTGCAGTACATCGCGAGCACGGCGAGGCACGCGGCGCCGACCAGCATGCCCGGCGCGCCGCCGAGCCGTGCGTAGAGCCGCGTCATACGTCGGGATCCGGCAGCGCGGCGCGCGGCCAGCCGAACGCGAGCGACGACGCGACCCGCGCGGCGTCGACCAGCGCGCGCGCCACGACGTCGCGGCGTGCGCCGGTCGCCTTGCCCGCCCCGCGCCGGTGGAACTCGACCGGCACCTCGACGACCCGCGCGCCGCCGCGCGCCGCGCGGATCACGCGCTCGCCCTCGGCGAACACGCCGCGCGCGGCGACCGCGGCGTGGAGCAGCTCGCGCCGCGCCAGCTTGATCGAGCCCGGATCGCCGCCCGGCGCGCCGAGCGCGCGCACGATCCGCTCGTAGCCCCACGACACGACGCGCCGGTACGGCGTGTACACCGCGCGCTTGTTCGCGCGCACGCCGATCACGAAGTCCGCGCCGCGCTCGGCGGCCTCGGCCATCGCGGCGAGCGCGGTCATCGGCCACTGGCGATCGGCCGAGATCAGGAACACCCACGCGCCGCGCGCCCGGCCGTACAGCGCGCGCATCGACGCCTCGATCCCGCGGTTGTGCGCGCGATCGAGCACGCGCACCCGCGGATCGGCGTCGGCGCGCGCCCGCGCGATCGCGCCGGTGTCGTCGCGCGAGCCGTCGTTGCACACCACGACCTCGAGCTCGCGCGCGGCCTGCCCGCCGACCGCGAGCGCGTCGTCGATCGTCGCCGCGATCGACGCGGCCTCGTCGAACGCCGGGATCACGATCGACAGCGACGGCAACATCACCCGACGACGCGCGCCGGATTGCCGACCACGGTCGCGCCCGCCGGCACGTCGCGCGTCACCACCGCGCCGGCGCCGACCATCGCGCCCTTGCCGATCCGCACGCCGCACAGGATCGTCGCGCCCGAGCCGATCGACGCGTCGTCCTCGACCCAGGTCTCGGCGAGCGTCCAGTCCGCCGGGCCCTTGGGCGAGCCGTCGGGGTTGCACGCGCGCGGGTGCTTGTCGTTGACGAACGTGACGCCGTGCCCGACGAACACGCGATCGGCGATGTGCACGCCCGAGCACACGAACGTGTGGGTCGAGATCTTGCAGTGCGCGCCGATCGTCGCGTCGCGCTGGATCTCGACGAACGCGCCGACCCGCGAGTACGCGCCGATCGTGCAGCCGTAGAGGTTGACGAACTCGTGCACCGTCGCGCCCTCGCCGAGCACGACGTCGGGTGCGATCGACTGGAACCGTCTGGTCACGCGCGCATCATGCCACGCGTTACTCGTCGTCGTCCTCGTCGCCGAACAGCACCGCGACGCGCAGCTCCACCGCGTCGAACGGCTCGGCGCGCACGGCCTCGCCCGGCGCGGTGACCAGCGCGCTCAGGTAGCCGTCCGGGTGCCAGCGATGGACCTCGAGCGTCCGGGTCTCGTGATCGATGATCCAGTAGTGCGGCACGCCGGCGCGATGCAGGGTGCGCCACTTGTCGAAGCGATCGCGGCGCTCGTGGCCCGGCGACAGGATCTCGAGCACCCAGTCCGGCCGGAGCTCGACCGGCCAGCCGGCGGGCGGCGCCGGGCAGCGATCGCGCCGCCAGCCGACGCCATCGTGGCAGTACAGCTCGTGTGGCTCGTAGATCACGTGGATCTCGGTTCCCAGCCACCAGCCTCCCGGCCATCGATCACCGACCGAGCGATCGAAGCGACGCGACAGCGCCGCGAGAACGCGCATCTCGAGCCGACCGTGTACCGCCATCGGCGCGACCTTTGGCAGGATCTCGCCGTGGATCACCTCCGCGCGGCCGTCCTCGCCGTATGCCGCGCGCAGATCCTCGGCGGTGGCTTTTCGCGTCGCCATCGTTTCCATGATAGCGCGCCCCGAGCAAGCCGCGCGCCGGCGCAACTCCGCGGATCGGCGCGATCGCGCGTCCGGACTGTCCAGCCGGCGGACGCGGCGTCCGACTCGCGCGATACTCACCGCGTTGCGCGCGCTCGTCGTCCTCGTGCTGCTCGCCGCCCGCGCGTCCGCGGCGACGCTGCACGGCCTGGTGTTCGACGATCGCAACGGCGACGGTCATCCCACCGCCGGCGAGCCTGGCGTCGCGAACGCGGTGGTCGCGTTCGGGGTCGAGCAGTTCGTCACGACCGATGCGAGCGGCCAGTTCGAGCTGCGCGTGCCCGACGATCGCGCGGGCATCCTCTGGGTCCGCGTGCCGGACGGCTTTCGCCCCGGCCCGGTGTGGACGCGCTGGGATCCCGCCGCGCCGCACGACGCCGAGCTCGCGCTGCATCGCCTCGCCGTGCCGATCCGCGGGCCGGTGACGTTCGTGGTCGCGGCCGACACCCACCTCCAGACCGACCAGGTGTACTTCGGCGCGAAGGACCTCGCGCTCGCCGCCGACGAGGCGACCGCGCTCGACCCGCCGCCGGCGTTCTTCACGATCCTCGGCGACATCACGCACGGCAACCAGGACGAGGAGTTCGATCTGGTCGACGGCGCGCTCGGCGGGCTCGACGTGCCGTGGATCCCGGTGCCCGGCAACCACGACTGGTACGACGACGGCGAGACCTGGTTCCGGCGCTACGGCCCCGACAACTACAGCTTCGACATCGCCGACGTCCACTTCGTGGTGTGGAACATGGCGATGTCCGATGACGAGATCCGCGCCTACCTCGGCGCCGAGCTGCGCCACGTCGCCAGGGGCATGACGATCGTGGCGCTCACCCATGCGCCGCCGAGCCCGGAGGTGATCGACGCGCTGCGCGAGCTCGGCGTCGCCTACGTGCTCACCGGCCACGCGCACTCGAACCGCGTCGTCGATCACGACGGCGTGATCGAGCTCAACACCGAGCCGCTGCTGATGGGCGGGCTCGACTTCACGCCGGCCGGCTATCGCGTGATCACGATCGCCGACGGCAAGCTCGACTCGTATCACCGCACGATGGTCGACGCGCCGGCGCTCGCCGTGGTCGGGCCCGCGCGCGGTGCGTGCGCGCCGCGCCGCGGCGGCGAGCTCGTGGTGGCGGCCGAGCTCGACGCCGGCGACAGCCGGCTCGCCGCGCGGATCGACTGCGCGACCCCGCTCGCGCTGCGCTACGCCGGCGGCTGGACGTGGCGCGCCGCGCTGCCCGCGCTCGAGCCCGGCCCGCACGAGCTCGAGGTCACGGCGCAGAGCGCGACCGGCCGCCACGCCGAGCTCGCGACCACGATCGACGCGTGCGATCCGCCGGCGCCGCCGCCGGCGGGCGACGACTGGCCGCAGCTCGGCGGCGGACCGAGCCACGACGGCGCGCGCCCACACGTGCTGGCGCCACCGCTGGTGCCGCGCTGGACCGCCGCGGTCGGCGGCCACGTGGTGACCGCGCCGCCCGCGATCGCCGGCGGCACGGTGTACGTCGCGGTGACCGATCTCGGCGACGGCGCGACCGGCGGCGTGGTCGCGATCGAGCTCGCGACCGGCGCGATCCGCTGGCGCGCCGCGACCGCCCGGCCGGTGCGCGGCGGCGTCGCGATCGTGCCCGGCGCGCCGCCGACCGTGGTGGTCGCGCAGATCGACGGCGCCGTGCTCGGGCTCGACGCCGCGACCGGCGCGGTGCGCTGGCGCTACGAGCTGTCGATCGGCGTCGCGCCGCAGGCCGGCGCGGTGTTCGGCTCGCCGGCCGCCGACGGCGGCGACGTGCTGATCGGTCACCAGCGCGCGCTCGCGGCGCTCGCCGGCGCGACCGGCACGCCGCTGTGGACGATCGATCCGGTGCCCGAAGGCGCCGACAGCCAGTCGGCGGTCGCGCTCGCGATCGGCGACGGCGTCGCGGTCGGCGCGTTCAACCGGCGATTTGGCGGGCTGCTCGCGTGGGATCGCGCGACCGGCGCCGAGCTGTGGCGGCTCGACGGGCCGGACTTCGTCGCGATCAACGCCTCGCCGGTGATCGCGGGCGACACGGTGTACGCGGTGAGCGGCGCCGACGCGGTGTTCGCGGTCGATCTCGCGTCCGGCGCGGTGCGCTGGCGCAGCGAGCTCGACCCCGCGGGCTTCGCGTGGGGCAACGCGACGATCGGCACGCCGGCGCTCGCCCACGGCGTGCTGGTCGTGCCCACGCTCTATCGTGACGTGGTCGCGCTCGACGCGGCCTCGGGCGCCGAGCTGTGGCGCGGCACGGCGCGGCCCGGACCGCTGCGCACCACGCACTACCGCGGCGCGCGCACGGCCGGCTTCGAGGCCTCGCCGATCATCACCGGCGACGTGGTGTGGACCGCCGACACCTCCGGGCAGCTGGTCGCGCGCGCGCTCCAGACCGGCGAGGTGCTGTGGCAGACCGAGCTCGACACGCCGGTGCTCGCCGGGCTCGCCGCGAGCGGCGACTGGCTGGTCGTCGCATCGTACGACGGCAGCGTGCGCGCGCTCGCGCCCGGCGCCGCGGCGAGCGCGCCCGCGCAGCCGGCGTGCAACGCACCGGTGCCGGGCGGCGGGTGCTGCGATGCCGGCGGCGCTAGCGGCCCGCTGCTCGCGCCGGTCGTCGCCGCCATGCTGCTGCGGCGGCGGCGGCGATGATCGTCGCGAGCGCGAGCGCGTAGCCGGCGACCAGCAGCCGCCAGTGCGCCGGCTCGAACCGCCACGCGATCTCGTGGTGGCCGGCGGGGACCCACACCGCGCGCATCAGGTAGTTCGCGCGCAGCGGCTCGGCCGGCGCGCCGTCGACCGCGACCTGCCAGCCCGGGAACGCGATCTCGTCGAGCACGACCAGCCCGGCGCGCGGCGCGTCGATCGCGAACCGGATCTCGTCCGGCTGGTACGACTCGAGCACGCCGTCGCGCTCGTCGGGCTCGAGCGCCTCGGCGAGCGGCAGCCGCGCGGCGACGTCGGGCTCGATCACCGCGCGACGGCGCGTGCCGTCGCCGTCCTGGATCGAGCGCATCGCCTCGAGCACGTGCGGCGGATCGATCACGACCAGCGCGCCGTACCACGCGGCGAGCGGCGCAGGATGGCGCGCCTCCCACAGCGCGCCGCCGCGATCGACGAACGCCGGGCCGGGCGCGGCGAACTGCACCGACGCGCCGTAGCGGAAGTGCGGGCGGTGGAGCAGCCAGCGCACGTTGAAGTCGGTGATGATCGCGGAGTCGCGCTTGGCGTAGTCGAGCACGTCGACGTAGCGGTGCAGGCTGATCGGATCGAGCGCCGGATAGCCGCGGAAGTCGCGCAGGCGCAGCCGCGCACCGGCGCGCTCGCCCAGCACGTACTCGTCGTAGATCCGGAAGCGATCGCGCGCGCCGTCGAGGCGCGCCGCGATCTCGGCGTCGCGCTCGTGGGTCTGGCGCGGCTCGGCGGCCGGCGGCGCCGCGGGCAGCACGAACAGCATCACCGGCGCGTCGATCAGCGCGCACAGCGCGAGCCCGGCGAGCGCGGCATCGGCCCAGCGCCGCGGCGCGCGCACCGCGGCGATCGCGAGCGCGGCCGGCACCGCCATCGCGACGATCGACCACCACGGCGGCCGCGAGGTCGGCGAGCCGCGCCCCCAGCCGACGACGAACAGCACGGACAGCGCGACGCCGGCCGCCGCGCACGCGATCACCCGGCGCGCCGCGCGATCGCGCCACGCCGCCTCGAGCGCGGCCGTGCCGTAGCCGGCGCACGCCGCGATCGACCACGCCGACAGCAGCTTGTAGCGCCCGGGCACGCGGAGCAGGCCGAACCCCGGGACATGCGCGACCAGCCACGGCAGGACGCCGGCGGTCGAGCCCGCCGCCAGCACGACGCCGAGCACGCCGGTCGCGGCGAGCACGATCGCCGCGCCGCGATCGAAGCGCGGGCGCACCGCGAGCGCGCACGCGGCGAGCAGCACCACGCCGGCGCCGAGGTACATCTCGAACAGCCCCGCGCCGCGCACGAACGTGCCGCGCGCGGCCTCGGGCAGCGGCAGCGAGTTGACCAGCGCGAAGTCCGGTCCGGTCGCGAACCGATCGCGCGAGCCGAGCGCGACCAGCTCGCGGGTCGGCAGCACGGTGAGCGCGAGCGCGAGCCCGGCGAGCGCGCCCGCGAGCGTGAAGCAGCCGGCGATCTGGATGACGTGCGCGCGATCCGCGCCGCGCAGCGCGGTGACCGCGCGCCACGCCGCATACGGCGCGACCAGCAGCATCGCGTAGAACAGCCCGGGCGGCGACCCCGCGGTGATGCACGGCACGAGCGCCGCGGCGAGCGCCGCGCCGCGCCGCCACGACGGCCGCGCCAGCGCCGCGTCGATCGCGATCCACACCAGCGGCACCCACACCAGCGGCCACAGCACGTTCGATGCCTTGTGCACGAGCAGCGGGGTCGACGCGCACAGCGCGATGCCGGCGACGATCGCGGCGCGCGCCGGCAGGCGGCGCGAGCGCACGAACGCGTGCATGCAGATCCCGGCGACGACGTGGTGGCCGAGCACCTCGATCTGGATCAGCCACCACGACGTGCCCGCGATCGCGCCCCACGCCGCGAACGGCCAGTTGTACGGGTAGTAGCGGTCGAACACCGGGTCGCAGAAGATCGGGTAGCCGCCCTTGTCGTACGGGTTCCACAGCGAGAACCGGCCCTCGCGCAGCTCGCGCGCGAAGAAGTCGAGGTCCGGGCCGTGGGTGTCGATCGTGTCCCAGCCGAGGCCAGTCGCGATGCCGTGCTGGTGCCACAGGTCGCGATAGATCCAGATCACGACCAGCGTGTAGAGCACCGGCACCCACCACCACTCGCCGTGGCGCGCGAGATGGCGGCGGAGCCAGATCATCCGGCGCAGTCTAGCGGCGGCGGCGGACCAGCGCGAGCAGCGCCAGCGCGATCGGCCACAGCGCGACCGGCCGGCCGGCGCCGCACGCGTAGTAGGTCTCGCGCGGCTTGGTCCCGCCGCTGTCGCTGCCGAAGCCGTCGCCCTGGAGCGCGACGCCGGTCAGACCGCCCGCGTAGTCGATGTCGAGCGTCGCGCTCTTCTGGCCGGTGGTGCGCGGCGTCATCGCGAGCGTGAACGTCTCGGACTGGCCCGGCTGTAGCGTCATCGCGATCGCGGCCGGCAGGATGATCGCGAACTCCGAGGCATTCGGACCGACGATCTCTGCGCTGGTGACGTCGAGCGGTCCGGTCCCGCAGTTGGTGAACGTGACCTGCTTGCCCGAGGACGTGCTGTCGATCTTCATCGGTCCGAAATCCACCGACGACGGCGACGCGCCCTCCGCGCCGCTCGGCAGCACGTTGGCGTGGATCGGGATCGTGACGTCCGGCTGGCTGCCCGGGATGTCGGTGTCGATCTCCATCGACGACGAGTAGTCGCTGCCCGCCGCGCTACCGGCGATCGCGACGGTGAACGAGTAGTCGTTGCCGTGGCTGCCCATCAGCGTCTCCGGTGCGCTCGCGGTCGAGCTGAACGGCTGTGCGGGCTGCGTCACCTGCTCGATCGTGAAGGCGCCCTGATCGCCGGCGTAGATGTCGACCGTCTTGGGAGCCACGCTCCCGCCGGCGCACACCGTTCCGAAGTCCACCGCCGACACCGACAGGTCCATCGACGTGGTGAGCGCGTCGCCGTCGGCGTTCACCGTGATCGGGTTACCACCAGAGGAGAACGTCAGGCTGCCGAGCCCGCCGGTGTTGGCGTGCGCCGCCGAGTACTTCGCCTTGAACTGGTACTGGCCGCCGGCCAGGATCGGCTGCGGCGAGCTCGACGTGTTCGTGAAGTCGGCGTTGTTGCTCGCGCCCGCCGTGATGGTGAGCGTGATCGTGGCCGAGCCCTGGTTGGTGACCGTGACCGGCACGTCGGGCGGCGGCTGGCCGACCCGGGTCGGCGCGAACACGATCGGCGACGGCTGGACCTCGAATCCGGTGTTCGGCGCGCCCTGGCAGTCGAGCGCGACGTCCGCGGTCGGCTCGTTCGTCGCGTTGCTCTGGATCGTGAACGTGCCCGGGTAGTCGCCGACGTTGGGCGGCGTGCACACGATGTTGTAGTCCGCGCTCGAGCCGACGCCGAGCCCGCTCCCCATGAAGCTGCCCGGGCCCAGCGCGTACGCGTTGCTCGGGTTGCTGGTGAACATCGCCGAGCCGATCGTGAGCGGGGACGACCCGACGTTGTGGACGTGAATCGGCAAGGTGCCGCTCGGCTGCATCACCGGGATCTGGCCGAAGTCGAGGCTGGTCTCGTCGACCTGGATCGCGAGCGACGCGGCCGAGCCGTTGCCGGTCAGCGTGACCTGCGGGTTCATCCCGCTCATCATCACGAACGTCACGTTGCAGCTCTTGGGGCCGCCGGAGCTCGGCGCGAACACCGCGCTCAGCACCGCCGACGCCGACGTGCAGCTCCCCGAGCCGGACCCGAAGGCGGGCGACTCGGTCGTGCTGCCGCTGCTGCCGCTGCCCGAGCCGCTGCACGTCAGGTAGACCGGCGCGGGCAGGGTCGGCGGGCTCTGCGGCGTGACCGTGAAGTCGCAGCCCGCCGGCGAGTACACGATCCCCGTCAGCGCGTCCTCGCTGTCGCTGCCGCTCGGCGGTGACACGGTGATCGTGGCGGGCAACGACATCTTGCCGACCGCGACCGTGCCGAAGTCGCTGCTCGGATCGACCGAGAGCTGGGCGATCGCCTGCTGGGTCTGCGACAGCTGCAGCGCTCCGCACGCGACGAACACGCCGACGACCACGGCTGCCCCGAGCAGCCGATGAGGCTTGCGCACGATGACAGGATCGCCGCGCCCGGCGCCGTCGTCAACGCGCGCGCGGTGGGTTGCCCGCCTACATGGTCACAGCGTGAAGATCGCCGCGCCCCACGTGTAGCCCGAGCCGAACACCGACGCGAGGATGCGATCGCCGCGCTTCACCTTGCCGTGCTGGCGCCAGTGATCGATCGTGAGCGGCACGGTCGCCGCGGTGGTGTTGCCGTAGAGCTCGATCGTGTTGAGCACCTTGTCGGGCGGAATCTTCGCGACCTCGACCACCTTCTCGTTGATCCGGAGGTTCGCCTGGTGCGGCACGAACCACTGGATGTCGTTCCAGGTCAGGCCGGTGCGCTCGAGCGCGGCGTTGGTCGACATCACCATGCCGCGCACCGCGTGCAGGAACACCCGCTTGCCGTCCATCTTCGGATACATGATCGCGTTGTGCTCGCGGTCGCGGGGGTCGTAGTCGAGATACGGCAGCCGCTTGATCTCGAAGACCTTGAGCTCGAGATCCTGCGCGCCGGTGCCGTCGGCCTGGGCGCTGGTGTAGATCACGCCGGCGCGCGGGTCGTCGGTGTCCACCGGGCCGAGCACCATCGCGCCGGCGCCGTCGCCGAACAGCACCATGACGTCGCGACCGCGCGTCGAGTAATCGAGCGAGTGGCTGTGCAGCTCGGCGCCGATCATCAGCACGCGCTTGTACATGCCGGTGCGGATGAACGCGTCGGCCATCTGCAGGCCGTAGACGAACGCCGAGCATTGCTGGCGGATGTCGAAGCACGCGCAGTTGGTGCGCTCGGCGATGCCGAGCTTGGCCTGGACGTAGACCGCGGTGCCGGGAAAGTGCTGGTCGGGTGACAGCGTGCCGAGGATGATGCAGTCGATGTCGGCCGCGGCGATCCCGGCGTCGGCGATCGCGCGGCGCGAGGCCTCCACCGCGAGGTCGCTGGTCTCGGTCTTGCCGTCGTTCGGCACGTAGCGGCGCTCGTGGATCCCGGTGCGCTGCACGATCCAGGCGTCGCTGGTCTCGGTCTGCTGCACGTCGCGGCGGCGGTGGTGATCGTCGAGATACGGGAGCTCGTCGTTGCCGACCACGCGCTCGGGCACGTAGCTGCCGAGGCCCATGATCTTCGTCCGGATCATGCTCGTGAGATAGCATACCGGCGGATGCGTGTGCCGCTGGTCCTGGTCGCCTCGCTCGCGGCGCGCGCGGCGGCGGCCGATCCGCGCGAGCTTCCCGGCTGGCCGCTCTACGATCGGCTGTGCCTGGCGTGTCACGGCGCGCGCGGCGACGGCCGCGGCCCGGCGGCGCTGCTGCTGTCCAGCCGGCCGCGCGCGCTCGCCGACGGCAACTTCGCGTGGCGCTCGACCGCGCTCGGTCGGCCGCCGACTGACGAGGATCTTCGCATCACGCTGCGCTACGGCGCACCCGGGACCGCGATGCCCGGGTTCGGCGACGTGCTCGGGCCGGCCGAGCTCGACGAGCTGGACGACGTGATCAAGGCGTTCGCGCCGGCGGCGTTCGCGCGGCCCGGCGCCCCGGTCGCGATCGGCCCGCCGCGCCCACCGGATCCGGCGCGCGGCGCGTACCTGTGGGCCCAGCTCGCGTGCGATCACTGCCATGGCGTGCGCGGCCACGGCGACGGCGCGAGCGCGAAGGGCCTCGCGGTCCCGCCGTACGACCTCGTCGCCGAGCCGCTGCACCGGCCGCGCGCGAGCGACGACGTCGCGGCCCGCCGCCGCGCCGCGGTGGAGAGCATCGCGACCGGGATGGCGGGCACCGCGATGCCCGGCTACGCCGGCGAGATCGCCGACGCCGACCTGTGGGCGCTCGCCGACCGCGCGATCGAGCTCGAGCTCGGCGAGCGCCCGGCGCCGGCCCGCCGCGCGCTCGCACCCGCCGCCGTGCTCGCCGACCTCGCCGCGCCGGCCGAGACCGCGGCATGGCCCGGCGCCAGCGACGATCCCGACGCGATCGTGTTCGGCGCGGCGGTGCCCGCGCAGGGCGATCCACCGGCGTCGCTCGCGCCGGCCGAGGCCTCGCTCGACGCGCGGCAGTGCGGGCGCTGCCACGCACCGCAGCTGCGCGACTGGCAAGGCTCGCTGCACGCCGGCGCGATCTCGCCCGGCGTGCGCGCGCAGATCGATCACGGCATGGCGCGCGGCGAGGTCGCGCGCTGCCTGCGCTGTCACGCGCCGCTCGCCGAGCAGCGTGGCGATCGCGAGCTGCGCGCGCAGGGCGCGAGCTGCGCCGGCTGTCACGTGCGCGGCTGGATCCGGCGCGGGCCGGCGCGGCCGTCGCCGACGCTGCTGTCCGCACCCGGCTATCCGCGCGAGCCGCTCGCGATCTACGAGCGCAGCGACTTCTGCATGCCGTGCCACCAGCTGATGCCGCGCGACGCGGTCGCCGGCGCGCCGCTGCTCGACACCTATCGCGAGTGGCTCGCCGGACCGTACGCGCGGCGCGGCATCCAGTGCCAGCACTGCCACATGTCGAATCGCGAGCACCGCTGGCTCGGCGTGCACGACCGCGACACGTTCGGCCAGGCGATCGCGCTGGCCGCGACCGCGCATCGCCGCGGCGGCGTGGTCAGCGTGCTCGCCGAGCTGCGCAACATCGGCGCCGGCCACGATCTGCCGACCACCGCGACGCCGGCGGTGTGGCTGCGGATCGAGCTCGTCGACGCGCACGGCGTCGCGATCGCGGGGGCGCGCGGCGAGCTGCGGATCGGCCGCGACGTGTTCCACGACGCGAGCGGCTGGCACGAGCGCGGCGATACCCGCATCCCGCCCGGCGAGGTCGCGCGGCTCGCGCGCGGCTGGACCGGCGGGCGCACCGCCGAGGCGGCGTTCGCGCGCATCACGGT
Source organism: Kofleriaceae bacterium (assembly GCA_035516595.1). GTDB lineage: Bacteria > Myxococcota_A > Polyangia > Haliangiales > Haliangiaceae > JABFXX01. The sequence continues at coordinate 13,123 of DATJAE010000126.1, read as the reverse complement.
CGAGGTCCAGCCCGACGCCTATTACGAGCGGTTCTACGCCGATCGGCTCGCCGCACCTCCGCCGGCGGACGCGCGCGCCGAGTACGAGCAGGCGCTCGCCCGCGCGCGCGCATCGCACTACGTCGCCGCCCGGCGCGACGTCGCGATCCCGTGACTTCACGATCGTTCACGCGCGCGCAAGACCGCCGCGACGTGCGCGCCCCACGCTGATGGCATGAAGCTGTGCGCGCTGGTGCTGGTCGGCTGCGCCGCGCCGGTCGCCGCACCGCGCATCCCGGCTGCGGCTGCGCCGCGCTGCCCGCTCGCGATCGACGTCTCCGGCGATCGCGGCGGCGACGGCGGCACCGGCGACCCCCGGCCGGGCGAGACCGGCGGCGACGGCAACGACGGCTTTCCCGGTGCGGCCGGCCCCGACGTCACCGTCACGCTGCGCTCGGCCGACGAGGGCGCGGTCGCGATCATCGCGCCTCGTGGCCGCACGGTGCACGAGGTCGCGCTGGACCCGACCTGCCCGCCGCTCGCGATCCGCGTGCGCGGCGGCGATGGCGGCGATGGCGGTGACGCCGGCAACGGCACGACCAAAGGCCGCGGCGGGCGCGGCGGCGACGGCGGGCGCGGCGGCGCGGTCCGCGAGTGCTACGAGCCCGGTCACCGCGAGCTGCTGGGGCGGGTCGCGATCGACGTGCGCGGCGGCGACGGCGGCGCCGGTGGGACCGGTCGCGATCCGAGCGAGCCCGGTACGCCCGGGCAGGCCGGCCCGCCCATCGACATCCGCGACGACTGCGCCGGCCCGCGCTATGATCCCGGCGATGATCCTCGCGTGCCCGACGTGCGATAGCCGCTACGACGTCACCGGCTATCCGCCGGGCCAGCAGTTTCGCTGCCGGTGCGGGACCGTGACCACGCTGCAGGCGACCTCGAGCCAGGCCGGCCTGCTGTCGTGCCCGCACTGCGGCGCCGCCGTCGCCGAGAGCGAGCGCCGCTGCGCGCACTGCAGCGCCGACCTGCTGGTCAAGGCGTGCCCGCGCTGCCTGCAACGCGCGTTCGCCGGCGACAAGCACTGCCCGTCGTGCGGCGCCGAGCTCGGCGTCGCGGCCGACGGCGCCACGCTGCCCGATCAGCCGTGTCCGCGCTGCGAGACGACGCTGCGCGCCCGCCTGGTCGGCGAGATCGTGATCGACGAGTGCGGCACGTGCCAGGGCCTGTTCCTCGACCACGTCGCGATCCGACGCGTGATCGAGGATCGCCGGCAGGCGCGCGCCGACGCGCTGCTCGGCGCGCTGCCGCACGCCGAGGTCCACGCGATGGTCAGGCCCGGCGAGCGCATGTACCTCAAGTGCCCGGTGTGCCACGTCGTGATGAACCGCAAGCTGTTCGCCGCCGGCACCGGCGTGATCGTCGACGTCTGCCGCACCCACGGCACGTTCTTCGACGCGGGCGAGCTGCCCGCGGTGATCGAGTTCGTCATGAAGGGCGGCCTCGAGGCCGCGCAGCGCAAGGACCTCGCGCGCGAGCGCGAGCGGCTCGATCGCGATCGCGCCGCCGCCCAGATCGCCGCGCACGACTCCGCGCGGTTCGACGCCGTGCGCACGGTGAACCGCGGCGGCGCGCTGGTCGATCTGCTGTTCTCGCTGTTCGGTTAGTGCAGCGTCCAGCTCGCGATCGCGCTCGACCCGGTCAGATCGATCTCGTAGTACCCGCCGCCCGGCGCCTGCCACGGCGTGTGCGTGCTCGGGATCAGATCCTTCCACTCGTTCGCCGGCACCGCGTGCACGACGTGGACGTCGAGCCGCACCGTGGTCGGGCAGCCGCCGAGCGCCGCCCACGGCACGATCACCGATAGCTGGGTGTGATCGCTCGACAGCAGCACGTCGGTCCCGGGCGCCAGCGGGGTCGCGCGGGTCGACCACGACGAGCCCGGCAGCCACACGCCGTCGTAGGGGCCGCTGCCCGAATCATCGACCTGGCGCGCCGCGATCAGGTGGGTCGGCGTGAACGGCAGCGCCGCGGTCAGCCCGCTGTACTCCTTGCCCGAGCTCGGCGTCGCGGCCTCGAGCGCGCTCCCCGCCTCCACGTAGATGTGGAGCGGCTCGTACGCGTCGGTGAACGCGCTCGACTGCACCGTGACGTAGAGGTGCTGCGGGTCCCACGAGATCGCCGCGTTGTCGCTGCCGAGCATCGCGCCCGGCGCGGTCTGCTGCGACGCCGGGTAGTTGACGATGTCGTCGATGCCGGTCAGCGGCGGGGTGTAGCCGGCCGAGATCGCGCACGGCGGCGCCGCGTCGGTCGCGGCATCCGGACGCGGCGGCGCGTCGCGGGTCGGACCATCGTGGACCTGGTGGGCCGGCCCGTCGGGGAACGGCGCGGCGTCGCTCGCGAGCCCCGAGTTGCCCCGTGCACATCCCGCCACGGCCGCGAGCGCGAGGGTTGCGTTTCGCAACGCGACGGCGCACCGCACGCGCGGTGATCCGCTGGGTTGGACGTGCGGCGCGAGGTGCACGCCCGACCTCCAGCAGCGAGCGTGCCACGGTAAGGTTCCGCGGTGAACCGCGTCGCCCTGCTCGCGCTGCTCGCCGCGTGCCCCGGCCCTCCCCCGCACCACGAGCCCGCGGTCGCCGGCACCAAGCTGGTCGTGCTGCTCGTGATCGACCAGTGGCCGGAATGGGCGTTCGAGGCCAAGCGACCCGCCTTCCACGGCGGGTTCGAGCGCCTGCTCGGCGAGGGCCAATGGCGGGTCGGCCGCCACCCGTCCGCGGCCACGCTCACCGCCCCGGGCCACGCGCTGCTCGGCACCGGCGCGCCGCCCGCGACGTCGGGCATCCTCGCCAACGAGTGGTGGCACCGCGACCTCGGCCGGGTGCTGCACGCCACCGAGGCCGAGGACGGCTCGGAGACCACCCAGTGGCTGCGCGTGCCCGGGCTCGGCGACGCCGTGGCCGCCTCGGGCGGCGCGGTCGCGGTCGCGGTCAGCCTCAAGGACCGCGCGGCGCTGTTGCCGCTGGGCCATCACGGCACCGCGATCTGGTACGACGCGAAGACCGCGCAGTGGCTGTCGAACGCGTCGCCGCCGTGGCTCGCGGCGTGGAACCAGAGCCACCCGGTGTCGGCGCGCCTGCACGAGGTGTGGACGCCGCTCGATCCGGCGCGGCTGGCCGAGCTGTCGGGCACGGTCGATGCCGCCCCCGGCGAGGTCGGCGACAAGGGCTTCGGCACGACGTTCCCGCACGATCCGCAGACCACGAAGGATCCGGCCGACGCGATCTACGCGATGCCGCTCGGCAACGACGTCGTGCTCGACCTCGCGACCGAGGCGATCGCGCGCGAGCACCTCGGCACGCACGCGCGGCCCGACCTGCTCGTGGTGAGCCTGTCGGCGCACGACTACGTCGGCCACGCGTGGGGGCAGGAGTCGTGGGAGCAGTGGGACATGGAGCTGCGGCTCGACGCCCGGCTCGCGCAGCTCGCCGACGCGCTCGATCGCGCGGTCGGCGCCGGCAACTGGGGGATGATCCTGACCAGCGACCACGGCGCGAGCCCGATGCCCGAGACGATGCACGGCGGCCGCATGACGTTCCACCAGATCGAGACCGCGGCGAACAACGCCGCCGCCGCCGTGCTCGGTCCTGGCACGTGGATCGACAACGCGCACTACCCGAACATCTACTTCTCGCCGGCGATGCTGGCGCAGCCCAAGGAGGAGCTCGCGTCGGCCGAGAAGCGCGTGCTCGACGCGCTGCACTCGTTCCCCGGGATCGAGAAGGTCGGCCGGGTGGTCGACTTCGCCGGTCACTGCGACACGCGCACCGGCGAGGCGCGCGCGCTGTGCCTGACGTTCGATCCCGAGCGCTCGGGCGATCTGTTCTACCTGCCGGCCGCCGGCTGGATCCTGCAGGACGAGGACGAGCCGCTCGCGACCGCGCACGGCTCGCTGCACGACTACGATCGCCTGGTCCCGGTGATCGTCGTGCCGCCGCACGCCGTGCCGCACGCGCCGCAAGCCGCACCGTCGCCCGGCGAGCTCGACATGACGCAGATCGCGCCGATGCTCGAGACCTGGCTCGGCGTCACCGCAGCTCCAGCCCGACCATCAGCCCGGTGACATCGGAGAAGCCCTGCGCGACGCCGCCGTCGAACCCGACCGCGGTGCGCGAGAAGTCGACGAACGCGGTGACGATCGAGAACGTCACGCCGACCCGCGCGCCGTAGCGCACGCCCTTGCCCCAGTCGACCGCGCCGGTCGTGCGATCGAGCAGCATCATCGCGGCCGGCCCGGCATGCAGCCCGCTCGACAGGTGATGCCAGCGCAACCAGGTCCAGGTCACGTCGAACGACGCCGACGAGGTCAGGTAGCGCGGTCCGGTCATGGTCGCGCTCGGCAGCGCGAAGCTCTGCGACGACACCTCGTGCGCGTGGAGCCCGAGCTCGACCGTGAAGTCGCGCGCGCCGCCGCCGATCGCCGCGTCGTAGCTCTGCGCCGACGGCGCGGTCATGGTCGTCGCGAGCGGGCCGTGCACGGCCGCGGACGGGTCGTAGCCGGCGGCGATGTAGGGGTGACATCCCACCAGCAACCACGCGACCACGGCCAGACGCATGTCCCGTGGTTCGGCCGTCCCGCAGCGGCGTGCGGGGCGTGGCGGGGTAGCTAGATCTCGTGCGGCATCGGCCGGCGCGGCGCGCGGAAGTAGCGCAGCGGCGAGTACGGGCTGAAGTTGGACACCCGCGACGTGTACAGATCGGCGTAGTCGTTGACCTGCTCGCCGAACCGGGAGTTCTCGTTGCCCTCGCGCAGGCAGCTGCCCCAGTGCGGGTTGTAGGCGCGATCGATCCGCGCCTCGAGCGACTCGACCTCGTCGTTCATCAGCCCGGCGCGGTCGCGCAGCATGTCGACGCCGGTCCGCGCGATCCGGCGCTCGTCCTCGAGCCGGGCCCGCAGCGCCGCGGAGGTCGAGTCATCGTCGAGCATGCGCTGGATCTTCTTCAGGCGCAGCGTCTGGTAGTCGATCTCGGACTCGAGGTTGCGGTGCCGGCGGTCGAGCAGGTCGAGATCGCGGATCTGCGCCTCGAGGCGCTCGCTCACCGAGATCTCGCGCTCGAGCTCCTGCAGCACCATCGCGGTGCGCCACATGTGCTGCTTGCGCAGCCGCAGGATGTCGCCGTAGATGTGGTCGCCGATGTACAGCACCTGATCGCCGCGGATGTTGGTCATCTGCTCGAACGCGATCACGTTGCCGCCCTGATAGACCTTGTCGCGCGACAGGTGCTTGATCTCGCCGTTGTGCGCGATCGGCGCGCCGGTGGTCGGCTCGATCTGCACGAACGGCCGCAGCTCGTTGAAGAACGCCGGTTTCGCGCCGCCGACCACCACGATGTCGAAGTAGTTGCGCCACGACGGATACGCCTTGCGCTCGCCGTCGAGCAGGTAGCTCATGACGACCGTCGTGTAGTCCCACAGCGAGTTGGTCAGCAGGAACAGCTTCTTGCCCGAGCTGCGGAACTTGTGGAGGGTCTCGCCGAGCAGCGGATCCTTGACGATGAAGGCCGCCAGGTCGGCCTTGATCACGGTCTTGAGCGTGTCGTCGCGATGCGCCTCGTCGATCGCGTTGCGGATGTCGCCGAACAGCTTGTCGTAGTCGACCGTGCCGGTGTGGGTGTCGCACCAGTCGACCAGCGTCGTGTACATCACCGCCTCGGGCAGGCCGAACAGCGTGTCGATCCACTCGAAGCGATCGCTCGACAGGTTGATCTTCTCGTTGCGGTACGCGGCGCGGCGCTGGTCGTGATCGAGCTCGCGGAAGCCGTGGTAGCAGCGCCCGACGTAGGCGTGGCGGTCCATCTTGAACACGTGGCCGAGCTGGCGATCGACCATCAGCCCGCGGATCGCCCAGCGCGGGTCGTAGTGCAGCTGCTTGATCTCCGGCGGATAACCGTGCTTCTCGACCAGCTTGCGCAGCGTGAGCTCGATCGACAGCTGCTCGAGCTTGTCCTGGTGGTAGAGCGCCAGCGTGTAGTCCATGTCGAACCCGATCATCTCGATCGAGTCCATCCGGAGGTTGCGGTTGCAGAACACGCGGTTCTTGCGCGCGACGTCGATCTCCGTCGTGGTCTCGCCGAGCAGCGCGCCGATCGTCGGATCGAGCTCGGGAACGCTTGCGACCATCTGACTCATTCTAGCGCGTTGCGATACATTCGGGATATGGCCGCGCCGACCCCAGCCTGGAACCGTCCGACCGACCCGTTCGCCGAGCTGATCTCGGCGGATGCGATCGCGGCGCGGGTGCGCGAGCTCGGCGCGCAGATCACCGCCGACTACACCGCGCTCGCGAGCAAGGCCGATGTCGTGGTGGTCGGCGTGCTCAAGGGCTCGGTGATCTTCCTGGCCGACCTCGTGCGTCACATCGCGCTGCCGGTGTTCGTCGAGTTCATCGGCATCTCGTCGTACGGCGACGCGACGGTGTCGTCGGGGGTGGTCCAGATCACGCAGGATCTGTCGCGCCCGGTCGAGGGCAAGCACGTGATCGTGGTCGAGGACATCGTCGACACCGGTCACACCGTGCACTACCTGCTCGAGAACCTCGCGACCCGCCGCCCCGCGTCGATCAAGCTCGCCACGCTGCTCCACAAGCCCGAGCGCGCCGAGCGCGTGGTGACGATCGATTATCTCGGCTTCACGATCCCCAACAAGTTCGTGGTCGGCTACGGCCTCGACATGGCGCAGCAGTACCGCAACCTGCCGTTCATCGGCGTCGTGACCGGCGCGTGATCGCCGCATGAAGCCCGAGCAGCTCGCCAGGCTCCCCGCGGTGCTGTTCGAGATCGGCAAGCTCGTCGGCTCGGACCTCGATCCCGGCCTGTTGCTGTCGCGGATCGCCGAGCTGATCACCCAGCTGATCGGCGCCAAGGCGTGCTCGGTGATGCTGCTCGACGCCGAGCGCAAGCGCCTGCTCGCCAAGGCGGCGTACGGGCTGCGCACCGAGCGCATGCACACGCTGTCGTTCGCGGTCGGCGAGGGCGTGGCGGGCTGGGTGGTCGAGCGCGGCGAGCCCGCGCTGATCGCCGACGTCGCGAAGGACCCGCGGTTCGTCGCGCTGCCCGCCAACCAGACACCGATCGCGTCGATGCTGTGCGTGCCGCTGCTCGCGCGCGGCGAGCGGGTCGGCGTGGTGACCGCGACCTCCGAGCACGCCGGCGCGTTTCACGCCGACGACCTCGAGCTCGTGCGGTTCATCGCGACCACGATCGCGCTCGACATCGAGAACGTGCGGCTGCACCGCGTCGCGGTCACCGATCCGCTGACCGGCGCGTTCAACCGCGAGTTCCTCGCGACCCGCCTGCCCGCCGAGATCGAGGCGGCGATCGATCGCGAGCGGCCGCTGTCGATCGCGCTGGTCGACGTCGATCACTTCAAGGCGATCAACGACCAGTACGGCCACGGCATCGGCGACATCGTGCTCGCCGAGATCGCGCGCCGGTTGCGCTCGGCGATCCGCGGCGGCGACCTGCTCGTGCGCTACGGCGGCGAGGAGTTCCTCACCGTGTTGCCCAAGGCCGACGCCGGCCGCGCGTGGGAGGTCGGCGAGCGCATGCGCCAGCGCGTGTCCGAGCGCGCGTTCGACGTCGGCGACGGGCTCGCGATGATCCTGCGCGTGTCGATCGGGATCGCGCAGTGGCGGACCGGCGAGACCATGGCCGACCTGATCGAGCGCGCCGACGCCGCGATGTACGGCGCCAAGCAGCGCGGCCGCAACCGGGTCGAGGTCGCGCCGTGAGCGAGGGCGGCGATCCGCCGAAGGGCCCGCCGAGCGACGCGATCCCGATCCCGGTCGCGCCCGGGCCGCCCGCCGACGAGCCGGACGCGCCGCTCTTGCCCGCGGCGTACGACCCCACCGCGCTGAACGAGGCGGTGGGCGCGTCCACCCGGCCGACCCGGTTGCCGACGCCGGTGCCCGACGAGGACGACGATCACCCCAGACCGCCGCGCAACCGGCGCACGATGGCGATCGCGGCCGGATCGATCCTGGTCGGCCTGCTGATCGCGACGCTGGTGTTCCTCGGTCGCGCCAACGCGTCGCGCTACCTGATCACGTGCTCGACCGATCACGCGTCCGCCGAGCAGGGCCGGTCGTTCCCGCCGTGGGGCAGCCACCCGCTCGCCGGACCCGAGTGGAAGCCGATCGCCTTGCCGGGCAACGCCGAGTGCACCGCGCGCGAGACCGACGACCCGGACGAGCTCGGCCGCTGGTACCTCGCGATCCTGATCGACCGCGCGAGCACCACGCTCGGCGCCAAGGACCTGCTCGAGCCGCCGCCGGCCGGCCAGGTCGCGCCGCTCGAGGCGGCGGCGGCGCAGCTCGATCAGGCGCTGCTGCTCGCGCGCCCGCCCGAGCGCCGCGACGAGCGCAAGGACATCGAGCGGCTGCAGGGCGACGTCGCGTACTGGCGCGCGATGGCGCGGCTGCGCGACGCGAGCGCCGCGCTCGCCGACGCGGCCAAGCGGTTCGACACCGCGTCCGCCGCGCGACCGCGCCACGTCGCCGACGCGTCGTCGTGGGCCGGCTTCGTGCGCAAGCTCGCCGACGAGCTGGCGGCCGGACCGAACGGCGAGCACGCACCGGCGGCGCCGCCGCAGGCGCCCGCCGAGCCGCCGCACGAGCCGGCGCCGGCCGGCAGCGCGCTGCCGGTCGAGCCGCCCGCGGCGGCGCCGCCCACACCCGACGCCGGCGTGGCGAGCGGAGGCGTGCTGCTTTGACCCGCAGCTTCCTGTTCGTGCTCGCGAGCACGCGCACCGGCGGCAACACCGAGGCGCTCGCCCGTCGCGCCGCGCGCCACCTGCCCGCCGGCGCGAGCGAGCGCTGGCTGCGCCTGGTCGATCATCCGCTGCCGCCGTTCGCCGACACCCGGCACTCGACCGGCTACGCGCCGCCCGACGGCAACGCGCGCCTGGTGTGCGACGCGACGCTCGCCGCGACCGACCTCGTGATCGCGACGCCGGTCTACTGGTACAGCGTGGCGTGGCCGGCCAAGCTCTACCTCGATCACTGGAGCGCATGGATGCGGATCCCGGAGCTCGCGTTCGCCAAGACGCTCGAGGGCCGCACGCTGTGGGCGATCGTGGTCGACTCGGACGACGACGACACGACCGGCAGCTCGCTGCCGGTGGTCGACACGCTGCGCCGGACCGCCGAGTACATGCACATGCGCTGGCCCGGGGCGCTGGTCGGCCACGGCAATCGTCCCGGCGAGATCGAGCGCGACACCGCCGCGCTCGCCGCCGCCGACCGCTACTTCACGGGTGCGTGATCGTGCCGGGCATGGAATGCTCTAGCGAGATGCGCGCGGTGCTCGTGGCGGTGATCGCGCTGGCGGCGTGCCGGGGCCACGAAGACCGTCCAGCGCCGCGCCCCGCCCCGCCGCCGGTCCAGCAGGTGACGCCGAAGGCGCCCGCGCCGGATCCGTGGGCCGCGACCCCGAAGCGGCCGAGCGACGCGCCGCCCACGCTCGCCGAGCGCCACGAGCTGGCCGACAAGGCGTGCCCGTCGGTCACCGCGCCGTTCTTCTACCGGATCGAGCGCGGCGGCGCGACGTCGTACATCCTCGGCACGCGCCACATCGGCGTGCCGCTCGCCAAGTTCCCGCAGGTCGTGCGCGACCAGCTGCACGGCGCCAGGCTCGCGGTGTTCGAGGTCGCGCCCGACGACGACGGCACCGTGCAGCGCCCCGAGATCGACGTCAAGGCCGCGCTCGGCGCGGCCGACTGGACCAAGCTCGAGGCGCTGATCGGCAGGGACACCGCGCTCGAGGTCGCGACCGGCCGGCCCAGCGGCGGCGTGCTCGCGATGATGATCATGTACGAGGATCCGAGCGCGATGCTCGACAACGAGATCCAGCACGAGGTGCTGGCCGAGCACATCCCGGCGCGCGGGCTCGAGAGCTCGAAGTTCCAGGACGACCTGATCGACAAGCTGCTCGACCTGCGCGCGCTCAAGGCGAGCATCGAGCAGACCAAGGACCGCGCCGAGCTCGAGCACGACTCGGAGAAGGATCTGTCGGAGTACTGCGCCGGCACCGACGACCAGCCCGGGATGGACCCCGACCAGCGCAAGGAGTGGCTCGCCGCCGGCTATACCGACGCCGAGCTCGACGCGATGGACGACGAGCTGGTGTTCCGCCGCAACGCGAAGTGGATCCCCGAGCTCGAGCCGCTGCTCGCCAAGGGCGGCGTGTTCATCGCGGTCGGCGCCGACCACCTGATCGGGCCGCGTGGCGTGGTGTCGTTGCTCCGCAAGCGCGGCTTCACGCTGACCCGGCTGAAGTGACTATCCGCCGGCCGACGTCCCGATCGCCAGCCGGGTCAGGCCGGCCTGCTTGGCGCGCTCCATGAGGTTCACGACGCGGCCGTGCTGGACTCCCTTGTCGGCCTTGAGCACGACCTGGGTGAGCTTGTCGCGGGTGAACGCGGCGCGAAACAGCTTGTCGATGTCGGCGTCGGACACGGTCTTGCCGGCCACCATGACGTCGCCGTTGATCGGGACCATGAGCACGAGCGACGCCTTGGTCGGATCGATCTCCTGCGCCTTGCCCGACGGAAGCGTCACCTTGATCCCGCTGCGCTTCTCGATCTCCTGCTGCTGATCCTGCTGCTGGTGCTGCTGCTGCTGCTTGCGGGTCTGATCGACCTCGGCGAGCGCGCTCACCATGAAGATGATCACCATGACGAGGAACACGTCGGTGAGCGGCGTGATGTTGATCTCGGCGAAGATGCCCTCGCTGGCCTCCTCGCTGTCGTCCGCGTCAGGCAGCTTCCCGATCGCCATCGTCGCCTCCCTTGCTGCGCGCGTCGGTGGTCTCGGACTTGTCGGACTTTTCGGGCTTGTCGGGCTTCCTGGCGCGACTCGGCTGCGAATCCTGCGGCGTGTCGAGCAAGAGCTCGAGGAACTCGTCGGTGATGAGCTTCATCTCGGTCGCGATCCGTGCCGCGCGCTGGCTGAAGAAGTTGAACAGCACGACCGACTCGACCGCGACCAGGATGCCCGCGGCGGTGACGATCAGCGCCTCGGACACCGGGCCGGCGACGTCGGCGAAGCTGACCTGCTGGCCCGAGTGGAAGCCGCCGAGACCGGTGATGATGCCGGCGACCGTGCCGAACAGCCCGACGAACGGGGCGGTGGCGCCGATCGTGCCGAGCATCCACAGCCGGGCGCGCAGGTCCTGGTTGACCCGCAGCCGCTCGCGATGGACGCCGGTCGCGACCAGCTCCGGCTTGGTGCGGCCGAGCCGCGCGTAACCGACCAGAAACACGTCGGCGATCGGGGATGGCGAGCGCTCGCAGGCCGAGCGCGCTTCCTCGATCGCGCCACGCCCCAGGCAGCGGGTGACCGTGTCGCCCAGCATGCGCGCGCGGGTCACGAACTTCCACTGCGCGATGAGGCGCTCGATCGCGACGGCGAGCGCGATCACGGAGAACGCGATGACGACCCACATGGCGTACCCGCCATGGCTCATCAGCTCCCAGATCGATTGGTCCATGCGATACCTCGGTCTTTGATAGCACGGCCCCCGGCAGCCGGCGGGGCCCAGGTGGGGACCGCAAGGCGCCCCGCGCGGTTGCCTGCGCGCCGCGAAGTGCATGGAACCTCTTGGTTGCCGCGCTCGGGGCGTTGTGGTCGAATCCGGCGCGATGACTCGCATGGTCCAGTGCGCGAAGCTCCACGAGACGCTCCCCGGCCTTCCGTACCGGCCGTTCAACGACGCGCTCGGCCAGCGCATCTACGACCAGATCTCGATGAAGGCGTGGCAGGAGTGGATCGAGCACTCCAAGCGGATCGTCAACGAATATCGGCTCGACCTCACGCAGAAGAAGGCCCACGAGGTGCTCAAGGAGCAGTGCGAGGAGTTCCTGTTCGGCGCCGGGGGCCAGGCGCCACCCGAGTACGTGCCGGAGAAGGGCCATTGAGCGCGTAGCGCTGTTCCGCTGGCTGCCGCGGCTTGCCGCGCGCGTGCCGTGGGCGGTGCTCGGGGACTGGCCGACGCCGCTCGATCGCGTCGAGCTCGATGGCCGGCCGCTGTGGATCAAGCGCGAGGGCGACTCGGCGGCGAGCTACGGCGGCAACAAGGTGCGCACGCTCGAGGCCTGGCTCGGCCACGCGCGGGCGATCGGCGCGCGCCGGATCTGGGCGATCGGCGCGTATGGCTCGAACCACGCGGTCGCCACGATCCGCCACGCGCACGCGCTCGGCCTCGACGCCGGCGCGATCGTGTTCCCGCAGCCGGCGAGCGAGTGGGCGATCGAGAACGCCGGCGCGGTGATCGCGTCGGGCGTGCCGATCGTGCGGCTGCACTCGGTGGCCGAGATGCCGGTGGTCGCGCTCGCGATGGCGGCGCGCCGGCGCGGCGAGGTCGTGATGCCGCCGGGCGGCGCGACCCCGATCGGCACGCTCGGCGCGCTGTCGGCGGCGCTCGAGCTCGCGGAGCAGATCGCGGCCGGGCTCGCGCCGCCGCCGCGCCGGATCGTGACCGCGATCGGCAGCACGTGCACCACCGCCGGCCTGCTCGCCGGCCTCGCGCTCGCGCGCGCGCTCGGCGCGTGGCGCTGGCCGCCTCCGATCGTGCACGCGGTGCGCGTCACGCCGTGGCCGGTGACGTCGCGCGTGGTCGTGCTCCAGCTCGCGGCGCGCACGCTCGCGCGGATCGCGGCGCTCGGCGGGCCAGCGCTCGCGCCATCGGGCGATCGGCTGGTGATCGACGGCCGCGAGCTCGGCGCCGGCTACGGCCGGCCGACCGAGCGCGGCCGGCTGGCCGAGCGCCTGCTCGGCGCGGCGGTCCGGCTCGACGGCGTGTACTCGGCCAAGGCCGCCGCGGCGCTCGTCCGGCTGCATCGCGCAGGCACCGGGCCCCTCGTGTTCTGGGCGACCAAGTCGAGCGTGCGGATGGCGGCGCCGCAACCGGCGGCGCTCGCCGCGGCGCCGCGCGCGCTCGTGCGCTGGCTCGGCTAGTACCTCGCCACACAGGAGATGATTGGTTGCGGCTGCCGAGGCGCGCCGAGCGCGAGGCGCCGCGACGCAGCGCTACCGGGCGTAACGCAAGGAGCGGCAACGAAGCGATCGGCGATGGATCGGCGGCCCCAACC
>DATJAE010000125.1:0-4154 GCA_035516595.1 Kofleriaceae bacterium | reverse complement strand
CCTTGCCGGTGCCGAGCAGCGCGGTGCCGTCGATCACGATCAGGCCGCCCGAGCCGCCACCGCCGCCCGCCGCGCCGACGGTCGGTGCGTGCACCGCGCCCGAGCCGCCCGCACCGGACGCATCGACCGCGCCCATGACGGTGATCGTCGTCGCGGCGATCACCGCGACCGCGCCGCCGCTCGAGCCGCCCGCGCCCGCCGTGCCGCCCACCGTCGAGCCCGCGCCGCCGGCGCAGCCGCCGCGCAGCGCCGTCGGCACCACCGCCGCGGCCGGCGTCCCGGCGCCGACGCCGCCGCTGTTCTCGCCGCCGGTGCCGCCCGCGCCGCCGAACGATCCGCCGTAGCCGCCGCCGCCGGCGAACGGCGCGACGCCGTGCGCGCACGACGCGTCGTTCGCGGCGGCGCCGAGGTGCTGCGGTCCCACCCCGGTGTACGACGAGACGTCGACCATGCCGTCGATCTCGATCGTCGAGGTCGAGAACAGCACCAGCGGCTTTTGGCCGCTCGCCGCGAGCCCGGAGCCGATCGTGATCGAGGTCCCGGCGATCACGCAGAACCGGTGCAGCGTGTCGTCGACGCACGGCGCGCCGCCGTCGGTGTTGACCGGCGTCGGCATCGTCACCGCGAACGGCGCGGTCGGCGCGTGGTCGAGACACACCTGGACGAAGCTGCCGAGGCAGGTATCCTGCGTCGTGTTGCCGTCGGCGTCGTCGCTCGGCGCGTCGGGTGCACCCGGTGCCAGGCCGTGGTGGAACTGACAGCCGGTCAAGACGGCGATCGCGAGCCCCCACCGCATCGATCCAAGATCGTACTCCTACTGGACCTGGATGGTCTCGATGATCGTCTTCATCGCGGCTTTGACTACCTCGGTGTCCGGATCGCGAACGATGACGTAGCCATCGCCTTCGTAGCTGTCGGAGCGCGCCGCACCCGGCGCGGGCAGCTTGGCCTCCATCACGTGCCGGCCGACCAGCTCGTTGGCGCGATCGACGCCGACCACGCGCGTGATCCGGCCGCGCCCGACGCCGCGCAGGAACGCGCACCCCACCGCGTAGCGCCGCTCGAACGGACCGTCGAACGCGTCGTCGACCACCGCACGCGCCCACGCGCGGTACATGTCGGTGTCGTGGGCGTAGCTGTTCATCCGCACGATGTTGGCACCGGGCGGGCGCGCCGCGATCTCGCCGATCGCGAGCGAGCCATCCTCGCGGCGGAACCATTCCATGTGGGTGAACCCGGTCTCGAGCCCGAGCGCCGTGACCGCGCGCACGCCGAGCTCGCGCGCGTCGGCGAATTCGGGCCCGTCGATCGCGCGGGGCAGAATGCACACCCACTGGATCCACGGCGTCTCCATGACCTCGAGCGGCGTCGGGTAGTAGCGCGAGATCGAGTGAAACCGCACCTGCCCGGCCACCGTGATGGTCTCGAAGCTGTGCTCCTGCCCGCGCAGGAACTCCTCGGCGAGCACGGGCGCCTCGACGCTCGGCCGCACCGCGCCGAGCGCGCCGCGCAGCTGATCGCGATCGTGGATCCGCCAGGTCGCCTTGCAGCCCATGCCCGCGGGCGGCTTGAGCACGATCGGGAAGCCGACCTCGCGGATGAAATCGTCGGCGTCGTCGGGCGTGCGCACCAGGCGATGGCGCGCGCACGGCAGGCCGTGGCGGCGCAGCTCGTCCTTCATGCGCGCCTTGTCGCGAAACAGCTCGGCGGTCTCGGGCGTCGTGCCGGGCACGCCGAGCGCGCGGCGCACCGCCGCGAGCTGATCCTGCAGCGGCTCGAGGATGCCGAGCACGCGGTGGATCGGTCCGTGACGCTCGCGTAGCAGCTCCGCCGCGGCGATCAGCTGCCGCGTGTCGAGACCGTCGCCGACCGTGACCAGATCCGCGAACAGCCGCGCGTCGTCGCCGCGCGGGGCCTCCTGGACGATGCCGACGAACCGTACGTCGTTCAGCGCCGCGGCCGCGCGCGCGAACCGCATCGTGGTTTCGAGCGGGAACGGAGCCACGAACGCGACGGTCCGCATGCGCCGCGTTGTAGCATGCCGCGCATGAAGGCCGTGTTCCTCGCACCGAGCTATCCGCCCGAGATGCAGCAGTACACGCGCGGCCTCGCCGAGGTCGGCGCCGACGTCTACGGCGTCGGCGATCAGCCCGCCCAGGCGCTCCCCGGCAACGTGAAGCATCACCTCGCCGACTACCTCCAGGTCCCGCGCATCCTCGACGACGACGACGTGGTCGCGCGGGTCACCGCGTGGCTGCGCGGCCGCGAGGTCGATCGCGTGCTCGCGAACTGGGAGGTCATGGTGCTCACCGCGGCGCGGCTGCGCGAGCGGTTCGGCCTGCCCGGGATGTCGGTCGACACCGTGCAGGGCTTTCGCGACAAGCAGCTCATGAAGCAGCGCGTCGCCGGCGCGGGCATCCGCGTGCCGCGCGCCGAGCGCGTGCGCACCGTCGCCGAGACCCGCGCGGCCGCCGAGCGCATCGGCTTCCCTCTGATCGTGAAGCCGATCGCCGGCGCGGGCAGCGCCGACACCTACCGCGTCGACTCCACCGCCGACCTCGACGACGCGCTCGCCAAGATGGGCCACGTCCCGGAGGCGAGCTGCGAGGAGTTCATCGACGGCGAGGAGTTCACGTTCGACACGGTCTGCATCGCCGGCGTGCCCGCGTTCCACAACGTCGCGCAGTACCTGCCCAAGCCGCTGATCGCGCGCACCAACGAGTGGATCAGCCCGGTGATCATCACGGTGCGCGACCTCGCGCAGGAACGGCTCGCCGGCGGGCTCGCGCTCGGCCGCCGCGTGCTCGGCGCGCTCGGCATGGGCGACGGCTTCACCCACATGGAGTGGTTCCGCAAGCCCGACGGCGAGGTCGTGTTCGGCGAGATCGGCTGCCGGCCCGGCGGCGCCCATCTCGTCGATCAGATGAACTACACGTGCGACATCGATCTGTTCCGCGAGTGGGCGCGCGTCGTGTGCTGGGGCAAGTTCGAGGCGCCCACCGCGCGCAAGTACAACGCCGCGATCATCTTCAAGCGCGCGCTCGGCCAGGGCCGGATCACCCGGATCGACGGCCTGCACGAGTTCATGCAGCGCAACGGCGAGCACGTGGTCGAGGAACGCCTGCTGCGCCCGGGCAGCCACCGCCGCAACTGGAAGCAGACGCTGGTGTCCGACGGCTACCTCCTGCTCCGCCACCCCGACTGGGATCGCGCCTACCAGCTCGCGATGGAAGCGGCGACCGACATCACGATGTACGCCGAGTGAGGACCGCCGTGCCGGTGTTGCCAGACCAGCTGCTCGAGATGCGCAGGAAGCACATCGCGACCATCCCGCTCGCCAAGGTGGACGACGTGCTGTTCGCGTTCTTCCACTGCGAGACCTGCGATCGCCGGTGGATCACGCTCACGCCGATCATCGGCAATCCACACGGCGTGATGAACAGCCTGTCCGCGGTCGCGCGGCTCCTGCTCGACGAACCGGAGCGGTTGATTCCGGGCGCGAGGGACACGCGCTGCGAGTGCGCGGCCGCGCGGCCCGCACGTCTCGAGATCTCGACGCTGTGTCGCACCAACCCGGGCAAGGGCAACGACTTCCACCTGCGCGTCCGGCATGGCGAGGACGTCGGCGATGATACGTTCACCGCGGCCGTGCTGTTTCCCGACGGGCGCTACGTCGCGGTCGCGCACGAGTCGCTCGTCCGCGCGCTGCTTCAGTCGTCGAGCGCGCGGCCGTAGAAGAAGCCGTCGCTGCCCTGCGCCTGGTAGAGCGGGAGCAGCACGAGGCCGTCGAACGGCGCGCGGATCTCGCTGCGCGCGTCGCGCGCGAGCAACGTGCCGCCGCGCGTGCGCTGGATGTTCGCGAAGCCCGGCTCCATCTGGAAGCCGTCGTCGGGCGCGATCGCGCGGCGCGACACGACCTCGATCATCGGCGGCAGGTCGCCGCGTGCCCGCGCGAGCAGCGCGCACGCCGCCGCGTACTCGGGCAACCCGGTCACGACGCCGCTCGCGACAAGCGCGACGCGGATCACCGCGCACAGGTTGGCGAGGGTCTCGGGGCTCTCGCTCTGCCCGCCCTCGATCGCGAGCGTGATGCAGCCGAGCTCGCTCAGGTAGCGGGTGAGCACGCCCGGCAGCTGCTCCTCCAGCCCGACGAT
>DATJAE010000124.1:0-18567 GCA_035516595.1 Kofleriaceae bacterium | reverse complement strand
ACGAGCGGCCGGGCGCGACCGGCATGGCGCACCTGTTCGAGCACCTGATGTTCGGCCAGACCGAGAGCCTGCCGCCCGGCGAGCTCGATCGCCTGGTCGAGCGCACCGGCGGCGAGACCAACGCCGCGACCTGGGTCGACTGGACCTACTACAAGATGTCGCTGCCGGCGCGCGACCTCGAGCTCGGCGTGCGGCTCGAGGCCGAGCGCATGCAGCACCTCGTGCTCGAGCCCGCGCCGGTCGAGGCCGAGCGCGACGTCGTGACGAACGAACGGCGCGAGCGCGTCGAGGACGACGTCGACGGCTGGCTCGACGAGCAGCTGATGGCGCACGCGTTCACGCAGCACCCGTATCGCTGGCCGACGATCGGCTGGATGGAGGACATCCGCGCGCTCGCGCTACCCGACATCCGCGCGTTCTATCGCACGTGGTACGCGCCGAACAACGCGACGATCGTGTGCGTCGGCGACTTCGACGACGCGCAGCTGCGCGAGCTGATCGCGCGCCACTACGGCCACATCGCGCCGGCCCAGCTGCCCGAGGTGCCGCGCGTGGTCGAGCCCGAGCAGACCCGCGAGCGCGTGGTGCGCGCGCCCAAGCCGATCGCGACCCACCGCCTGCTGGTCGGGTACAAGGCGCCGGGCCAGGACGACCCGGACTGGGCGCCGCTCGAGATCGTATCGACCCTGCTCGCCGGCTGCCCCTCGGCGCGGCTGTACCGGCGGCTCGTGATCGAGAAGGAGGCCGCGTCGTCGGTCGATGCCCAGCTCACGCCGTTTCGCGATCCGTCGCTGCTGCGGCTCGCGGTCACCGCGGTGCGCGGGTTCGACGCCGACGCGATCCTCGCGCTGCTCGACGCCGAGCTCGCCGCGCTGGTCGAGCAGCCGCCGGGCGCGGCCGAGGTCGACAAGGCCAAGGCGCTGGTCGAGACCGACTTCTGGAGCGCGCTGGTCGATGTCGACGGCAAGGCCGAGGCGCTCGGCCACTACGAGACCGCGCTCGGTGACTTCCGCCGGCTCGGCGTGATCGCCGAGCGGCTGACCCGGGTGACCGCCGACGACGTCGCGCGCGCGGTGCGGGGCTACCTGATCGCGGCGCGCCGCACGATCGTGATCGCCGAGCCCGAGCCGGATCAAGGCGGCGACGATGAGTGACGACGCTCGGATCGACGTGGATGTTGACCTCGACCTTCGACGGCGACGTTCGAGGTTCCGGTCCAGGTCGAGATCACCGGGGATCGTGCGATGCCGCCGCTGATCGTCGTCGAGCCGTCGACCGACACGCCGCTGGTGTGGTTCGACGTCGCGATCCGCGGCGGCGCGTCCGCCGATCCGCTCGGCGTCGAGGGCCTGCACCGCCACGCGGCGCTGCTCGCGCGGCGCGGCGCCGGCACGCGCGATCGCGCCCAGCTCGACGAGACGCTCGACTCGCTCGGCGCGGCGATCGACATCGCGCTGTCGCGCGACGCGGTCACGCTGTCGGGCCTCGCGCTCGCGCGCCACCTCGACGCGGTGGTCGAGCTCGCCGCCGACATCCTCGCCGCGCCGCGGTTCGACGACGGCGAGCACGCGCGCCTGCTGCGCGAGACCCCGCAGGTGCTCGACGAGATCCGCGATGACGACAGCGCGCTGGCGACCCGCTGGTTCGACTGGCTGTGCTGCCCCGGCCACGCCTACGGCCGGACCTCGCTCGGCACCGAGGCGTCGCTCGCCCGGATCGAGCGCGCGCAGGCGATCGAGCTGTGGCGGCGCGAGGTCGTCGCCGACAACCTCGTGGTCGGCCTGGCGGGTGACGTCGACGAGGCCCAGGCCGCGCGCCTGGTCGACCGCCTGGTCGAGCGGCTGCCGCGCGGCGCGCGGGTCGTGCCCGACACACCGGTGCCCGCCGAGCCGCGGCCGGGCCGGCGCGCGATCCTGGTCGACAAGCCGGATCGCACGCAGGCGCAGCTGCGGATCGGCCACCTGTCGGTGCGCTACGGCGATCCCGACACCCCCGCGCTCGCGATCGCCGAGGCGATCTTCGGCGGGATGTTCAGCTCGCGGCTCATGCAGGAGATCCGGGTCAAGCGCGGCTGGAGCTACGGCGCGGGCTGCGCGCTGCGCCGGTCGCGGCTGCCGCACTGGTTCGAGATCTGGACCGCGGCGGGGCTCGACGTCGCCGGCCCGGCGGTGGCGCTCACGCTCGAGCTCTACGCCGACTACGCCGCGCGCGGTCCGACCGACGACGAGGTCGACTTCGCGCGCAGCTACCTGATCGGCGCGATGCCGTTCCACGTCGCGACCGCGCGCCAGCGCATGCAGCTCGCGGTGCGCGACGCGGTGTTCGACCTGCCCGCCGGCTACACCGCGCGCCTGCCCGAGGCGCTCGGCCAGCTCGCGGTCGGCGACGTGCGCGCCGCGTGCGCGCGCCACCTCCATCCCGACCGCGCGGTCACGGTCGCGGTGACCACCGCGGCCCAGGCCGAAGGCCCGCTCGCCGGCGCCGGTGCGGGAGATCTCACGATCGTCGATCACGACGAGTACTGAGGTCCGTCGAGAAAGTCGCCTCTGGCTGGCACGCCGGGGTGTATCATCGCGGCAACTGCCCCGAGGGGATGCGATGCGCACGGCCGTGTTCGCGCTCGTCACGCTGGTCGTCGGTTGTGGCGACGATCTCCATCCCCGTTACACCGTGGTGACCCGGGTCGCCGGCACCACGCTCGCGGCGGGTACGCCGGTCGGCGCGGCGTGCACGATCGTCGACGCGCACGGCGACCCGGCGCTCGACGCGCACGGCAACTCGCTGACCGACAACACGACGTTCACGATCAGCTACGAGCCGCCCGAGGCGTTCGCGGTCGATGCCAGCGGCGACACCGTCGTGGCCAAGGCCGGCACGGCGGACGCGCGCTGCGCCGCGCCGGACCTCGCGCTCACCGATCTCGACCCGCCGAGCATCACGATCGTGCCGGGTCCGCCGGTGCGCGCGATCACCGAGCTCGCGAGCCCGACCGCGGTCGCCGGCCAGCCCGATGGCGTGACCTGCCTGGCGTTCGATGCCTACGACAACGCCGTGACCGGGTTCGCGCAGTCGCTCGCGCTGTCGCCGAGCGGCGCCGGCACGACCGCGACCGCCACCGACGTCACCGCGACGCTCGCCGGCCAGTACACCGTGTCGTGCGTCGTGATGGGCGCCGCGGACGTCACGCCCGCGAACCTGGTCGTGATCCCCGGGCTGCCGGCGTCGCTCAGCGGCGCGCTCGATCCCGAGCACACGCTGTACGCGATCCTCGACGAGGTCACGCTGATCGCGTCGGCGTTCGACCAGTTCGGCAACCGGGTCGACGACGTCAGCTACAGCTACGCCGCGACGCCCGCGGTGTCGTCGCCCGCGCCCGGGCGGTTCCAGTTCGCCGCCGACGGCACGTTCGAGCTGTCGGCGATGACCACCTCGCCGACCGAGACCGGCACGCCGCTGGCGGTGACCCTGCCCGCGCAGGTCGACTCCAACGGCCCGACGATCAGCTGCATGCGGATCGATCAGCCGACCGTCGCGGCGCAGGCCTACATGGTGCAGCAGGCGCCCGCGAGCGTGATCGTTCCGGTCCGGATCGACGCCGCGTTCACCGTGCAGGCGGTGACGATCGGCGGCACGGCGGCGACGTTCGACGCGGCGACCGACAACTACGAGGCGAGCGTGCCGATCGGCTTCGGCATGAACTTCGTCGACGTGGTCGCGACCGATCAGAACGGCGTGCAGAACAGCACGACCTGCTTCGTGCTCGCCGCGTCGTCGTTCGGCAGCGAGAGCGCGCCGATCGCCGGCTCGATCGCGCTCCGCCTCGATCCGTACGCGATCGGCGACCCCGATCCCAGCGGGCTCAACAGCCTCAACGATCTGTTCTCCACCGTGATGAGCAGCGCGGCGCTGCGCTCGCTGGTCAACAACGCGCTGGTCGCCGACAACCCGATCTCGAGCGGCGGCTGCGGCATCTTCGCGTGCCAGCCCAACGTCACGTACAACTCGGGATCGATCGCGTGGGACCGCCCCACCACCTCGCTCGCGCTGATCCCCGGCGGGCTGACGGCCAGCGTCACGCTGCCCAACGTCCGGCTCACGGTCAGCGCGTGCGGCACGACCTGCTGCATCGGCGGCTCGACCATCACGGTCACCGCGAGCTCGATCAGCGCGACCGTGAACTTCAGCCTGAGCCTGCAGGGCGGCCTGGTGCGCACCGCGGTGTCGGGCACGCCGCAGGTCACGGTCGGCAACGTGACCCTCGACGGCTCGGGGTTCTGCGGCTTCCTGGTAAATCTGCTCCAGAGCTTCTTCACCGGCACGGTGAAGAGCGCGGTGCAGAATTCGCTCGCCAGCTTCATCGACAACGACGTCGGGCCGCTGCTCGACCAGGTGACGTCGAGCCTGGACATCTCGACGCTCGCGCAGTCGTTCAACGTGCCGCGGCTCGACGGCACCGGGAACGTCAACCTCGGCTTCGGCCTCGACTTCTCCTCGCTCGACATCACGGCGGCGCGCGCGCTGATCGGGATCGGCACGCGCTTCACGCCGGGCGCGACCGCGGTGAGCCGGCCGAGCCTGGGCATCGCTCAGCGCACGACCGCGCTGCTCGATCCGCCGGGGACGAGCAACGCGAGCCCGGTCGGCGTCTCGGCCTACGAGGGCGTGCTCAACGAGATGCTGCACGCGCTGTGGCGCGACGGCTACTTCCAGGCGACGCTGAACCTCGGCGGCGGCACCGCGACGATCGACAGCTGGCTGCCGCCGGTCGCCGCGATCGGCGCGAGCAACACCGCGCAGCTCATGCTCGGCGGCGTGTCGGCGAGCCTCACCATCCCGGGCATCATCGACCAGCCGATCCAGATCATGTTCGGCGGCAACGCGAGCGCGACGGTGAGCCTGCAGGGCAACACGCTGGTGTTCGGCAACCTGTCGCTCGCGCAGCTGTACGTCGCGTTCGACGTCACGCTGTCGCAGAACCAGCGCACCGCGATGGAGAGCTTCCTCACCACCGCGCTGCAGGACGTGCTGGGCAGCGCGCTCAACAAGGGCCTGCCGGCGTTCCCGATCCCGTCGTTCACCCTGCCGGCGAGCGTGTCGACCTACGGCCTGCCGGGCGGCGCCGAGCTCGGCATCGTGAACCCGGTGCTCACCACGTCGAGCGCGCACTGCGTGCTCGACGGCCAGTTCGGGGTGCAGTGATGCGCGCGACCTGGTTCGTCGTGCTGGCGTGCGCGTGCGGCGCCGAGCCGCACCAGCCCGCGCCCGGCGAGCTCGCGATCGCGATCAGCTCGCCGTCGCCGGGCGACGAGCTGCTCGCCTCCGATCATCCGATGATCGCGGTCACCGGCACGGTGACGTCGAGCGACCCGGCGTACGGCGTGGTCCAGGTGTGGGTCGACGGCCAGGCGGTCGAGCTCGACGACAGCGGCGCGTTCACCGCGCAGGTCGCGCCGACCGTCGGGATCAACCACCTCGTGGTCGAGGCCGGCGACGGCCTCGGCACGATGGTGAACCAGCAGCTCGACGTGATGTGGGCGCCCGATTACCTGTCGCCGCTGCCCGGCACGACCGGGTTCTCGGTCCCCGACGCGCTCGAGCTCTACCTCGGCCAGCGCTTCTTCGACGGCCGCCTGCTCGGCACGACGCTCGACATGTCGACCGATCCGGTGGTCGCGCACGACCTCGCCGCCTCGCTCGAGCTGATCCTGTGGGACATCGATCTCGCGAGCCTGCTCGACGGCGGCATCCACGCCGGGACCGGCAGCTCGTCGCTCGACGTCTCGATCACCTCGGCGACGCCGGCCGAGATCACGGTCGACGCGCAGATCGTCGACGACCCGGCGCCCGCGATCGCGCTGTCGATCGATCTCGACGGCGTGTTCCTCGGCACCAGCGGGTCGTTCAGCTACGGCGGCAATTCGCTGACGGTCGCGGGCGGCCTGGCGGCCGACATGCACGCGTCGGCCACGCTGCCGATCGCGCTCCAGCCCGACGGCACGATCGCGGTCACCATCACCGACGTGACCGCGACGGTCGGCCCGCTCCAGCCGAGCTTCACCGGCCCGGACGCCGACACGCTCGACGGCTTCATCGACGTCGGCAACAACGACTTCCGCACGCTGGTCGAGGGCATCATCCAGCAGCAGCTGATCCCGACGTTCACCAACGAGCTGCCGCCGCTGCTCCAGTCGCTGCTCGGCGCGACCGACCAGCTGCTGGCCAACGCGAGCTTCTCGCTCGACGCCCAGCTCGGCACGCCGGTGACGGTCACGCTCGGCGGCGCGATCGGCGGGCTCGACGCGGTCGCCGGCCCCGCGATCGGCACCTCGCCCGGGCACGTCACGGTGCACCAGCAGGTGTCGATCGCCACCACCGGCGCGCCGGTGCACGGCGACTCGCGCGGCGCGGCCCGGATCTCCGCCCAGCCCGTGCTGCCACCGACCGACACCGCCGGGCTCGACCTCGCGATGTCGCAGGACTTCCTGAACGCGCTGCTGCATTCGCTATGGAACGCCGGCCTGCTCGACGGCACGACCATGATCGGTGGGCTGACCGCATCGGTGAGCGCCAGGCTGCAGCCGCTCGTGATCCCGACGCCGCCCGATTCGGCGTGCGAGATCGACGGCGCGCGCTGCGACGTCCTGCTCCAGCTCGGCCAGCTCGAGATCCAGCTGCCGGACTTCGCGCAGAGCTTCGCGATCGACGCGACCGCGGGCGCGCGCGTCGTGGTCGACGGCTCGACGGTGTCGCTGGTCGTCCAGCAGACGCCCGACATCGTGGTGTGGGAGACCTCGGCGCCCGGCCGCCTGACCGACGACGCCGTGCACGACGTCGTCGCCAACCTGGTGTGGCCGCAGCTGTTCGGCGCGATCGGCGACAAGCTGCACATCACGCTGCCGATCCCGGATCTCGCGTCGCTCGGGCTCGACTCGCTGTCGTCCACCCTCGCCAACGCGCAGCTCCAGCTCACCACCAGCGGCGGCGCGACCGTGACCGCCGGCTACCTCGGCCTCCCGGCCGACCTCGAGCTCCAGACACCGCACCCGTAGTCTTCGTGGTCACGGCGTGCAGGTATAGACGCTGTTCTCGCCGCCGTCGCCGTCGGGCTGGCTGTCCGGATCGCTCGGATCGGCGATCCAGGTCGTGCCGTCGATGATGAACTTGTAGAGGAACGTGCCGGCGGTGAACGTGTAGCTGCCGGTCCACGCGCCGTCGGTGCCGAGCGACAGCGCGACCGCGCCGTGCGCCGGGTCGCCCGCCCAGCCGAGGAAGTCGCCCGACAGCCACACCGAGCTGTCCTGGCTGTGACCCTCGAGCCGGAACGGATGGGCGCAGGTCGTGGCGGACGGCGCGTCGGGTGCGGCGTCGCCGGCGTGCGCGCCGTCACTCGCCGCGGCGTCGGCGGCGACGTGGCGTCCGTAGCCGGGCGGCTCGCAGGCCGCGAGCGCGAGCACGACGAGGACGAGGCGCATCGCGCCCCGCGATTTCAAGCCACGTGCCACGCCGCCGCCCTGCCCGGCCGCGAACATGGCCGCCCCGCGTCGCGATCGGCAGCGCGGGATCGCGCTCGCCGCGTTTCGTTTCGCAACCACCGGCGGGCTAAGTCGCCGCGATCCGTGCGGATCCGACGGGCACGAATCGTGCGAACGCCGCGGGGCGATGCGCCGCCTCGCCGCCCCCGCGCTCCTGCTGGTCGCGACCCTCGCGCGGCCCGCGCAGGCCGGTGATCCAACCGCGCCGCCCTCCGGCGGCGCTGCCGGCGGGATCCATGCCCCCGCCGTCGATCCGGTCGCGTCGTTCACGTTCCTGGTCACCGGCAACGGCTACGGCTTCCAGGTCTTCGACACCACGGCCAACGCGATCAAGCAGTACCTCGAGCGGCCGTATCGCTACCTCGCGCAGAACCCCACCAACCCCGACGGCGAGGGCATCATCCGCCGCAACCTGGTGTTCGACACCTACTTCGGCATCCAGGTCGGCTCGCAGGCCGCGTGGCTCGGCGGCCGCGCGCCCGACCAGGTCGGCTACGTCAACGAGTCGAACATGATCCGCTCGGCGGTGGCGGTCGACGGCGTCGAGACCGAGTCGTTCTTCGTCGCGCCGTTCGGCTACGCCGGCAACGGCATGGTGATGCTGCTCAAGGTCACCAACACCAGCGCGACGCCCCAGACCGTCACCGCGTACTCCATCCACAACTTCAAGATGGGCACCGCGAGCGATCCGGACGCGCCCGGCGCCGACGGCGAATCGATCGCGTACGACGCCGCGTCGCAGTCGGCCACCGAGACCGGCCCGGGCGGCGGCACGATGATCTACGCGCCGATCGGCGGGGTCGACGTGTCGAGCTGCGACAACAACGCGTACAACTCGGTCGCGGCCGGCACCGGGCTCACCCAGACGCCGACCTGCGCCGGCACCGACATCAAGAACGCGTTCGCGAAGAACCTCGGCACGCTCGCGCCCAACGCGACCGCGTGGTGGGGCGTCGCCGTGCTGTTCGACTCGACCAGCAACGTGTCCGCCACGCGCAGCGCGTGGTCGACGTTCCTGAACGGCCGCGCGCCCGACGTCCTCTACAACGACGTCCTCGCCGAGTTCGAGTCGTATCGCACGCCGCCGGTGCCCGGGCTGTCGCCGACCGAGCTCGCGATCTGGCGGCAGTCCGAGGCCGTGCTGCGGATGGGCCAGATCCTCGAGCCCTACACCGACAGCCCGCGCATGCACAACACCGGCATGATCCTCGCCAGCCTGCCGCCCGGCGAGTGGCACACCGGCTGGGTGCGCGACGCGACCTACGCGATCAACGCGCTCGCGCGCACCGGGCACGGCGCGCAGGCCAAGGCCGCGCTCGAGTTCTTCCTCGACGCCGACGCCGGGCTGTTCGGCAGCTACGTCAACAACGTGCCGTACCGGGTGAGCGTCGTGCGCTACTTCGGCGACGGTCAGGAGGAGGCCGACTACTCCGGCCAGCCGACCCGCAACATCGAGATCGACGGCTGGGGGCTGTTCCTGTGGGCCGCGCGCACCTACGTCGACGCGACCGGCGACGTCGCGTGGCTGGCGGCGACCACCAAGAAGGGCGACGTGGTCTACGACGCGATCAAGAACGGCGTCGCCGAGGCGCTGGCCGCCAACCTCGAGGTCACCGGCGATCCGATCGCCGACGCGTCGATCTGGGAGGTCCACTGGGGCAATCGCCAGCACTTCCTCTACACCGCGGCCGCCTCGGCGCGCGGCTTCTGCGACATGGCGACGCTGGCCCGCCGCGCCGGCCACATGGAGGACATCCAGCACTACAAGGACCTCGCGAGCCAGGCGCTGTCGTCGATCAAGGCCAACTTCATCGACCACCAGTCGGTGCTCGGCGGCTCGCTCGAGAAGCTCGCGTCGGGCGCGAACTACCACGACGGCTCGACCATCGAGTCGGTGACGTGGTCGCTGCTCGATCCGACCGATCCGATCGCCCAGGCCACGATGCAGGGCATGTCGTACCTGATGACCCCGGCGGGCGGCTACAAGCGCGTCGAGGGCTCGAACGACCAGTACGACACCGACGAGTGGATCCTGATCGACCTGCGCGCGGCCGACGCCAACCGGCGGATCGGCAACGATCCGCTCGCCGACCAGCTGCTCGGCTGGGTGACGGCGCAGGCCTCGGTCAACAACAACCTGCTGCCCGAGCTCTACAACACGGTCGCGTCGAGCGGCGCGATCGGCTCGTACTCCGGCTCGATCCCGATGGTCGGCTACGGCGCCGGGGCCTATCTGATGACGCAGCTCGATCGCGTGCAGCTCTACGAGCACACCGATTGCGGCGACAAGGACCTGAGCCAGTATCCCGACGCCGGACCGGTGCTCGCCGGCGATGGCGGCACGGGCACCGGCGGCAACGGCTTCACCGGGCGGACCGGCATCGCGTGCGCGTGCAACGGCGGGCCGGGCGCGCTCGGCACCGGCGCGTTGCTCGCGATCGTCGGGCTGGTCGTCGTGCGGCGGCGGAGGCGGTCGTGGTAGTCGAGCTGCGCCGGATCGGCAAGCAGTTCCCCGGCGTGCGCGCGCTGCACGACGTGTCGCTCGCGATCGCTCGCGGCGAGGTGGTCGGGCTGTGCGGCGAGAACGGCGCCGGCAAGTCGACGCTGATCAAGATCCTCGGCGGCGTGTACCCGGCGGGCAGCTACACCGGCGAGGTCGTGGTCGACGGCCGCGTCCAGGCGTTTCGCGCCACGCCCGACGCGCGGCGCGCCGGCATCGCGGTGGTCCACCAGGAGCTGTCGCTCGTGCCGGAGATGTCGGTCGCCGGCAACCTCGTGCTCGGCCGCGAGCCCGGCCGGCTCGGCCTGTACGACGCCGCCGCCACCGAGGTCGCGGCGCGCCGCATGCTCGCGCGGGTCGGGCTCGACGGCGTGGACCTCGCGACGCCGGTCGGCCACCTCGGGATCGGCGTGCAGCAGGTGCTCGAGATCGCCCGCGCGCTCGACGAGGACGCGCGGGTGATCGTGCTCGACGAGCCGACCGCCGCGCTCAGCGAGGCGGAGACCGCGCGGCTGTTCGCGCTGGTCCGCGCGCGCCGGGCCGAGGGCGCGGCGTTCGTGTACATCTCGCACCGGCTCGAGGAGATCGCCGCGCTGTGCGACCGCGTGGTCGTGCTGCGCGACGGCGAGCTGGCCGGCAGCTGCGCGGCGACCGTGCCGACCCGCACGATCGTCGAGCTGATGACCGGCAAGGAGGCCGACACCGCCGCCGCCGCGATCGTGCCCGGCGGCGAGGTCGCGCTCGAGGTCGAACGGCTGTGCGTCGCCCATCCGGTGCTGCGCGATCGCCGGGTGGTCGACGAGCTGTCGTTTCGCGTCCACGCCGGCGAGGTGGTCGCGCTGGCCGGCGCGATGGGCGCGGGCCGCACCGCGACGCTGGCCGCGCTGTTCGGCTGCGCGCGCTCGCGGGTCACCGGCACGATCCGCGTCGCCGGGCGGGCCGTGACGCTCGCCTCGCCGCGCGCGGCGATCGCGGCCGGCCTCGCGCTCGTCCCGGAGGACCGCAAGGCGGCCGGGGTCGTGCTGTGCGGCAGCGTCGCCGACAACCTCGCGCTGTGCGCGCTCGGATCGATCTCGCGGCTCGGCGTGGTCGATGGCGCGCGCGCCGAGCAGCTCGCGCTCGAACGTCTTCGCGATCTCACCATCAAGGCGCCGGGGCTCGGCGCCGAGGTCGCGACCCTTTCCGGCGGGAACCAGCAGAAGATCGCGATCGGCAAGTGGCTGCCGCTCGCGCCGCGGGTGTTCCTGCTCGACGAGCCGACCCGCGGCGTCGACGTCGGCGCCAAGGCCGAGCTGTACGTGCTGGTCGAGCGCCTGCTCGCCGCGGGCGCGGCGGTCGTGCTGGCGTCGTCGGACCTGCCCGAGGTGGTGCGGCTCGCCCACCGCGTGCTCGTGCTGCGCGAGGGCAAGCTCGCCGGCGAGCTCGCGCGTCCAGCGATCAGCCAGCTCGCGATCATGCAGCTCGCGGTCGGCGCGGTCGAAGGAGCGGCGGCGTGAAGCTCGAGCGCAACGCCCAGCCCGGCCGCCGCGCCCAGCTCGGGCCGTGGGCGATGGCCGGCGTGCTCGCCACGATGTGGGCGATCCTCGCGGTCCTGCCCGCGACCGGCGATCGCTTCCTGACCCAGGGCAACCTCGCCTCGCTGATGGCGCAGAGCGCGGTCCTGCTCGTGGTGTCGGTCGGCATGACGCTGGCGATCCTGATCCGCGGGATCGATCTGTCGGTCGGCGCGGGCGTCGCGCTCACCGGCGTGATCGCCGGGCTCGCGCACGCCAAGCTCGGCCTGCCCGTCCCGCTCGCGATCGGCGCCGCGCTCGCGGCCGGCGCGCTGATCGGCGCGTGGCACGGCCTGTGGGTCGGCTGGCTCGGCGTGCCCGCGTTCATCGTCACGCTGGCGGGCTTCGAATCGTATCGCGGCGGCGCGCTCCTGCTCGCGCACTCGCGCAGCGTGCCGATGGACGACTTCCAGGCGCTCGATCGCCCGCTGCCGCCGGGCGTGACCTGGGCGCTGGTGATCGCGGTGCTCGCGATCGGCGTGGCGCTCACCCTGCGCGAGGCGACCCGGCGCAAGCAGCTCGGGCTCGCGCCGATCACGACGTCGCAGGTCGCGCTCCGGCTCGGCGGCCAGGGCCTGCTCGCCGGGATCGTGCTCGCGATCTACGGCGGGCGCGGCATGCCCGTGCTGGTCGCGGTCGCGTGCGCGATCGCGCTCGGCGGCGTGTTCGTCACGCGCCGCACCCGGTTCGGCCGCCACCTCTACGCGATCGGCGGCAACCCCGAGGCCGCGCGGCTGTCGGGCATCGACGTCAAGCGCGTGACCTTGTGGGTCTACGTGATCCTCGGCGTGCTCACCGCGGCGGCCGGCGTGCTCGCCGGCGCGCGCACCGACGACGTCACGCCGGGCAGCCAGGGCAACCTGCTCGAGCTCAACGCGGTGACCGCGGTCGTGATCGGCGGCACCTCGCTCTCGGGCGGGCGCGGCTCGGTCGCCGGCACCGTGCTCGGCACGCTGGTGTTCGGCACGGTCGCCAACGGCATGAACCTGCTCGGCATCGACTCGGACTGGCAGTGGGTGTGCACGGGGATGATCCTCCTCGTCGCCGCCCTGGTCGACGTTCTTTCGAAAGGGAAGCGCTCGTGATCCGCATCGTCTCGTTCGGCCTGGTGGCCTGTCTCGCCCTGTCCGCGTGCAAGAAGCACGAGCCGCCGCAGGTCGCGTTCCTGTTATCGACCCTGCAGGAGGAGCGCTACCAGAAGGACGTGAAGTACTTCGAGGCGCGCGCGCACGAGCTCGGGCTGCGCACGGTGACGCTCGCCGCCGACAACGACAACGCCAAGCAGATCGCCCAGGTCGAGGACGTGCTCACGCAGGGCGCGAAGGTGCTGGTGATCCAGCCGACCGACAGCCAGGCCGCGTCGAGCTACGTGCGGCTCGCCCACGAGCACGGCGCGAAGGTGATCGCGTACGACCGCGCGATCGTGTCGCCCGATCTCGACTACTACGTCTCGCACGACAGCTACGAGGTCGGCGTCCTGCAGGCCAAGGCCGCGATCGCGGCGACCGGCGGCAAGGGCAAGTACGTCCTGCTCGCCGGGCAGGCCG
This sequence comes from Kofleriaceae bacterium, assembly GCA_035516595.1. Taxonomy (GTDB): domain Bacteria; phylum Myxococcota_A; class Polyangia; order Haliangiales; family Haliangiaceae; genus JABFXX01. The sequence continues at coordinate 5,435 of DATJAE010000124.1, read as the reverse complement.
GCCACTCGGTCGCGACCGAGATCACGCGCGGCTACGAGGACACGCTCGCGCCGTACGTCCAGCGCGGCGACATCGAGATCGTCGCGAAGCAGAACCACAGCGCGTGGTCGTCCGAGCAGGCGCTGCGCACCGTCGAGGACGCGCTGACCCGCACCGGCGGCAAGCTCGACGCGATCCTCGCCAACAACTCGGGCATGGCGCGCGGCGCGGTCCAGGCGGTGAGCGCCGCCGGGCTGCACGGCGTGTTCATCGCCGGCGCCGACGCCGATGCTGCCAACGTCAACTACGTGTGCCAGGGCAAGCAGGCGATCGAGGTGCTCAAGGACATCGAGCCGCTCGCGCGCACCGCCGCCGACGTCGCCAAGCAGCTGTACGACGGCGAGACGCCGTCCGCGAAGGAGACGATCGCGCTCGCCGGCAAGCCGGTGCCGGTCGCGGCGGTCAAGGTCGAGGTGGTGACCGCCGACACCGTCAAGTCGCTGCTCGTCGACACCGGCTTTCTCACCGCGGACGAGCTGCCCGCCTGCAAGAGCCGGCTCGCGGCGGCGGAGTGAGCGTGCTGCGCGCGGCGATCATCGTCGGGCTCGCGATCGCGCTGGCGGCCGCCACCGCGGTGGCCGACGACGGCGCGGGATCCGGATCCGGATCCGGATCGGGATCGGCGGGCTCCGGCTCGGGCTCCGGCTCGGACGTCGCCGCGCCGAAGCAGACCGCGGCGATCGAGCCGCCGTCGACCACCGAGTCGATCGGCTCGAACGCGCCGCAGCCGCAGCTGCCCGGGGTCGACGTCGGCGACGTGCGGCTCGAGCTGCACGGCTACGCCCGCATGCCGCTGTCGACCCAGGGCACGCGCGAGCCCTACCTGGTCGATAACGATCCGTACCTGTCGGGCTTCGCGTACACCCGGCTCTACGAGCCGGACTGGTCCGAGCTCTACCTGTCGGCCCGGCGCGGCGACTACAAGATCGAGTTCGGCCTGTTCGCCTCGCTGTACTCCGACTACGCGGTCGCCGACATCACCGACCAGCTCGGCATCGCCCAGGCGTCGGTGAGCGCGAACCACTTCGTCGGCGTCGACGCGCTGTCGGTCCAGGTCGGCGTGTTCTGGGATCGCTTCGGCTACATCGAGCCGTACGACACGTACATCTTCGGCCGCACGCACCAGGGCGGGTTCAAGGTCAAGTACGACCTGCCCGGCGGCGGCCACGTCCAGACCGGCCTGGGCTTTCACGAGGCCGACCTGACCCAGAACGAGGGCACGACGCCGATCGCGCACCTCGCCGCGGCGTATCCGGTGGGCCCGGTGATGGTGGGCACGTACGTCCTGCGGACGTGGACCGACGACAAGCGCCAGCTCTCGCCGATCGTGCCGGGCTCGATGTGGGTCGCCGGCGCCGACGCCAAGTACCAGCTGCCCGACGGCTGGGGTACGGCGTACGTGGCCGCCGCGTACGACACGATGAGCCACGCGCTCTACCTGGGGCCGGCGCTCGAGATCATGAACTCGCTCGGCGGCCGCGGCCTCACCGAGAACTTCCTCGGCCTCGACGCGAGCAACGACGGCAGCGGCCACATGTACACCGCCGCCGCCGACGTCAAGCTCAACATCACCGAGAAGATCCGCGCGCGCGCGTTCGGCATGCTCGACTGGGTGCGCTCGCCGCAGGTCGACCTCATGGATCCGCTCAACAACAAGGACCGCCGGCTCTACCTCAAGTGGGGCGTCGAGCCGAGCTACCAGATCAACACCAAGGTCGCGGTGTCCACCCGGTTCGACCGGGTGATCCTCGACGAGTACGACTCGCAGGACAGCTTCCGCGTGCTGTCGCCGAAGATCAGCTTCCCGCTGCAGAACTGGGGCGAGCTGTTCCTCATGTACTCGCACTACTGGTACGGCGACCGCATCACGCTGCGGCCCGGCCAGGTCCCGCTCGAGACCATGCCGGACCACGACGTGTTCAAGGTCCAGGCGCAGGCCGTGTGGTAGCGCGCAGTCGCCAGGTCTGCCATGCCCACAGCGCGGCGAGCGCGACCAGGCACGCCACGCCGAGCGTGACGTAGCGCGCGATCATCTGGCCGGTGTGCCAGCCGTAGGTCTCGGTCAGCTTCGATGGATCCGACAGGCCGACGCCCTCGATCTCGCCGAACGGGATCACGTCGCGGTTCGTCCGCGCGGTCCACCAGGTCGCGAACGTGTCGACGAACGCGGCCGCGCCGATCGCGAGCAGGCCCCAGCGCAGCCCGCCCTTGCGCAGGCGCGGCACGAAGAAGCACGCCATCAGCAGCGTGCCGAGCACCATCGCGCCGCCATCGCCGCCGAAGATGATCGTCGCGTGCGCCTGGTCGGCCGACAGCGCGAACGTACCGGCGAGCTGGAGCGCGATCAGCACGGCGCCGGCGCCGGCCAGCCAGCGCCGCTCGTCCTTGAGCCCGCGATAGATGATCGCGGCCGCGCCGAGCGCGACCAGGAGCGGCACGATCACGCCGCGCGCCTCGGGGATCGCGGTGCGCCACAGCGTGGGCAGCGCGGCGAACCCGCACCACCAGCCGGTGACGGCATGGCCGAGCTCGTGGACCATCATGGTCAGGAACGTGCGCTGCAGGAAGTGCCCGGTCGGCCACGCGTGAAACGCCAGCGCGACGACCAGCGCCGCCGGGATCGCCGCGGCGCGCAGCTTCCACTCGAACGCCGGATCGAGCTCGTCCACCCGGCGATCTTACCGCGCGCGGCCCGATGACGCGGGATCCGGTAGACTCGTGCCATGGCGGCGCGGTTCGTCGAGACCACGCGCGAGCGCGAGCAGGCCTCGCGCCCCGAGCTGCGCCACGAGCCGATGCTCGTGCTCGCGCATCACCCGCAGCTGTCGCGCGCCGGCGAGCTGCTCGCGCTCGAGCGCCACGTCACCGAGGTCTCGCGGCTCGCGCCGTCGTGGACCGGGCCCGACGGCGCTGACACCGGGCCGCTCGACGATCCGTTTGTCAGCCGGCAGCCGTTCGCGATCCGGCGGCTCGCACGCGGCGGCGTCGAGATCACCAACGATCACGGCATCGCGCTCGCCGTGGCCGGCGCGGCGGTCCAGCAGGGCTCGATCCGCCGGCTGTCCACCGACGAGCTCGCGCGCGGCGTCGAGCTCGTGATCGGCGACCGCGTCGTGCTGTGGCTCGCCAGCGACCTGCGCCACGAGCGCGACGACCTGGGGCTTTCCGGCTGCAGCGCCGCGATCGGCGTGCTGCGCGCCGAGATCCGCGAGGCGGCGCGCCTGGCCGGGCCGGTGCTGGTCGTCGGCGAGACCGGCGCGGGCAAGGAGCTCGTCGCGCGGGCGCTGCACGCGGCCAGCGCTCGCCGGGGCGGCCCGTTCGTCGCGGTCAACATGGCCGCGATCCCCGCGGCGGTGGCCGCGTCGGAGCTGTTCGGTCACGCGCGCGGCGCGTTCACCGGCGCCGACGAGGCGCGCGCCGGCTACTTCGAGCGTGCGGCCGGCGGCGTGGTGTTCCTCGACGAGATCGGCGAGCTGCCCGAGGCGATCCAGCCGGTGCTGCTGCGCGCGCTCGAGTCCGGCGAGATCCAGCCGGTCGGCGGTCAACCGCGCCGGGTCGACGTCGCCGTGGTGGCCGCGACCGACGCCGATCTCGAGGCCGAGGTCGCGGCCCGGCGGTTCCGCGGCCCGCTCTATTATCGGCTCGCGGCGACCACGGTCCGCGTGCCGCCGTTGCGCGAGCGCCGCGGTGACATCGCCGTGCTGCTCGCGCGCTTCCTGATGATGCAGCTCGGCCCCGAGCACGTCGACCAGACCACGGCCGAGCACCCGGCGCTGCCCGCGCGGCTGGTCGCCGATCTGTTGCGCCGGCCGTGGCCGGGCAACGTGCGCCAGCTCCAGCACGCCGCGAGCCGCATCGCCCAGCGCATGCAGGCCGGTGCGCCGGTGGAGCTCGCCGAGCTGGGCGACGGCTTCGACGAGCCGGTGCCCGAGCTCGCCGGCGCGGCGATCGATGCCGCTCGGCTGGTCGCGACGCTGCGCGCGCATCGCTTCCAGCTCAACCACACGGCCGCCGCGCTCGGCATCTCGCGCACGCACCTCGACGCGCTGATCGCGCGCAGCCCGCAGCTGCGCAAGGCCAAGGATCTCGCGCGCGACGAGATCGCCGCGTGCGCCGAGGCGCTCGGCGGTGACCTCGACGCGATGGCCGCCCGGCTCGAGGTCAGCCCGCGCGGGCTGCGGCTGCGCATGCGCCAGCTCGGCCTGTGAGGCTCAGATCGGGCCGAGCGGCGTGCCGCCGGGGCCCTGCGTCCCGGTCCGCCACAGATCGCCGCGGGCGCCCGCCCACTGCATCGCGCCCGGCCGGCAGGCTGGCCCGCGGTGGAGCTCGATGCCGTCGCGCGACGCGGTGACGAGCCGAGCCGCGCCGGTCCCGAACGGGTCGCCGAACGCGACCGGCAGCCCGGTGCACGCGCTGCGCGCCTTGATCTCGCCGGTCCATGGCGCGAACGCGACCAGCTCCGCGCCGGTGCCGACCACGAGCTCGGGCTTGCCATCGCCATCGAGATCCACGAGCAAGGCCCGCGCGCCGGTGGTGTCGAGGCGCGCGCGCCACAGCTCGCGACCGGACGGCAGCGCGAACGCCACGATCGTGGATGGCAGCATCGGATCGGCCGCGAGCAGCGGCGCGAACACGACCGCGGTGGAGCCCTCCCCGAGCAGCGCGAGCGGCGCGTGCTCGGGACCGAACAGCTGCGCCCGCTGCGCGCGGCCGATCGCGCTGCGATCGCCGGTGGCGAGGTTGCACTCGGCGATCGGCAGCGCGTGGAGGCGAGCGCCGCCCGGGCCGTACACCACGAGCCGCACGCACCTGCCGTGATCCTCGAGGTGCGCGACGCAGAACCGCGCCTCGTCGGGGTGGGACACGATCGCGGCGGCCGTGCCGTGCGCGCCGCGAAAGCTCTGCAGCGCATGACCGTTGTACGACATGCCGCTGGCATCACCGGCGTCGACCAGCTCGCGACCGTTGCCTGCGTAGACGTAGAGCTGGCCGAGGTCGTCCCCGGTCGCCGGCCGGAACAGCCGGCCATCGACGACGATGCGCGGCTGGCGCGGATCCGCGATCGCGACCAGGCTGGGCGACGACCCGGCGGCGGCGGCGCGGCTGTAGCGAACGCGGCCGTGCGCGTCGAGCGCGATGATCCGCGCGGGCCCGGCGAGGTAGAGCTCGCGCTCGCCGTCGCCGTCGAGATCGGCGCGGACGCCCGCGCACGCCCGCCCCTCGACCCGGCACGACCAGCGCTCGTCGCCCGCCTCGCCGAACGCGCGCACCATCGTGGTGTCGCGGTCGGGCTCGAGCACGACCAGCGGCGCGTGGCGGCACGGCGCCACCACGACATGCTCGGGTGCGCCGACCGCGATCGCGATCCGCCGCACCGGCACCGCCGGGTGCGCGGC
>DATJAE010000123.1:0-62557 GCA_035516595.1 Kofleriaceae bacterium | reverse complement strand
CTCGGCGATCGCGCGATCGAGCGCGGCGGGATCGTCGGTCGCGAGCGGATCGGCGGGCCCGGCGGCCGCCACCGCGCCGAGCGCGACCACCAGCGCGAGGATCGCGCGGCTCAGTCGTCGCCTTCGACGTTGACCGCGCTGCACGCCTTCTCGAACGCCGGCGCCGCGTCCTTGATCGACTCGTCGAGATCGTACGAGCAGTCGAAGTAGCGGCTCGCGCCGTCGGTCCACCACGCCGTGTTGACGTTGGTGACCTTGGTGTTGTCGTCGACCGAGATCATCGTGCGCCGCCCGGCGCCCTTGTCGTCCTTCTCGACCTTGCCCTTGGCGCGGTTGGCGAACTGCTCGCCGTCGGCGACCTTCGCCCAGTCCTTGCCGGCCTCGCACGCGCCGCCGCAGCTGTCGCCGATCGTCAGCTTCGAGAAGAAGCCGCCCTTGTCGTCGGCCTTGACCATGCCGAACATCTTGTCCTGCAGGGTCCAGTTCTTCGGCACGGCGAGCGTGAACTTGCGATGCTTGCGGCCCTGCTCGAGCTCGATCGTGCGCTGCTCGAACACGATCTTGTCCTTGAGCGCGGCGGGCACGAGCGCGTTGACCGCGGCGATGTCGATCGCCACCGGCGGGGCCTTCGACTCCTTCGCCTTGTCGCCGTCCTTCTTGCCGCACGCGACCAGCGCGAGCGCTGCACACAGCCAGATCTGCTTACTCATGGTCTCCTCCTCCCGTGCCCTCACCGCGATGGATGCCGAGGGCGCGAAGCTTCTTGTGCAGGTTGGTTCGCTCGATGCCGAGCGCCTGCGCGGTGCGCGAGATGTTCCAGTCGAACTCCGCGAGCCGGATCCGGATGAACTCGCTCTCGACCTCCTCGCGGAACTCGCGCAGGCTCTTGCCGGCGTAGCGGCCGAGATCGATCGCGGTCTGCGGCCCGGTGGTCGGGATGCGCTGGCTGGTCGAGCGCGGGCCGCCCAGGTACGGCGGCAGATCCTTCTCGCGGATCACCTCGTCCGACATGATCACGAGCCGCTCGACCACGTTGCGCAGCTCGCGCACGTTGCCCGGCCAGTCGTACTGCTTGAGCCGCTCGAGCACGGGCTCGTCGACCGGCTTGTAGCCCAGGCCGTTCTCGTCGCAGCATTCGCGCACGAACGCCTCGACCAGCAGCGGGATGTCGTCGGCGCGCTCCTTGAGATCGGGCGAGCGGATCGGCACGACGTTGAGCCGGAAGAACAGGTCCTCGCGGAACGTGCCCGCCTTGACCATGTCCTCGAGGTCGCGGTTGGTCGCGGCGACCACGCGGCAGTCGGTGCGCAGGCTCTTCTCGCCGCCGACCCGCGTGAACTCGCCGGTCTGGAGCACGCGCAGCACCTTGGCCTGCGCGGGCAGCGCCATGTCGCCGATCTCGTCGAGGAAGATCGTGCCGCCGTCGGCGACCTCGAACAGGCCGCGCTTCTTGGCGACCGCGCCGGTGAACGCGCCGCGCTCGTGGCCGAACAGCTCGCTCTCGATCAGCTCCGGCGGGATCGCGGCGCAGTTGACCTTGACGAACGGCCCGGCCGACACGCTCGAGTTGCGGTGGATCGCGCGCGCGATCAGCTCCTTGCCGGTGCCGCTGTCGCCGGTGATCAGCACGCGGCTGCGGGTCGGCGCGACCTTCGCGATCTGGCGGCGCAGGTCGAGCATCACCGGCGTTCCGCCGAGCAGCTCCCAGCGCGCGTCGACCGCGCGGCGCAGGTCGTGGACCTCGCGCCACATCCGCCGGCGATCGAGCGCGTTGCGCACCGTCACCATCACGCGGTTGCGATCGAGCGGTTTCTCCATGAAGTCGAACGCGCCGAGCCGGGTCGCGGCGACCGCGTCCTCGATCGTCGCGTGGCCGCTGATCATCACGACCGGGATGTCGCTGGTCCGGCTCGCCGCGGCGTCCTCGCCGCGCGCCTTGAGCGAGCGCAGCAGCTCCAGGCCGTTGTCGTCGCCGAGCTTGACGTCGAGCAGGATCACGTCGACCGCCTCGCGCGCGAGCACGCTGTCGGCCTCGGCGATCGACCCGGCCTCGTGCACGACGTGGCCCTCGCTCTCGAGCACCATGCGCAGCGTGCGCCGGATGTTCTTCTCGTCGTCGACGATCAGGATCGGCTCCCCCGTCGATCCCGCATCCGGGCTGGGCGTCTCGCTGTCATCGCTCATCGCCGTCTCCTTGCTCGGCCTCGATCCGATCGCGGCGCTTGCGGTTCCAGTAGAACGCGGCCGCGACCAGCACGATCGCGGCGCCGACGATCATCGTGCGCTCGTCGGTCGGCGCGGAGGTGTCGTCGTGCGGGACCACGATCGGCGGCATCGGCGTCTTCGACGCGTCGCTCATCGAGCTCTGCGGCACCGGCGGCGACGCGGGGGGCGGCGGCGCGAGCACGCTGCCCGCGACGGCCGGCGCGAACGCGACCCGCTGGTCGGCCGCGATCCCCGGATCGAGCGTGGCGAGCGCGGCGGCGCACGCGTCGATCGCGGCCGGCGCGGCGTCGTCGCCCGCCATGCACTCGCCGGTCACCGCGGCGATCCGGTCGGCGCTCGCCGCGACCACGATGCGCGAGCGGCCGCGCACGTGCGTGCTCGGATCGCGCCACGCGATCGTCGCCTCGACCGTGTGGTGCGCCGGATCGACGTGCTCGCGCCACGGCTCCTGCTCGATCGCGCCCTGCCGGGTCGCGTGCAGCGCGTCGAGCTCGGCGCGCGCGCCGGCGTCGCGCTCCGACGAGTTGGCGGTGACCCGGGTCGCGTAGAGCACGACGCCCGGCGCGGGCGCGTCGTAGCGCTCGGCCTCGACCACGCCGTGCACGCCGGCCGCGAAGTGCGGCATGCCGCCGGTCGCGGTCACGAGCTCGGGATCGGCCTGCCCCTTCCAGCCGGCGGGGCCGGTGAGCAGCGGCTCGGCCGACGCGGTGCCGGCTGCGAGCGCGAGCACGAGCAGCGCGCGCTTCACGGCGCCAGCCTTCCGAGCAGCGACTGGCACGCCGTGCTGCACGCCGCGGGCTCGCGGTCGTTCCAGAAGCACGTCGCCGCGCCGATCGATCCGTCGCGCGCGAGCTGCGCGCGCACGCGGCCGTGATAGCCACCGCCTTCGAACGAGAACGCGAGCACCCCACGGTCGGCGCCTGCCGCCGGCCTTGCGACGTCGTGGACCGCGATCTGCTTGGGCAGCGCGGCGATCAGCTGATCGGCGAGCGCGTCGGCCGCGGCAGCGGGGCCGCGCACGTCGAACGCGACCGCGTAGCAGCCTCGCGCCGGCTCGCCCCACGCCGCGGCGGTCGCGCCGTCGGCGGCCTTGCCGACCGCGGCTGCGAGCGCGGGCAGCGCGCGCCAGCCCGCCGGCAGATCGAGCTTGTGCGGCGCCGCCCCGGCGCGGCCCGACGCGAGCGCGCAGAGCGCGATCAGCCGTAGCTCAGCCATACCTCGTGTCCGTCGTCGATCGCGAGCCGGCGGCGCGCCTCGTCGGGCATGCCGACCGCGTTGCCGGGCAGCGGCGTCACGCGCACGCCGATCGCGCGAAACTCCGGGCGCTGGCCGGGCGTCTCGACCCCGGCGATCGCCCAGCGGCGCTCCGCGCCGGTCTCCGCGCCGACCTTGACCGCGACCTCGCGCGCGTCGCGCACGATCGTGATGTCGTCGGTCTTCGCGACGAAGTGCGGGCCGCCGTCGAACGGATCGATCTGGTCGGCGTAGTCGAAGCCGATCCGGCGCAGCATCTTCTCGACCGCGCGGGTGTCCTCGCCGACCTGACCGATCAGCGCGCGCACGTCGTCGGGCAGGAGCTCGGTGTGGATCGGATCGTCGGGGAACAGCGCCTGGATGAACTCCTTGTTGTCCTTCGACAGCCGATCCGCTTCCTGGTAGCTGAGCCCGGTGAACCGGCGGCCGAGGCACTCCCACAGCTTCGACGTGCCGTCGGGCTCGAGCGGCGGCAGCAGCTCGGACAGCACGTGGTCGCGAAATAGCGCGCGGTGCATGCGGATGAACAGGAAGCGCACGTACGACAGCGCCTTGCCGAGCGCGTGCGCGTTGCGGCGGTACTCCGGCAGCAGGATGAGCCCGCCGATCTCGGTGGGCCCGTGGTAGTTGTAGCCGATGCGCAGCGTCTGATGGACGAAGTAGCGATCGAGCGTCACGGAGTAGCGCTCGTCGTTCTCGACCCGGAAGAAGATGTGGGGCGCGCGCTTGGTGCCGTGCTGCGCGTAGATCATCGACGTGCCGATGATCCGCTTCTGCGCGAGGTCCTCGAGCACGAACACGAACTCGCGGTCCTCCACCGCAGCCTCGCCCGAGAACGAGCGCTCCGACAGGTCGAGGATGCGCTCGATGATCGCGCGGTCGGCGGGGAGGTTGACCGTGTCCAGGTGCTCGGCAACCGCCAGGACCTGGTCGACATCTTCCCGATACGATTGACGAATCCGAAACATGGCCGCGCGGTGGCGACCCTACCATGCCTGCGAGCGATCAGGGCAGCACGCTTGCGAGCGCGGCCGACCACGCCGCCGGCGACGGCGCGGCCTCGGCCAGCCAGTCGACCAGGCCCGCGGGCAGGCGCTCCTCGGCGAGCTCCCAGCTCTGGATGATCCGGATCCGCCGCTGGTGCGCGGCCTTGCGCCGGGCGTTCTCCTGGTCGATCCAGTCGAGGATGACCGGCAGGGCCTCGACCGTGGCCTTCTTGATGTCGTGCATGAGCAGGACGTTGCGGCCGGTCATCTTGCCGACCTGCTTCTCGACGTAGGCGATCGCCTTGTTCGCGCTGCCGTGCTTCCACTCCTGCGGATCGAGGTCCCAGTGGAAGTGCTGGAGGTGGCGCTCGGCGAGCAGGTTCTCGACCCGCTCGCAGCGCACGCCGTACGGCGTGCGGAACCACGCGAGCTCGAGCCCCGACGCCGCCTCGATCGTCGCCTTGGACTCGTCGATCTCGCGCGCCGCGCGCTCGTCGTCCTTGATCCGGCACAGGTCCTGGTGGGTCATCGTGTGGTTGCCGATGATGTGACCCTCGCGCACGATCCGCTCGATGACCGGCTTGGCCTGCGGGTGCGCGGCCATCTCGCCGACCTCGAAGAAGATGGCGTGGATGTGGTGCTTTGCGAGCGCGTCGAGCACGGCCGGCGTGGTCTTGGGGTTCGGCCCGTCGTCGAACGTGAAGATCAGCTCGGGATCGCCGGACGCGGTCGGCCCGGCGGCGGGCAGCGGCCACGCCCGGGGATGCTTCTTCTTCCCGGTGTCGGGAGCGGACGCGGCGGCGTGGTGCGGCCCCGCGTGCGCCGGTACAGCGAACGCGATCGCGAGCAAGATCAGACGCGCTCTCGTCACTCCATCGATCTAACACGCGTGCGCGCCGTGGCATTCTTTCCTGCATGCTGGAACGGCTGCTCGACCTCGAACCGGCGCGCCTACCCCTCGCGAACATTCCCACCCGCGGCCACTGGCTGCGCTACGGCCGCGAGCTCGGCACGAAGATCTGGGTCAAGCGCGACGACCTGACCGGCAGCGAGCTGATGGGTAACAAGGTCCGCAAGCTCGAATATCTGCTCGCCGAGGCGGTCGCGGACCAGGCCACCTGCGTCATCACCTGCGGCGGCGAGCAGAGCAACCACGCGCGCGCGACCGCGCTGGCCGCGGCGCAGCTCGGCATGAGGAGCGTGCTGATCTTGCGCACCGACGACCCGGCCCACCCCCCGGTGGCCACCGGCAACATCCTGCTCGACCGGCTGGCCGGCGCCGAGCTGCGCTGGATCTCCCGGCCGGCCTGGCGCGAGCGCAACCGGCTGCTCGCCGAGGAGGCCGAGCGCGTGCGCGCCGCCGGCGGCCGGCCGTTCGTGATCCCCGAGGGCGGGTCGAACGCGCTCGGCAGCTGGGGCTACATCCGCGCGGCGTTCGAGCTCGCGGCCGACCTCGAGGGCATCGCTGCGCCCGACCACCCGGTCACGATCGTCTACGCGTGCGGCTCGGGCGGGACCGGCGCCGGCCTGGTGCTGGGCGGCAAGCTCGCCGGGTTCGCCGGCCGCGGCATCCGGATCGCCGGCGTCAACGTGTGCGACGACCGCGCCTACTTCCTCGAAACGATCGGCCGGATCTGCCAGGACGTGATCCGCGACTACCAGCTGCCGGTGACGGTCGCGCCCGACGACATCGACATCGTCGACGGCCACGTCGGCCTCGGCTACGCGAAGAGCCGGCCCGAGGAGCTCGCGACGATTCGCGACGTGTGCCGCAGCGACGGCGTGGTGCTCGACCCGGTCTACACCGGCAAGGCGTTCCACGGCGTCATGACCGAGCTGCGCCGCGATCCGGCGCGGTTCGGCGCGGCGGTCGCGTTCGTCCACACCGGCGGGATGTTCGGCCTGTTCGGCGCCGGCGTGGCTATGGAACCGTCACTGTCACCTTCTGGGTGACCCGGCCGAACGAGTTGGTCGAGACCAGCGTGTAGCTCGTGGTCGTCTGCGGGTGCACCGTCACGCTCGTGCCGCGCACCGTGCCGACCTCGTCGCCGGCCGACGGCTGGATGAACTCGTAGGACGCGCCGGTCGAGCTCCAGGTCAGGGTCACCGCCGTGCCCGCCGCGACCGTGCTCTGCGACGCCTGCAAGCTCGCGATCGCCGGCTTCTGGCCGCTCGGCATGTTGCTCTTGGTGATCTCGGTGCCCATCGCGACGACCTCGAAGTCGGACGCGTGGAGCGCGGTCAGCTTGTGCAGATCGTCGTCGTTCCACCGGCTGTCGGGCGCGCCGGTGACGTACATCGCGCTGCCGTTGTCGGCCACGATCAGGCCGTACGTCTTCATCGCGGTGAGGATCACCTTGTCGGCGGCGGAGTACGACGAGATGTCGACCGACGCCTTGAGCCGGAGCCGCAGGCCCATCGGGATCGGCGAGCTCGCGTCGTTCTGCGCCCAGTGGGTCGCGGGCGGCAGGAACGCCGCGACGGTCTGCGGCACGGTCATGCGCAGCGCGTGATGGATCGCACCGGCCGAGACCTCGTCGAAGCGGACCAGGCCGGGCAGGATCGGCAGGCCGGCGGCGTCGGCCGACGTCCAGGTCAGCGGGCGGTCGTTGTAGCTCTCGAGGTCCCACACCGCGCTGTTCGCGGCCGACCAGCTGCCGCTGTACGACGCCGAGTACACCTCGTACAGCCAGCACGTCGCGCGATCGATCACCAGCACGTGGGCGTCGCCGCCGTCCTCGATCGGCGCGTCGGCGGTGAACGGCATCGGCATCGAGTCGCTCTCGGAGTCGTCGTCGAGCGCGACGTCGACCAGCGGCGTGGTCGTCGAGTCGACCACGACGTACGGGATGCCGCCGCTGCTGCCGAAATCGGGATGGAACGGCGCGGTCGAGCCGATGAAGCCGATCAGCGTGTCCGAATTCGGATCGACCGGCGCGCTCGAGATGTCGGTGTTCCACGCGTTGTCGCTCGGGAACGGCGTGATCCCGCCGAGGCTCGCGCCGGCGCCGGTCGCCATCGCGGCGCACGACGACGGCTGCACCGCCGAGCCGCCGCCGTCGCCGGCGCTGTTGCCGCTGCCGCCGTCGGGATGGTCTCCGCCGCCGGGCTTCGAGGGGCTCGAGCACGCGAACAGGGCACACATCGCCCCACCCAGGATGGCGATTCGCATGGATCCATGGTCTCACGGAACGAGCTCGAATCCGAGCGCGAACACTATGGACTCCAAGCATGCGAGATCTTCGGTCGCGAGCATCGTCGCCAGCGAGGCAGTGCGCCCGCCGTCGGGCTCGACGATCGGTTTGAGCACAAACGGATTGTCGAACAGCGCGGCGAGCGCCTGCACGACGCGAACGTCGTCTTGGCCTGCACCTCGGCCGGCGCGCCGAGCTCGCGCAGCCGCTTCGCGCGCGCGTTGTCCTGGTAGAGCAGGCCGTACAGCCAGGTCACCGGGTGATCGCATGCGCCGTCGGGCGCGAGCCTCGGCGGGCGATGCGCCGCCGGCAGCACCGGGATCACTTCGAGCGTGTGGTCGGCCAGCGGGTGGCGCATCGCGCGGTGCAGCTCGATGTGCGCGAACGCGGTCGGATCCGGCGATGCGACCGGCCCGACAGCTTCTCGCAGTAGGACCCGCCGCGCTCGGGGACGAGCGCGCCGTCGCGCATGCGGAGGTCGCCCGCGATCGGATTGCGCGTGATCGGCCCGCGCGAGCGCTCGCCCCCGCGTGCCGGCGACCGAGCGGCTCGCGGTGTTCCCGGCCAGGGCCGGCCACGAGGTGCTCTCGCTCGTCGGATTCGGCGGCTGGAACGCGTGTCCGCGCGCGGCCGAGCACGTCGCGCGGGCGATGCGCTGGCAGCGCGACCTCGGCGCCCGGCTCGAGGCGCTCGGCCACGATTTCCAGCTGTGGTCGGTGGCGCGTCCGCCCGAGCGCCCGGCGGAGATCCTGCGGCTGTCCGACGAGCGGGGCCAGCTCCATCCCGACGAGCGGCCGCGCGCGGCCGAGCTCGCGGTCGCGCGCCAGTGGTATCTGTGGTGGGACTGACGCGCTACTTCTCGGCGACGTACTGATCGAGCAGCGACGACAGCGCGGCCTCGTTGAGCGGGCCGACCTTGGTGTAGACCTGCTTGCCGCTGCGGTTGAACACGAACGTGGTCGGCAGTGCCTGCGGGTTGCCGTACGACACGACGACGTCGTTGCCGGCGCGCACGATCGGATAGCTCATCTCGAAGTCCGAGCGGAAGTTGAGCAGGTCGGAGTCGCTCGGGTTGTCCATCATGAGGCCGAGGAACACCACGCCCTTGGCCTTGTAGCGGTCGTAGACCTTCGACAGCGCCGGGATCTCGCTCTTGCACGGCCCGCACCACGTCGCCCAGAAGTTGGCGACCACGACCTTGCCCTTGAGCGACTGCGGCGAGTATGCCTTCCCGTCGATGTCGGTGTAGCTGACCTCGGGCAGGCAGTCGCCCTTGGTCTTGTCGCACGCCTCGGCCGGAGTCGCGCCGATCTTGATCGGCTGGTGCGGATTGCTGGTCAGGTGGATGTAGAGGAACACCACGATGCCGGCCGTGCCGGCCAGCAGGATCCCGATCAACGCTTTCGTGCTCATCGAAACCTCAGCAGCGAAGACTCCAGATCATCGGGCGGGACGTAGCCGAGCAGCTCGATGCAGGTGGCGGTGACGTGCGCGATCCCCGCGCCGGCGAGCCGGTCGGGATCGAGCTCGTAGCGATCGCCGCGCATCGGGTCGTGGATCAAGAATGGCACGGGGTTCAGGGTGTGCGACGTCTTGGCCACCGGCTGGCCCGACTTGTCGCGCAGCACGCGGCCGTGCTTGTCGCGCTGGAACATCTCGTCGGCGTTGCCGTGGTCCGCGGTAACCACGAGGATTCCTTGTAGTTCCTCGATCGCGGCGACCAGGCGGGCGAGCTCGAGGTCGACCGACTCGACCGCGATCACGGTCGCGTCGAACGAGCCGGTGTGGCCGACCATGTCGCCGTTGGCGTAGTTGACGCGCGCGAAGCGGTGCTTGCCGGTGCGCAGCTCCGCGATCAAGCGATCGGTGATCTCGGCGGCCTTCATCCACGGGCGCTGTTCGAACGGCACGCGGTCCGACGGGATCTCGATGTAGGTCTCGGTGCTGCTGTCGAACTTGCCGCTGCGGTTGCCGTTCCAGAAGTAGGTCACGTGGCCGTACTTCTGGGTCTCGGAGATCGCGAGCTGCGTGACGTGCGCCGCGGCGAGGATCTGGCCCATCGGCCGCTCGATCTCCGGCGGCGACACCAGGTAGTGCTTCGGTACGTGGAGATCGCCGTCGTACTCCATCATCCCGGCGTAGGCGACGTCGGGACGGCGCACCCGATCGAACTTGTCGAACGCGTCGTCGTCGAACGCGCGCGAGATCTCGATCGCGCGGTCGCCGCGGAAGTTGAACATCACGCACGCGTCGCCGTCCTGCATCGGGGCCGCGGGCGACACCACGAACGCCGGCAGGTCCTGATCGATCACGCCGGGGCGCTCGCCGCGCAGGGCCTGGACCGCGGCGGTCGCCGACGCGAACGGCCGCGCGTCGGCCAGCACGTGGGTGTGCCAGCCGCGCTCGACCATCGACCAGTCGGCCTCGTATCGATCCATCGTGATCTGCATGCGACCGCCGCCGCTGACGATGCGCGCCTCGACGCCGTTCGCGCGCAGCTTGCCCAGGTACCGCTCCACCCGGTCGACATATTCCAGCGCCGAGGTCGGGGGCACGTCGCGGCCGTCGAGCAGGGCGTGGACGTACAGCTTCTTGCAGCCGGCGCGAGCCGCGGCATCGAGCAGGGCCTCGAGGTGATCGAGGTGCGAGTGGACGTTGCCGTCGGACAGCAGGCCGAGGAAGTGGACCGCTCCGCCGTGCGTGCCGCGCGTCACGATCGCGCGCCAGGCCTCGCCCTCGAACAGCGCTCCCGACCGGATCGCGCGCCCGACCAGCAGCGCGCCCTGCGCGTAGACCTTGCCGGCGCCGAGCGCGTTGTGGCCGACCTCGCTGTTGCCCATGTCGTCGTCGCTCGGCAGGCCGACCGCCTTGCCGTGCGCGCGCAGCTCGCCGCGCACGCCGGGCACCCACAGCCGGTCGAGCGTGGGCGTCGCCGCGATCGCGACCGCGTCGGCCTCGTCGCCGGCGCCCCGCCCGACGCCGTCCATCACGACGAGCACCACCGGCCCCTTCGGCGCGGTCTGGCGCGGGTGCGGGCGCAACGTCATGGCCGGACCTTAGCCTCTTCGAGCACGCGCCGCAGCTCCGGCACGAACACCTCGGGGTGCTCGCGATGCATGAAGTGGCCGCCGGGGACCGCCACGACCTCGTACGAGCCGGTGAAGCAGTGCCGCGCCTTCTCGTAGGTCCTCGTCGTGATGATCGAGTCGTCCTCGCCCGCGAACGCCACGGTCGGCACCGCGATGTCCTTGCGATGCGACGGCGGCAGCTTCGGCGGGATGCTCGCCGCGGCGGTCGCGTAGTACGCGCACGCGGCCTCGAGGCAGCCGGGCTCGGCGAACGCGGCCTTGACCTGCGCGGTCTCGCTCGCCGGGAGGTCCTTCCACGCCGGCGACCACCGCCGCCACAGCTCGTCGATGTACGCCATACCGCCGGCGCGCACCCACGCCGCGGCGCCGGGCCGGCGCAGCCGCAGGAAGTGGCGGAAGCCCCACAGCGTGCGCGGCGTGGTCCTGATCGATCGCGGGTGCGGGACCGCGAGCGTGACGAGCAGCCGGATGCGCTCCGGCCCGAGCGCGGCCGCCGAGTACCCGGCGCTCGCGCCCCAGTCGTGACCGACCACGAACGCGCGCTCGCCGCCCAGCGCCTCGATCAGACCGAGCGCGTCGTTGCCGAGCGTGTCGCTGTCGTACGGCCCGGCGAGCTCGGTCGGGTGATAGCCGCGCAGGAACGGCGCGACCGCGTGAAACCCGGCGCTCGCCAGCTCGGCCATCGTGCGGTCCCAGGTGTGCGCGGTGTCGGGGAAGCCGTGCAGCAACAGGACGAGCGGACCGCTGCCGGCCTCGAGATACGAGAACTGGATGCCGTTGGCGCGCGCGGTGGGCACGCCGGGAAGCTACTACGGCTTGGTCGCGCTGCCGCTGCCCTGCGGCTGATCGGCGTCGATCACGCGGTAGTCCCGCACGCTGCGCGGATCGAACTCGAACCAGCTGTCCTCGATCGGCTTGTCGAAGTCCGGCGCGTAGAACATGAAGTGGTTGGTGTTGTTCGACGAGTCGATGATGATCGACTCCTTGACGTGATAGTCGGTGGGGCTGACCACGAGGATCAGGTTCTTGTACTGCGCCGACGGCGTCTTCGGCGTCAGCTTGATCACGAGGTCGCCCTTGGTGCCGTACTGGCCCGAGCCATCGGGCTCGGCGTTGAACTCGCGCTTGAGGTCGCCCGAGCCGTAGAGGAACGTCACGGCGACCGGCATCAGATCCTGCTTGAGGTCCTTCTTGATGACCTGCTTGTTGTCGTGCTCGACGTCGTACAGGGTCGTGCCGTTCGAGATGAAGCTCTTCTTGAACACGGTGGTCGAGCCCTTCTTCTCGAGGTAGTCCCACCGCATCTTGCCGGGCTTGGCCAGGTAGACCTTGCCATCGCTGGTCTTGGTCGAGCCGAACGTCGCGTTGGTGACGGTCTGGCGGAACTGCGCGGTGACGTGCTTGATGTTCGCGTAGAACTTCTGGATGTTGTCGACCACCTCGGCCGCGCTCGGCTGCGCCGCCGCGGTCGCGGCGACGCCGGCGGCCGGCGCGGCGACCAGCGGGGCGGTCACGATCTGTGCGCCCGCCGGCGCGTGCATGCCCAGCCAGGTCCGTGTGACGATTGCGATCAGGTCGATCATGACGGCTCCATCTGTTCGACGCCGCGGCAGGCCGGCGATTCATCCATGGTCCTAGCACGTCGCAACCTCGCGTACCTCGTCGTTGCGGCGTGCTCGCACCCGCCCGCCGCGGCGCCGCCGGCGCTGGACCACGGCCTGACCACGCACGCCGCGCTCGCCGCCGACGACGATCCGCCGCCGCCCTACGGCGACGCCGAGCTGGCCCGCGCGCTCGACGCCGAGCGCGCCGCGCTCGCCCGGCAGGCCGACCGGGTCGCCGCGCTCGAGGCCGATCCGGCCGGCGACGACGTGGCCGCGCGCGCCGACCTCGAGGTCGAGCGCCGGTTCGTCGCCGCGCTCGAGCGCTGCCGGCGCGCGCACGCCGGGTGCCCGCCGCGGCTCGACGCGCCGGCGTGGAGCTACGACGTCGACGGCACCGCCGATCCGCAGCTCGACACTCCGCTGCGCTTCGACCTCGCCGACTGGCAGCGGATCGCCGCCGAGCTGCACGGCCGGGCCTGCGCGTGCCGCACGCTCGCGTGCGTCGACTCGCTCGGCGCCGCGATCGACGTGCTCGAGCGCCGGCCGATGCCCGAGGTCGCGGGCGACGAGGCCGCGAGCGCGTCGATCACGCGCGCGCGCGAGTGTCTGTTCTGGCTGCGGGGCAAGGCGATCGCGCGGCAGCTTCCGGAGGAACCGTGACCTGCAAGACCTGCAACGCGCCGAGCGCGACCGAGCTGTGTACGAAGTGCGCCGAGAAGCTGGGCATCACCGACGGCCCCGCGGTCCGGCCCGCGATGCCGTGCGCGCGTTGCGGCCATCCCGAGCTGATCCGCGCACTCGCGCGCGAGCTGACGATCGAATCGGGTGGGGAATACAACTGGCAGCAGACCACGCCGATGGCCGCGACCTACGAGCCGGTCGTCGCGTGGTCGCTGTGGAACGGCCGGCCCAGGGGCGTGAGCGGGACCGAGCCGGCCAAGCCGTTCGGCATCCTCGAGATGTACGTGTGCGCGCGCTGCGGGTTCACCGAGTGGTACTGCCGCGATCCCAAGCGCATCCCGATCGGCCCGGAGTACGGCACCGAGCGCGTGAGCTCGGACACCGGCGAGCCGTACCGCTAGATCGACCAGGCCGGGCGCAGGCGGCGAGCTCGCGAGACGCGTGCCGTCGGCGCGACGCACGGGAACAGCAGGCTCGTGACATGTGGATATCGTGATACAAGAATATCATGTTGTCGAGCAGCGAGACCCTGGACCTGCGACCGCTCACCCGGCTGTTCCGCGCGCTCGGCGACGAGACCCGCCTGCGCATCGTGGCCCTGCTGGCGCACGGCGAGCTGTGCGTGTGTCACATCGAGAGCGCGCTCGATCTGAACCAGTCGAACGCGTCCCGTCAGCTCGGCATCCTGAAGGCCGCCGGGATCGTGGACAGCCGACGCGAAGGGACGTGGGTCTACTACGCGATCGTCGCGCAGGAGCACGAGCTGGTGGCGGCCGCGCTGGACATCCTCACCCGGAGCTTCGCGGCGCGGCGCGCGGTGCGCTCGGATCTCGTGAAGCTGCGCAGGTCGTGCGGCCCCGAGGCGTGCGACTCGTGACGACGTCGCGCCGGCTGGCCGCCGAGGCGGTCGGCACCGCGCTGCTGGTCGCGGCGGTGGTCGGCTCCGGGATCATGGCGCAGCGGCTCGCCACCGATCCGGCGGTCGCGCTCCTCGCCAACACGCTGGCGACCGGCGGCGCGCTGGTCGCGATCCTGCTCGTGTTCGGCCCGATCTCGGGCGCGCATCTCAATCCCGCGGTCACGCTGTGCATGGCGGCGACCAGGGAGGTCACGCCGGCGCTCGCGGCCGGCTACGTGGTCGCGCAGGTCGCCGGCGGCATCGCCGGCGCGGTCACGGCGAACGCGATGTTCGATCTGCCGCTGGTGTCGTGGTCCGAGCACGTGCGGGCCGGGTTTCCGCAGCTGCTGAGCGAGGCGATCGCGACGTTCGGCCTGCTCGGCGTGGTGATCGCGGTGGGCCGAACGCGCGCGGCGATCACGCCGCTCGCGGTCGCGGCCTACATCGTCGGCGCGTACTGGTTCACGGCCTCGACGTCGTTTGCCAATCCCGCGGTCGCGATCGCGCGCGCGTTCAGCGACAGTTACGCCGGCATCCGCCCCGGCGACGTCGCCGGGTTCGTCGCGGCGGAGCTGGTCGGCGCGACCCTCGGCGGCGTGTTCTTCACCTGGCTCGTGCCGGTGCGCCGGGCTCACAGCTCGAGCGTCGCCTGCACGACCGGGTTGCCATAGCCCTCGATGCCGCGCGGCCAGCCGCCGGTGCGGATCTCGAGGTTGGGCAGCGGCGAGAACCGGCCGATGCCGTGCGAATGGCCGCACAGCACGGTGATCCTGGTGTCGGGATGCGCGCGCGCGTGGTCGGCGAGCACCTCGCCGGTCGCGATGCAGGTGAACCACGGCAGCCAGGCCGGCTCCGATTGCGCGTCGTCGTAGACGCACGCCTCGGGAAACGGCGGCACGTGGGTGAGCACGAGCAGCTCGGGCGACTCCGGCGCGCGGCCGAGCTGGTCGCGCAGCGCGCGCGCCTCGTTGCCGCCGAGCCGCTGCAACAGCTCGATCCGCGCCGCGCGATCGCCCTTGAGCCGCCTGAACTCGTCGATCAGGTTCCAGTCGGACAGCTGCACGGTCGACGCGAGGTCGCCGCAGCGCGCGTCGCCCCAGCCGTCGACCCCGAGCATGACCACGCGCTGGGTCAGGCGCAGCGGATCGTGCGCGGGCAACCAGGTCGCGCGGTCGTCGAGCCGCTGCATCGCGCCGCGCACCGCCGCGACGCTCGACTTGTAGTAGTCGTGGTTGCCGAGCACGAAGTACACCGGCGCGATCGCCGCGAGCTCGTCGAGGCAGCGCGCCAGCGTGTCGCTCTCCGCGATGTCGCCGGTCACCAGCAGGATGTGCGGCTGCTCCTGCCTCACGCGATCGTAGAACGCGCGCAGCGCGAGCGGTCGCATGAAGTTGAGGTGGATGTCGGTGAGCCAGGAGGCTCGCACGATCGGAAGCCTACTACGCCGCCGCGACCAGCACTTCGCGCTTGTTGGTGTGATCCGGCGGGCTGACCACGCCTTGCTTCTCCATCTCCTCGACCAGCCGCGCGGCGCGGTTGTAGCCGATGCGGAGCTGGCGCTGCACCCACGAGATCGACGCGTTGCGCGTGGTGGTCACGATGTACACGGCCTTGTCGTACATGTCGTCGTCGGACTTGCCGCCGGGCAGCGCCATCTCGCCGCTGCCCTCGCCGTCCTCGTCGCGCGGCTTGACGATGTCGAGGTTGTAGACCGGCCGGCCCTGCGTCTTCAGGAACTCGACGACGCGGTGGATCTCCTCCTCGTCGACGTAGCAGCCGTGCAGGCGTTGCGGCGCGCCGCCGCGATCCGAGAACAGCATGTCGCCCGCGCCGAGCAGGGCCTCCGCGCCGTTCTGATCGAGGATCGTGCGCGAGTCGATCTTCGAGGTGACGTGGAACGCGATGCGCGACGGAAAGTTCGCCTTGATGAGGCCGGTGATCACGTCGACCGACGGCCGCTGGGTCGCGAGGATGAGGTGGATGCCGGCGGCGCGCGCCTTCTGCGCGATCCGCGCGACCGAGGTCTCGACCTCCTTGGGCGCGCACATCATGAGATCGGCGAACTCGTCGATCACCACGACGATGTACGGCAGCTTGTGATGCGGCGCGGTCACCTTCTCGCGCGCGTCGGCGGCCTCGGGCGAGTCGGCGGACACCGCCTTGGAGAGATCGTCCTCGAGCGCGGCCGCGGCGGCCTCGGCGGCGGCGCGCAGCTTGTCGGCCTCGAGCTTGGCGAGCTGCTTCGCGATCTTCTCGTTGAACGTCGCGATGTCGCGCACGCCCATCTGCGCGAGCAGGTCGTAGCGCCGCTCCATCTCCTCGACCGCCCAGCGCAGCGCGAGGTTGGCCTTCTTCGGATCGGTCACGACCGGCAGCAGCAGGTGCGGCACGCCTTCGTAGATCGACAGCTCGAGCATCTTCGGGTCGACCATGATCATCCGCACGTCTTCGGGCGAGCAGTTGTAGAGCAGCGACGTGATCATCGCGTTGACCGCGACCGACTTGCCCGAGCCGGTCGTGCCCGCGACCAGGAGGTGCGGCATGCGCGCGAGGTCGACCACCGCCGGGCCGCCCTCGATGTCCTTGCCGAGCGCGAGCGGCAGCTTGCTGCGGCCCTTGCGGAACAGGTCGTCGGCGAGGATCTCCTTGAGGAACACCTTCTCGCGCGCGCGGTTGGGCACCTCGATGCCGACCGCGGCCTTGCCGGGGATCGGCGCGACGATGCGCACGCGCAGCGCCTCGAGCGCGAGCGCGAGGTCGTCGGTGAGGTTCACGATCTTGTTGACCCGGGTGCCCGGCGCCGGCGCGAACTCGTACATCGTGACCACCGGGCCAGGGCGGATCGCGACGACGTCGCCCTTGACACCGTAGTTCTCGAGCGTCTGGGTGAGCTTGGCCGACAGCTCGAGCATCGCGGTCTTGTCGATCTGGTTGGCCGACTGCGTGTCGTAGTTGAGCAGCTGGATCGACGGCAGCTGGTAGTCGCCCTCGCCGAGCTTGATGAACGTCTGGCGATCGGCCTCGGCCTGCTTCTCCTTGGCGGCCATCTCGGCCTTGTCGGCGTGCTTGAACTTCGGCTCGAAGATCACCGGGCCGTCGTGGTCGACCGGCGGCAACGGCGGCGGCTCGGGCGGCGCCTCGGTACCGGCGGCGAGCCGGCGGCGCTTCGGCGTGGCCTCGATCTCGTCGGCGACCGGGCCGGGCACGACGAGGTCGACCTCGGTCCTCTGCTCGCGCTTCTTCTTCCGGCTCGCGGGCAGGAGCTCGATCACCTCGATCGGGTTGGGCGCGGTGCGCTCGATGATCACCGGCTCGACGCCGCGCTCGTCGTCGCTGGCCTCGAGCACGTCGGTCTCCTCGACCACCAGCTCGTCATCGTCGTCGTCGCGGTCGCTGTGGTCGGGCAGGATCGCGCGCAGCACGTCGATCCAGAACCGCGCGACCGCGACCGCGGCGGTCCGGACGCCGTGCGCGGCCGCCGCGATGCCGGCCCAGAGCACGTGCAGCACGTCGCGCATGCGCAGCGGCGTCGCGACCACCGCCGCGACCACCAGGCCGATCACCGCGAGCAGCGCCGTGCCTGCCGTGCTCACGATCGCGCGCAGGATCTCGGCGAGGTGCTCGCCGATCGCGCCGCCCGGGCCGTGGCCCGCCACGCGGTAGTGCGGCGCGATCAGGTGGACGAGGGTCGCGAGCGCGACCACGCCGAGCAGCGCGCCGAGCGCGATCATCAGCGGCAGCGCCGGCTCGCGGACCAGGATCAGCCGGACCGCGGTGACTGCGCCGAGCACGATCAGCGGATAGCCGCACACCCCGGCGAGGCCGTAGAACGCGCCGGCGGTGGTGCGCCCGAACGGGCCCATGACCAGCGCACCGAACTGGAGCGAGACCATCGCGATCAGGAAAAAGATCGCCACGCCGAGCCCCACCACCCCGAGCACCTCGCGGCGCCGATCGGCATCGCCTGCACCGACCGAGCTATCCTTGATTCTTCGGTTTTTGGACATAGGTTCCCCGGCGTCCAGGGGTACTTCATCCTACATGGCATCACATCGCCTCCCAAGTTTTCGCCACTGCCTGGATGAGCTGAATTCAGGCAGCCTGGAATAGTGGTGGTCAAGGCGCGCCTGCCGCTCGACCCGGTTGCCGACCTGCGGCGCCGTCTCGCGCGGCGGACGACCCGCGCGCTGCGCGGCACGGTCGTGCGGTGGTGGGCCGACCACGGCCTGGCATCGCATCCCGCGATCGTCGGCAAGCGGATCGCGCTCGCCCTGATCGAGCAGCGCCACACCGAGCCCAAGCTCGCGGGCATGCTCGTGCTGCACGAGCTGCTCGCCGATCACCTGCGCGCGAGCGACCTGCCGGGGTTCGCGCGGCTCTATGCGGACGATCACCTGGCCGACGAGCGCGTCGCGGACTGGTTCGCGACCCGCGTGCTCGGCGCGGTGCTGGCGCGGCCGCGCGGCCGGCTCGACGCCGTGATCGCGCTGGTCGGCTGGCGCGACGCGGCCTCGCCGTGGCAGCGCCGCGGCGCGTGCGTCGCGCTCGCCGGGATCGCGTCGCAGCGCGACCTCGGCCTGCCCGGCCTGGTGCCGCTCGTGCTCTCGGTGTGCGCGTCGGTGCTGTGGTCGCCCGAGCGCTGCGATCACCTCGCCGCGGGGTGGCTGCTGCGCGAGCTGTCGCGCGCCGAGCCCGAGCGGGCGTGCGCGTTCTTCCGCCGCCACGCGCGCCTGATGACGCGCGAGTGCGCGCGTGCCGCGGTGGCCGAGCTGCCCGCCCCGGTGCGCGCGCAGCTGCTCGCGGTGCATCGCCGGGCGACGACGCTCACACGGTGATCGCGGCGATCTGCCGGGTCAGCCGCTGCTGCGGCGCGCTCGGCTCGACCGTCTGCATGGCGACCAGGCTCGCGAGGTCGCCCTCGACCTGCATCTCGCCGGCGAGGAACGCCTGCACGCCGGCGGCGGCGTCGGCCTCGAGCAGGATCTTGCGCGCGAGCTCGAGCGACAGCTTGAGCGAGGTCGGCGCGGTCGCCAGGTGACCGCGCGCGAACAGCCCTTCCTTGAGCACGAGCTTGGTCTCGCCGCCCGGCGCGATCACCGTGACGTTGACCAGCGCGGCCTTCATCGCCGGCGGGATCTGGAGGTCGCCGGCGGCGGCGATCAGCTCGTCGACCTTGGAGAACCAGGCGTCGGACAGGAACTCGTAGGGCATGGCGGCTTCTACCACGCTATCGTCAACGCCATGCGAATCGTGGGTGTCGTCGCCGTGCTGATCGCGAGCGCGTGCAATACCTCGCCGAAACCGAAACCCGAGCCCGCGCCCGGGCCGCCCGCGCCGGCTCCCGCGCCGCCGCAGCCGGTTCCGCCGCCTCCCGCGCCGCCGCCGGCTCCCGTGGTCGCGATGCCGGGCGACGCGCACGCGCTCGCCGATGCGAGCAACGCGTTCGGCTTCGAGCTGTGGCACCGGATCGCGCGGCCGGCCAACCAGGCGTTCTCGCCCGCGAGCATCTCGATCGCGTTCGCGATGACCGCGCTCGGCGCCAAGGGCGAGACCGCCGCGCAGATCGCGAAGGTGTTCCACTTCGGCGACAAGCTCGACAGCTGGGGGCAGCTCGAGCAGGCGCTCGCGAGCAAGCCCGGCGTCGCGCTGCACATCGCCAACCGGCTGTTCGGCGCCAAGGCGTTTCACATCGAGCAACCGTTCCTCGATCAGACCAGGACCGCGTTCGGCGCGCCGCTCGAGCAGCTCGACTTCGCGGCCGACCCCGAGGCGGCGCGCGGCCAGATCAACAGCTGGGTGGCCGACCAGACCGGCAAGCGGATCACCGAGCTGATGCCGCCGAGCTCGATCGACGAGCTGACCCGACTCGTGCTGGTCAACGCGATCTACTTCCTGGCGGACTGGCAGGCGCCGTTCAAGCACGAGTTCACCGGCGACGAGCCGTTCCACGTCTCGCTCACCGCGACCAAGACGGTGAAGATGATGCACGGCGAGGGCTGGCTGTACGGCAAGGTCGACGGCGCGACGCTGCTCGAGCTGCCGTACCAGGGCGGCGACACGTCGATGCTGGTGGTGCTGCCCAACGCGATCGACGGCCTGTCCAAGCTCGAGGCGTCGGCGAGCCCGGCGGTGCTGTCGAAGTGGTGGGCCGCGATCGGGTCCGGCGCGGTCACGGTGTCGTTGCCGCGCTTCACGATCTCCGGCAACTCGATCGATCTGGCCAAGCAGCTGGCCGCGCTCGGCATGCCGCTGGTGTTCGACAAGCGCCTCGCCGACCTCACCGGCGTCGCGCCGGCGACGACGCCCGATCAGCGGCTGTACGTGTCGCACGTGTTCCACCAGGCGTTCGTCAAGATCGACGAGAAGGGCACCGAGGCGGCCGCGGCCACCGCGGTCCAGGAGGCGGCCGCCGGCGCCGCGGCGCCGACCGCGGCGTTCGTCGCCGATCACCCGTTCGCGTTCTTCATCGTCGACAAGCCGAGCGGGCTCGTGCTGTTCATGGGCCACGTGACGGATCCGAGCTGATGCGTGCGGCGTGGGCGCTGGCCGCGGTGGCGGCGATGAGCTGCAAGCACGAGCGCGAGGTCGCGATGCCGGCCGATGCGGCCTCGCTCGCGGCGGCGAGCAACGCGTTCGGCTTCGAGCTGTGGGCCAGGCTCGGTCGCTCCGGCAACCTCGCGATCTCGCCGTTCAGCGTGACCAGCGCGTTCGCG
This sequence comes from Kofleriaceae bacterium, assembly GCA_035516595.1. Classification (GTDB taxonomy): domain Bacteria; phylum Myxococcota_A; class Polyangia; order Haliangiales; family Haliangiaceae; genus JABFXX01. The sequence continues at coordinate 41,912 of DATJAE010000123.1, read as the reverse complement.
ATGACCGGCACCGGCGCCTCCGGCACCACCGCGGCGCAGATCCGCACGGTGTTCCACTTCGCGACCCAGCCCGGCCCGGCGTGGGGCCAGCTCGCGGCGGCGCTCGAGGCGCCGAGCCGGCCGAACACGCTGCGCATCGCCAACCGGCTGTTCGGCGCGCGCGGCTTCGCGCTGCGCGGCGCGTTCGTCGACGGGCTCGCCGCGGGCTACGACGCCCCGTTCGAGCAGCTCGACGTCGCCCAGCCCGCCGCCGCGCGCGCCGCGATCAACCGCTGGGTCGAGGAGCGCACCGAGCATCACATCCGCGAGCTGATGCCCGAGGGCTCGATCACCGCGCGCACCCGGCTGATCGTGGTCGACGCGATCTACTTCCACGGCGAGTGGCAGACCCGGTTTCGCCCCGAGCTGACCTCGGACGCCGCGTTTCATCCGACCGCGACCGCCAGCAAGCTGGTGAAGACGATGAACGGCGCCGCCGAGCGCTACGCCCACGTCGATGGCGTCTCGCTGGTCGAGCTGCCGTACAAGGGCGGCGCCACGGTGATGGTGATCGCGCTGCCGGATCGGGTCGACGGCCTGGCCGCGCTCGAGGCAGGGCTCGACGCGCGCACGTTCGCGCGCTGGCTCGCGGCGATCCAGCCCGCGCACGCGGTGGTCGCGCTGCCGCGGTTCGAGCTCGCGGCGCGCGCGATCGACCTGGTGCCGGCGCTGCGCGCGCTCGGCATGCCCGACGCGTTCGACCCCGACAAGGCCGACTTCTCGGCGATCGCCGAGCTCGAGCCGTCGCAGCGGCTGTTCGTGTCGGCGGTCGCGCACGCGGCGTACGTCGAGGTCGACGAGCGCGGCACCGAGGCCGCCGCGGCGACCGGCGCGAGCGTCGAGATCGACACCGCGCGGCCGGATCCGATCCCGCGCGTGATCTGCGATCACCCGTTCGCGTTCTTCATCGTCGACCAGCCGAGCGGGCTCGTGCTGTTCATGGGCCACGTCACCGATCCGAGCTGAGCTCGGCCGCCGCGGCGTCGGCGAAGTACTTCGCGACCTGCTCGGCGGCCTTGCGCGTCATGCCCGGCGCGCGGGCGAGCTCGTCGACCGACGCCAGGCGGACCGCGCGCACGCTGCCGAAGTGCTTGAGCAGGCGCTGGCGGCGGGTCGCACCGATCCCCGGGATGTCGTCGAGCTCGCTGCGCAGGCTCTGCTTGGTGCGGCGATCGCGATGGAACGTGTTGGCGAAGCGGTGCGCCTCGTCGCGGATCCGCGCGAGCACGTAGAGCTCGGGCGAGTTGGGGCGAAGCGCGATCGAGTCCTTGATGTTGCGCCGGTAGATCCGATCGGGCGCGCTGCCGGCCTCGAGCTCGCGCTCCTTGGCCAGGCCGATCACCTCGATCCCGGTCTCGCCACCGAGCGTCACGCCGAGATCGGTCAGCGCGGTCACCGCCATCGCGAGCTGGCCCTTGCCGCCGTCGATCACGAGCAGGTCGGGGCGCGCCCACGCCGGATCGTCGCTCCGGGTGCGGCGGAACCGCCGGGTCAGCACCTCGTACATCGCGGCGAAGTCGTTGTTGTCGACCGTGCGGATCTTGAACTTGCGGTACAGGCCGCGCGCCGGCACGCCGTCGATGAACGTCACCATCGACGCGACCGTCTCGCTGCCCTGGATGTGCGCGATGTCGAAGCACTCGATGCGGCGCGGCGGGCGCGGCAGCGCGAGCCGGGCGGCGACCTTGGCGAGGATCGCCTCGCTGTCGGCATCGCGGCCGCGGCGCGACGCCGCCGAAGCCGCCGCGTTGCGGTCGGCGAGCTCGACCAGGCGCGCGCGCACGCCGCGGCGCGGCTCGACGATCTTCACCTTCTTGCCGCGCGCCGCCGACAGCCACTCGGCGAGCACCTCGCCGTCCTCGAGCTCGAGGCCGACCACGACCTCGTCGGGGATCAGCGTGCCGGTCGCGTAGTACGCCTGGACGTGCTCGGCGATCACCGCGGCGTCGGGCAGCTCCTGGTCCTTCTGGGCGAACGCGCGGCGGCCGACCAGCTTGCCGGCGCGCACGAACAGCACGACGACCTCGACCGTGTCGGCCTCGCGGAACAACCCCCACACGTCCTGATCGACGAAGTCGTCCTGCACGACGTGCTGGCTGGCGAGCGTGCGCTCGACCGCGGCGATCGAGTCGCGCAGCATCGCGGCGACCTCGAAGTCCTCGGCCGCCGCGCGCGCGTCCATGCGGGCGCGCAGCCGGCGGACCAGCTCGGCGTCCTTGCCGGCGAGGAACATCTTGACGTCCTCGACCTGCTCGGCGTACTCGGCGGGCGGCACGGCGATCGCGCACGGCCCGCTGCACCGCTTGATCTGGTACTGCAGGCACGGCCGGCCGCGGGTCTCGAGCACGTGATCGGTGCAGGTGCGCAGCTTGAAGTGGCGGTTGAGCGTGCGCAGGGTCTGGCGCGCCGAGGTCGCCGAGTGATACGGGCCGAAGTAGTTGGCATGATCGTCGCGGATGTTGCGCACGACCTCGACCCGCGGGAACACGTCGCGCTTCGCCGTCGCTTCGTCGGCCGGCTTCGGATCGACGAGGCGCAGCACGAGGTACTGCTTGTCGTCGCGCAGCTTCACGTTGAACCGCGGCTGATGCTTCTTGATCAGGTGGTTCTCGAGCAGCAGCCCTTCTTTTTCGGAGGTCGTGACGATGGTCTCGACGTCGGCGACCGCGCGGCCGAGGAAGCCCGCGGCCACGAACAGCCGCTCGTCGCCGCCCTCGCGGAAGTACTGGCGCACGCGCGTCCGCAGGTTCTTGGCCTTGCCGACGTAGATCACCGTGCCGCGGGCGTCCTTGAACAGGTACACGCCCGGCTCGGTCGGGATCCGATCGAGGACGTCGCCGGCGATCACGAGCAGACCATAGCGCATGGTAGCGTCGCGGCCGGATGTGCGAGATCGCGCGGATCGGCCTGGTGTGCGCGGTGCTCGCGGCGTGCGGGTCGTCGCCGCCGCCCGCGCCGCCCGCGCCGCCCGCGCCGCCGCCCGGGCCGAGCGCGGCCGAGCTCGCCGCGCAGCGCGCCGCGGCCGAGCAGGCGCAGCACGACGCCGCGGTCGCCGCGCACCGCAAGCTCGAGGAGCAGCAGCAAGACGCGCTCGCCGCGACGTGCAGCGAGCCGCCGCACGCCGACCACGCGCGCTGCTTGCCGTCGTGCTACCCGACCGAGCCCGCCGATCCGCGCGCCGGCAAGAAGCTGTCGGGCCAGATCCAGATCGAGCACCTGGTGTGTCAGGCCGGCGACACGTTCCTGCTCGCCGACGAGCTCGCGGCCGGCAAGCTGCACGCGCGCGGCGTGCGCGGCCATCCCGCGCCGCATCGCAAGGGCAGCTGGCAGGCCGAGATCGAGGCGTGGCTGGCCGGCGCGCACCCGGCGCGCGGCGACGCGTTCGTGGTCGCCGGCAGCTGGCGCGAGCTCGTCCATCCGCTCACCCACGAGAAGCTGCGCTGCGTGGCGGCGTCGCACTACGTGCGCGCGATGCGCGGCGCGCTCGAGCGCTGCGGCGTGCGCGGTGACGTCGCGTGCGAGGCCGCCGGCGACCCGGCGGCGCGCGCGATCAACGTCGTGCACTACCGGCTCGCCGAGGCGCGCGCGCTCGCCGCGGCGGGCAAGAACGACGATTGCCAGCAGGCCGCGCTCGAGGCGATCGCGGTGGCGCGCGGGCTGCCGCGCTGGCGGCAGTACGCCAAGCTCAACGTCGGCACGTGGACCGCGCACGCGGCGTATCGCACGCGGTTCGACGGCACGCTCGACGAGGACGCGCTGTTCGCGGCCGCGGCCAGTCAGGGCAGCGAGGCCGAGCAGGTCTACGCGCGGTGCGGCGGAGCGGCCGGCGCGCCGACCACCCCCGAGCAGGAGCAGTCGTTTCACACCTGCTGGTGACTCGCGACCCGGACTACGAGAACACGTGGAAGTCGCGCAGCGTCACCAGCACCATCACGACGCCGAGCACCATGATCCCCGCCATGTGCACCATCGCCTCGATCCGCGGGTTGGCGCGGCGGCGGGTCACCATCTCGTAGCCGAGGAACACCAGGCGGCCGCCGTCGAGCGCGGGCAGCGGGAACAGGTTGAACAGCCCGAGATAGACCGACAGGATCGCGAGCAGCTCGATGCCGGTCACCGGACCGAGCTTCCACGCCTTGGCGAACTCGTCGAAGATCCGCTTGGGCCCGCCCGGATCGGCCTTCTCCTTGCGCGTGATGATGTCCCACAGCCCGACCGCGATCGTCTTGGTCTCGTCGACCGGGAACTCGACCGCGCCGATCCCGGCGTCGAGCAGGCTCGCGTCGAGCACGTCGGGCTGCTCGGACGGCACGATGCCGAGCAGGTAAAACTGCTTGCCGTCGTTGTCGAGCGACGGCTTGCCGTCGCTGTCGAGCGCGAGCTTCGGTTTGATCGTGACCTGGACCTGCTTGGCGTCGCGCACGACGGTCAGCGTGACCGCCGCACCGTGCTTGGCGTTGACCCGCGCGATCAGCGAGTCGGCGACCAGCGGCTGCTGGCCCGGCGCATCGTACTCGCCGCGCGCGAGGATCGGCGCGCCGTCGACCGCGACGATGCGGTCGCCGACCTCGAGCTTGCCGTAGGCGTCGTAGTCGGACTTGACGTCGGCCACGCCGTACCAGCGCCAGCTCGAGTTCATGCCGTGGATCGCGTAGAGCGCGAACACGATCACGATCGCCGAGATGTAGTTGGTGGCCGGGCCCGCGAAGATCGTGATGAAGCGTTGCCACGCCGGGCGATTCGGATACGCGTGGCGATCGTCCGGATCGACCTCCTCGGCGATGTTCATGCCGCGGATCTCGACGAACCCGCCGAACGGGATCGGCGCGATCTGGAACGTCGTGCCGGTCTTCTTCGACTTGCGCTTGAAGATGCCGGGCCCGAACCCGATGCTGAACCGCTCGATCCGCATCCCGCACCAGCGCGCCACGAAGTAGTGGCCGCCCTCGTGCACCACGATCAGGAACGCGAGCGACGCCAGCGCTGCGAGCCAGTACCAGTTCACGGCTCGATCATAGCATCAGCCATAGCACCCGCGCCGCCGCCGGCGGCTATGCCACGCGGCCGCGGCGTGCGGCAAACGCGCGGAGCTTGCCGACCGCGCCGGCGCGCTGCGCCGCGGCCACCACGCCGGTGCCGGCGATGCGCACCGCCAGGTGATGGAGCTGCATGCGCTTGGCGATCCGGCGGTGCATCGCGGCGCCGACCAGCCGCGCGGTGCGAAACACCGCGAGCGAGCGGATGCGATGCGCGACGGTGTAACGCGCGAGCGCGATCTCGGCATCGCCCTCGCCCGCGAGCAGGCGGCGGCACGCGTCGCCGATCCCGTCGAGCGACGCGCTCGCGACGTCCGGCGTCGACACGACGATCAGCGTGCCCTGCGCGCGCGCCGCGCCGACCTCGACGCCGCGGCCGCGGCCGGGCGCGTGGGTGACGCGCAGCTCGGGCACCTCGGCGCGGAGCAGCGCGAGCACGGCGTGCGAGTTGTCCCCGGAGTCCTCGTCGATCGCGAGGATCTCGAACGCGAGCCCGAGCCCGCGCAGGTGCTCGGCCGTGCGGCGGACCGCGATCCCGACCGCCTCTTCGTCGTCGCCGAACGGCAGGATGACGGAGACGTCGAACCGCGGCGCGTCGGGCATCGCAACAGGACGTAGCAGCAACCGTGCCGCGATCACATTGGTCTTCTTCGCACGAACGATCGCGCGGCGTCACGGGATTGCGACGAGTTGGACACGGCGAGCGGGAAAAGGTCGGACCGCGCGGTGCGAACCTCGTTACGCACGGCGGCGGCAGCTGCCGTCAGCGTTTCTCACCCGAGCAACCGGCGCGCGACCTCGGGCCAGTCGAGCCCGGCCACCGCGCGCTGCAGCTCCTCCGCTGCGCGAGGAGCGACGAGCGCGCGATCGAGCGCGGCGGCGAGCGCGCGCGGATCGTCGGGCGGCGCCAGCTCGGCCGCGGGAGCGAGCGCGCGCAGCCCGCCGACCGCCGACGCGACGATCGGCACGCCGGCGGCGAGCGCCTCGAGCGCGATCGTCGGCGTGCCCTCGCTGCGCCCGTTCGCGAGCACGCGCGACGGCACGACCACGACCGCGGCCTCGCGCAGCAGGCGATCGCGCGCGGCGGGATCGACCGCGCCGACGAACTCGACCGGCGCGCCGGCGGCGAGCTGCTCGAGCGCGCCGCGCTCGGGGCCCTCGCCCGCGATCACCAGCCGCGCCGCGCCGGCGAGCGCGCCGAGCGCGCGGATCGCGACGTCGGTCCCCTTGACCGGCACGAGCCTGCCGACGAACAGGATGACCGGCGGCTCGCGCGCGGCGCGGCCGAGCGCGGCGAAGTGCGCGAGCGGCACGCCCATCGGCTGGACCAGCGCGCCGCCCAGCCAGCCGGCGAGCTCGGGCGCGGCGGCGCGCGCGATCGCGCGCAGCTCGTCGCTGACGAACGCGAGCCGGGCGCCGCGGGCGCGCAGCGCGTGGAGCACCGGCGCGAGCAGGCGGGTGCGGCGCAGCAGGTGCACGTCGCCGCCGTGCGCGATCGCGGTGAGCGGCGCGCGGCCGGCCAGCGCGGCGATCGCCGACGGCGCGAGCCAGTGCGCGACGACGCGATCCCACCGCCGCGCCCGCCGCGCCACTGCGAGCGCGTGCCGCACGGTGAAGCCGAGCGCACCGCGCGCGCCGCGCTCGAGCGCCTCGGGCGCGCCGCCGGCGTAGAACAGCGGGCTCGCGATCCGGGTGACGCGCGGATCGCCGCACGGCTCGCCCGCCGCGATCACCTCGACCTCGTGGCCGAGCTCGCGCAGCGCCGCGACGTGCGCCGCGACGAAGCTGCCCGCGAGATCGCCGGCGAACCGCGGATACGAGGTCGTGACGACGCCGATCCGCATCACCGCGCGACGCGCCGGCGCGTCTGGGCGACCAGCCGCGTGCCCCACGAGCGCAGCAGCACGTACGGGATCGGGTGGAGCGCGGTGCCGAGGTGGATGCCGCTCTTCCAGCTCGCGCCGTAGACCGGCCGGACCGGGACGTCGAGCACGCGGACGCCCGCGACGTGCAGCCGCGACAGCAGATCGTTCGGATAGCCGTAGCGCGTCCACACCGCGTCCAGATCGAGCGCGGCGAGCGCGCGGCGGTGGATCGCGGTGTAGCCGCACTGCGAGTCGAACACGTGGCGGTAGCCCGAGGTCACGCGGGTCGCCGCGGACAGCAGCGCGTTGCCGACGATCCGCGATTTCGGCATCGCGGACCACAGCTCGGGGTGCAGGAAGCGGTTGCCCTTGACGTAGTCGGCGCGGTCGTCGGCGATCGGCGCGACCACGGCGGGGAAGTCGGCGGGATCCATCTGTCCGTCGCCGGCCATCACGACCGCGACGTCGGCGCCGAGCGCGAGCGCGCGGCGATAGCCGGTGACGATCGCTCCGCCGACGCCGCGGTTATCCGGATGGCGCAGCACCTCGACGCGCGGCGCCGCGGCCGCCTCGGCGGTGCCGTCGCTCGAGGCGTCGTCGACCACCACGACGTGATCGGCCGCGGCGGGCACGCTTGCCACGGTGTCGGCGATCTTCGCGCGCTCGTTGTACGCGGGAATCACGACGGCGACGCGCAGCTCGCGGAACACGCGACGGTTGTACACCGTCTGTCAGGGCGGCGTGGTACAGCCTGGTCATCGACGGAACCGTGGTGGTTCCGGAACGCGAAAAGAGAGCGAATCATGGCTGGCGGAGTCAACAAGGTCATCCTGGTAGGCAACCTCGGCGCGGATCCCGACATGCGATACACGCCGAGCGGGCAGGGCGTGTGCGAGCTGCGCGTCGCGACCAGCGAGAGCTGGAACGACAAGAACGGTCAGCGCCAGGAGCGCACCGAGTGGCATCGCATCGTGGTGTGGGGCAAGCGCGCCGAGGTGTGCTCGAAGTACCTGTCGAAGGGCCGGCAGGTCTACGTCGAGGGCCGCATCCAGACCCGCACCTACGACGACAAGGACGGCAACAAGCGGTACATCACCGAGATCATCGCATCGGACGTGCAGTTTCTCGGTGGCGGCGGCCGGGACGGCGGCCGGGACAACCGGGCGAGCGAGCCTCCGCCGCCGAGCGACGGCGAGTACCCGCCGGGTGGCTACGGCGGAGGCGGTGGCGGTGGTGGCGGCGGCCCGGACGACGACATCCCGTTCTGAGGCGATCGCGCGCCCGGTGCAGCCGTTCGAGCGAGCTGCCGCCGCACGCTCGAGCCGAGCAGTTCGGTCGCGGCCGCGATGGCCTCGTCGATCGACCACCGCGTCGTTGGCACCTGGAGCGGTTCGGTCGGCGTTGACGTAGAAGGTCGCGAGGGCATCACCGGGGACCCGTGCGGCCTCTCACGGACGTCAACCCCCGGGTGCCCTCGCGGCAGGTCCTCGATCTTCAGCCGCACGTCGGTCGGATCATGACATCGCGGCAACGCGCTGCCCCGTCGCTGCGAGATTTGCGGTTTGTGCTTCGACGGGCGATCGCTACAGTGGTGCGCGATGTTCGAGCGCTCGGGTCTGTGGGGCCACCGCGACTTCCGGCGGCTGTGGTCGGCGCAGGCGATCAGCGCGTTCGGCTCGCGGATCACGCGTACCGCGCTGCCGATCATCGCGGTCAAGGTGCTGGGCGAGCCGGAGAGCATCGTCGCCGTGCTCGCCGCGCTCCAGCTCGCGCCCGGCGTGGTGCTCGCGCCGTTCGCGGGCGGGTTCGTCGATCGCAGCCGCAAGCGCCGGATCCTGGTCGCGGCCGACCTGTTCCGCGCCGCGGTGGTCGCCTCGCTCACGATCACCTGGCTGTTCGGCCTGCTCGCGATGACCCAGGTGATCGTGGTGGGCGGGCTGGTCGGCGCCGCGTCGTCGCTGTTCCAGATCACCGACGTCGCGTACCTGCCATCGCTGATCGGCAAGCGCCACCTGGCCGAGGGCAACGCCAAGCTCGAGACCACCGAGGCGATCGCCGAGATCACTGGCCCGGCGAGCGCGGGCGCGCTGATCGCCGCGCTCGGCGCGCCGCTCGCCGTGATCATCAACACCGCGAGCTACCTGTGGTCGGCGCTGATGCTCGGCCGGATCCGCGCGGTCGAGCCACCGCCCGAGCCGATCCCCGAGGCGATCGCGACCAGCGGCTGGCAGAGCCGCAAGGACCTCCGGGTCGGGATGCGCGCGGTGTTCGGCCATCCGCAGGTCCGTCCCATCGTGCTGGCGCTGATGGTGTGGTCGATCGCCGGCGGCTTCTTCACCGCGCTCTACGCGCTGCTCTGCCTGCGCACGCTCGGGCTGTCGGAGGCGACGTTCGGCGTGATCATCGCGATGGGCGGCATCGGCTCGCTCGCCGGCGCGCTGATCTCGCGCCCGCTCGTCCGCGCGATCGGGCTGGGCCGGGCGCTGCTCGTGACCTCGACGATCAGCCTGGCCGCCGGCCTGCTCATGCCACTCGCGCGGGGCTCCGACCCGGTCGTGCTCGGCTGCCTCGGCGCGCATCAGCTGATCGGCGACGGCTGCTCGGTCGCGTTCGTGATCCAGGCGGTCACGCTGCGCCAGACCGTGCTGCCGCGCGACGTGCTCGGCCGCGCCAACGCTGCGGTCCTGATCTGCACCGCGGGCCTGGTGCCGGTCACCGCGCTCGTCGCCGGCGCACTCGCCCAGGCGACCTCGATCCGGACCGCCGTGTGGATCGGCGTCTCGATCGGCCTCGCCGCGCCGCTCTGCCTGTTGCCGCTGCGCCGCCTGCGCGAGATGCCGCTCGCGCCTGCGGATCCGGCGGAGCTGAAGCTCGCGACCGGCGCGTGAGCGACACGGCGCGCTGTCGCGCTCGCAGTGACGGCGCGCCGGACACGGATCCGGTTGGCCGCGGATCCGGTCGCGGATCCGGTTGGCAGTGACCGGCGCGCCGGACACGGATCCGGTTGGCCCGGATCCGGTCGCGGATCCGGTTGGCTGACACCCGGATCCGGTTGGGTGACACCCGGATCCGGTTCCGGTTGGATCCGGTTGGGCGGCACGTTGGCCGGATCCGGTTGGGTGACACCCGGTTCGGCCGCAGTGACGGCGCGCCGGGGCCGCGGATTCCGGTTGGGCGGCACGTTGGCCGGATCCGGTTGGGTGACACCCGGTTCGCCCCCGGGCCGCCGGATCCGGCGAACCGGGGCGGTGACGCCGGCCGGATCCGGTTGGGTGACACCCGGCTCGCCGGGATGCGGATGAAACGGGCTGTTTTCGCCGCGTTGCTGGGCCATAGACCGGCGGCCTCGGCCCGGCGTTGATATCGCCAGACCTCGACGGCGCCGACGACATCGCGCGGCGCCCGCGCCTCGAAAGCGCACGGTCCAAAGGATCTGCCATGTCTCGACTACTCCTCGCTTGTTCGCTCGTCACCGCCTTGACCTCGCAGCTCGCGTTCGCCGACCGCGCGTTCGAGGCGCCACCGCCGCCGCATCCGTTCGCGCAGCCGCCGCCCGCGCACCCGGAGCGCGCGGCCGACCACGCCGATGTCGTGCTCGATCGCGCGACCGTGCGCGCCGCGCTCGCCGAGGCCCGTGCCCGCAACCTGGCTGCCTTCCGTGCCTATCAGGCGCGCGGCGTGTTCCCGAGCAACACGTTCGACGACGGCAAGCTCAACGTGTGGCGCGATCGCGACGGCCACTTCTGCGCCGCGGCGACGATCATCAAGGCCTCGGGCCAGCTCGCGCTGGTCGAGCGCGTGGCCGAGCAGACCAACTTCATCCGGCTCGCCGACGTCAGCCAGGGCCCGCTGATGGACTGGATCCTGACCTCGGGCTTCACCCAGGCCGAGATCGCCGCGATCCAGGAGCCGTTCATGCCGGTGACGCGCCGGCCCCAGCCGGTCGAGCCGGCGCCGGTGATCGACGCGCGCCTGCGCAAGCAAGAGGACGCGCGCCTCCGCGCCCGCTACACCGAGGTCACCCGCGCGCTCGTGCGCGACGAGGCCAGGAGCCTCGACCTCGCGACCGAGCGCTTGCTCGCGCACCCCGGCCTCGCCTGGGCCCTGGTCGAGTCGATGCCGACGGGAGGCGCGTCGTGAAGCGCTCGATCGCCATCGCCCTGGTCGTCTCGCTGTCGGCGATCGCGTTCGCCGGCGGGCACAACAGCCTCCACAACCCGCACCCGAGCCCGCCGATCGTCCACGACGAGGCGCCCGCCACGCCCGACGACATCGTGCTCGATCGCGCCGCGATCCGGGCGCAGCTCGCGGCGGCGCGCGCGGCCAACCTCGCGGCGTTTCGCGCCTACGTCAAGGCCGGCACGTTTCCGAGCAACACGTACAAGCCGGGCGAGCTCAACGTGTGGCGCGACCGCGATGGCCACCTGTGCGCGGCGGCGACGATCATCGCGAAGTCCGGCGCGACCGATCTGGTCGCGCAGACCGCCAGGCAGAACAACTTCATCCGGCTCGCCGACGTCAACGACGGCCCGCTGATGACCTGGATCCTCCACTCGGGCTTCACCCAGGAGGAGCTGGTCGCGATCCAGAAGCCGTTCAGCCCGGTCACCGTCCGGCCGAGCGTGACCCAGCCGGTCGCGGTCGATCCGTCGCTGCGCGCGGCCGAGACCGCGCGCCTGCTCGCGAAGTATGCCGAGGTCGACAAGCAGCTCGTCGCGAACGAGCAGCATAGCCTCGACGTCGCGACCGACCGGTGGATCGCCAGCTACGGCGCGATGGAGTGACCCGCCGACGCGGCCGGTCCGCAGATCTCGCGGACCACCGCGTCGAGCAGCTCGACGCCCCACGCCAGCCCGGCGACCGGCACGCGCTCGTCGTTGCCGTGGAACATGTCGGCGAAGCGCAGGCCGCTGCCGCGCTCGAGCTTGACCGGCGAGAAGCCGTACCAGCGCGCGCCGGTCTGCGAGAAGTACTTCGCGTCGGTGAACCCCGGGATGAGGTAGGGCACGACGACCGCGCCGGGCTCGCGGGCCTCGACGTGGCGCTTGATGATGTCGAACACCGGCGATTCGAACGGGTCGGTGACGGTGGGCGGCGCCGACTTGATGATCTCGAGCTGGACGTCGTCGCCGAGCAGCGCACGCAGCTCGCGTAGCAGGTCCTGGTCGGTCTGGCCGGGCAGGGTGCGGCCGTCGATCTCGAACTCGGCGACACCCGGGATCACGTTGGTCTTCGCCCCGGAGCGCACGACCGTCGCGGCCGCGGTGTTGCTGAGCAGCGCCGAGAAGCTGCGCGCGATCGAGGCGCCGGGTACCAGCCGCGCGATCTTCGCGAGCAGCTGCGGCCGCGCGAGCAGCTTGACCAGCGGCTGGATCGCCGCCGGCTGGCGCGCGCGCAGCGCGGCGAGAAAGTCCTCGACGTGGAGCGTTGGATGCACCGGCAGCTGCGCGGTCCCGAGCTTGGCGAGCGCGGCGCCGAGCCGGGTGACCACGCTGTCGTGACGCGGCATCGAGCCGTGGCCGGGCTCGCCGACGATCCGCGCGCGCACCCAGCAGAACCCCTTCTCGGCGACCTGGACCGGGTAGAACGTCGTGTTGCCGAGGTGGAGCGAGAACCCGCCGCTCTCGCCGATCGCGTACTCGGCCTCGACGAGCGAGCGGTGACGCTCGACCAGAAAGCGCGACCCGAGATCGCAGCCGGCCTCCTCGTCGGCCACCGCCGCGAAGATCAGGTCGCGCTCGAGCTCGACTCCGGTCGCGGCGAGCCGTCGCAGGATCGCCGTGCACATCGCCGCCATGTTCTTCATGTCGATCGCGCCGCGGCCCCACAGGCAGCCGTCGTGCTCCTCGCCGGCGAACGGCGGATGCCGCCACTTCATCGGGTCGGCCTCGACCACGTCGAGGTGTGCCGTGAGCAGCAGCGGCGGCCGTGCGCCCGTGCCGCGCAGGCGGACGACCACGTTGGTGCGCCCGGGCGCTGCCTCGAGCAGCTCGGGCGCGAGCCCGACCTCCGCGAGCGCACCCGCGACCAGCTCGGCCGCGGGACGTTCGTTGCCCGGCGGGTTCGTGGTGTCGATCCGCAACAGCGCCTGACACAGGCGCACGGCGTCGTCGGCCAGGCTCGGCAACGTCATCGCGCGACAATACCGAGCCTGCCGGGGCCCGCCAAACTGGAGCGCGGTCACTTGAGCGTTGTGTCCCCCTTGATGTCGAGGTAGGGCTCGAGCCGCTTGAAGGACTTGTAGCCGAAGCCTTTGACATGGCGGAGATCGGCGGTGCGCTTGAACCCGCCGTTCTTCTTCCGCCACGCGACGATGCGCTCGGCCTTGGCAGGACCGACCGCGGGCAACAGCATGAGCTGGTCCTCCGTCGCGGTGTTGAGGTTGAGCTTGCCGGTGAGCTCGCGATGCATCGATTTCTTGATCGGATGATCGGAGTCGGTGGCGGCGGGCTGCGTGACCGGGACCTGCACCGGCGCGGCCGAGGCGGCCTGCCAGCTGCCGCCCATCGCGGCGGCGAGCGTGCCGACCGCGGCGAGCGCGGCGAGGCGAGACGTGAGCTTCGAGATGATCATGACGTGGTCCTTTCAGAACGGGAGGTCCTGGATCGGCTCGGCGGCGCCCGCCGCCGGCGCGCGCGGCGCGTACGACGCGCGGCGCTCGGCGTTGGCGCGCAGCTCGGCCTCGTCGAGCTCGCGCAGCTGGAGCTTGGCCTGGTGAGGCGGCGCCGGATACGCGTCGAGGTAGATGTTGATCGAGTCGTCCTTGTTGGTGAACGCGGTGCCGATCCGCATCCAGTAGGTGCTGCCGCCGTCCTTCTTCTCGATCGGACAGACGACCTTGAACATTCGCTTCTGCAACACGACAGTTCTCCTTCCGACGCCCTGCGCGTCGCTCGCGAGCAACAGCAAGTGCGGTGCCACACGCAAGCCCGCGACCTCACACGATCGCGTGTCCGGCCGCGTCCGAGCACCGGACGTAACGTCCGCCTACCGGACATCGCGCCGGACGCTCAAGGCAGCGCGACGTTCAGCTTGCTCGGCTTGCCGGCTTCGATCCGGACCGTCCGGTGCGCGACGATCGGCGCGCCGTAGACGATCGTGCCGTTCGCGCCCGCGGTCGCGATCGGCGCCTGCCAGAACGTGACGTCGTAGCTGCCGGCGGCGAGCTGGTCGATGCGGAACCGACCGGCGTCGTCGGTGATCGCGAAGTACGGCGTTTCGAGCCCGAGCACCCACGCCGCGGCGAGCTTGCCGTCGTCGCCGTCGATCTCGTTCGCGCCCGCGGCGATCTCGACCGAGACCATGCCGGCCTCCTCCAGCTCGTGCGCCTTGCCGCCCACCCGCAGGCGCGTGCGCTGGGCGTCGCCGTGGATCGCGACCGCGGCCGGCAGCGGCTCGACGATCTGCGCCGCGGGCACCAGCGCGCAGCCGTGCTTGGCCACGACGCCGCCCACCGCCGCGGGCCGGCCGAACGCCGCGGGTGGCCGCCCGACGCTCACCCGCTCGATGTACACGATCGCGTCCCGCACCGCGCGGTCCGGCCCGAGGTGAAGGCTCGGGTTGTCGATCGTGCCGCACGCGGTCGCCAGCTTCGGCGGTGCGGCGCCCGACCACGTCACGACGCCCTCGATCGAGCCCGACAGGCCGCTGGCGACGTTGTAGTGCGGGACGCGGCTCGGCGCGGCGTAGTTCCACGAGGGCATCGTCCATCCCGCGTAGCCCGCGCCGCCGTACGCGTCGCCGCCGTAGCCGCCGCGCGCGCGCGCCGCCTCGGGCGCCGCCGCGCGGTCGTCACCGCCGAGCGTGAGCCGCATCGAGCTGCGCGCGAGCTCGCCGCCGCCGTCGTCGTACGCGTCGCCGGCCCGGGCGAGCGGCGCGTGCGTCGAGCCGCCGCACGCCGCGACCACGACGAGCCAGGCGAGCGCGCGAGACATCCTTCCAGCATGCCATGCCTCACGGCGCGTGGCCGAAGTACTGCTCGAGCATCGCGGCGGCCGCGGCGAGCACGGCGCGCGCGTCGGCGATCGAGGCCGACGTGGCATACGACACGCGCGCACCGCTCTGCGCGAACGACAGCCCGGTGACCGCGTCGAGCACGTGCTGGCTGCGCAGCAGGGCGCGCAGGATGTGGCTGTCCGCGATGCGCTGCTGGACCTGATGCACCGCGGCGACCACCTCGGTGGCATCGGCCTCGCTCGCGAACGTCATGTTGCCGCGCACCAGCCAGCCCTGCGTGACCAGCTCGACCGCGATCGAGACCCGCAGCGGCGACGGCAGCTCGCTGACCCCGACGCCGACGTCGGGCAGCGGGTAGCGCCGGCCGCTGGTCGCGAGCGTCACGACCAGCGCCGGACCGCGCGGGCCAGCGCCCGACTCCTGCTCGATCGAGCGGATCCCGTCGAGCCACGGCGGTAGCCCGCCGGCGGCGACGGCGGCGTCCGTGCCGCCCTTGCCGGGCGCGAGCGCGCCGCCGAGGTCGTCCGGCCGCGCGAGCACGAACCAGCCCGGCCACGGCGACAGCACGACGCGGCGATCGCCCGGCAACAGCTTGCCCGAGCGGCGGCCGAGCATCCCGCCCTGGGCGGCGCTCCACGCGATCGGTACGTCCGGCGTGGCGAGCAGCGCGCGGATCCGGGCCCGCGCCAGCGCGGTGTGCACGACCAGCGTGGTCGCGGTGGCGTCGCGCGGCTTGGGCGACGCGATCACGAGCGTGTCGATCCGATCGGCGAGCCCGGCGTCGCGCGTACCGAACAGCCCGCGATAGTCGGGCAGCGGGCGGAGCAGGCGCTCGGTCGACGCCGCCCACTCGCTGCCGCGCAGCCGATCGAAGCGCACGAGCGCCGCGACCACGTGGCCCGGCGGGAAGTACGCGAGCAGGTTCGCCGCGGTGCCGGCGGTGGTCGGCGCACCTTCGACCGCAGGCTCGTCGGTCATGCCCGGCGCACCGGAGCCCGAGCCGATCGCGACCGCGGCCGGCACCCCGCCGTCCGACTCCACACCGGCATCGGCGACATCGCCCGCGTCCTCGGGCGGGCCGGCGTCGCTCGCCTCGTCGATCGCGGCGGCATCGGGCGCGGCGTCGACCGCCGCGTCGGCCCGCTTGCGCCGCCGGGGCGCGTCGATCCCGGCGTCGACCGTGATCGCCGCCTCGGGCGGCTTCGGCGGCGGCTCGCGGCGCGGCGGCTCGGCCGCCGGCTGCGGCTGCGGCGCGGGCGTCGCGCGCTCGGCGGGCAGCGCCTCGGCCTTCGGCGGCTCGGGCGCGAGCTGGATGTCGACCAGCGCGGCGTGGTGTTCCCGCGAGGGCGCGCCGAGCAGCACGGCCGCGGCGATCGCCGCGTGCAGCGCCGCCGAAACCAGCAGCGCACGTCGTAGCGTATGTGCACTGCGTTCGGTCACGGCGGATTCTCGACGAGCTGCCTCCTCCGCAGTAGCATCCCGACATGGCCGAGTCTAGCGACCGTCCGCTCACCACGGACGAGGCGGCCTACGTCGCAGCCGCGCGCGCGAAGGCGTTCACGCTGTACGAGGGCGTGCGCACGCCGCATCGCAGCTGCGGGATCGCGCTCGCCGAGACGTTCGGGCTCGCGACCCCGCCGTACCAGGCGCTGCGCCGCGGCGGGATCACGGGCAAGGGCGAGTGCGGCGCGATCCGCGCGGGCGAGCAGGTGCTCGGCGAGTTGCTCGGCGATCCCGATCCGACCGGCGCGGTCACGCCCGAGCTGCGCGCCGCGGTCGCGTGGTACCAGGACGCCTGGCTTCATCGCGTGCGCCACGGCGATCCCGGCATCGTCTGCAACGACCTGGTGCGTCCCCACGGCGACTTCGCGGGCGCGCCGCGCAAGGCGTTCTGCACCAACCTCGCGGCCGACGTCGCCGCGCTCGCCGCCGAGGCGCTGTGCCGCTTTGGCGCGCGCCGGCCGGCGATCACGCCGATCGCGAACGTGGAGCCATGAAGCTCAGCAAGGACCAGGTCGCCGCCGTCGTCGCCGAGGCCTCGACCAAGATGTCAGATCCCAACTACTCCGCCGTGCTGGTCGGCGGCTTCGTCCAGAACCAGACGCCGGTCGCGCAGTTCATCAGCGCGCACGAGCGGGAGCTCGGCGGCGCAGAGGCGATCGTCAACGTCATCTTCCATTGCGCGCTTGTTGCACAATGTTTTCAGCGCGCGGGTGGGCGAGTGCGTACGCTGTCGTACGAGGACCTCGACGCGGCCGCGCGCGGCGAGCCGCTGGTCCGGCTGTCCAAGGCGCAGCTCCCGCTCCACGAGTTCATCAAGGCCAACGTCGAGAACGTCGAGGCGCAGAAGCTGATCGCGATGATCGCGCTCGCGATCGACGGCGCCGCCTAGCGCGGCGTGATACAAGCGTTGCTATGCCGAACCCGACCGCGACCTTCGACACGTCTCTCGGGACATTCACCGCCGAGATCTATCTCGACAAGATGCCAGTCACCGCGACCAACTTCATCAAGCTGGCCAAGAGCGGGTTCTACGACGGTCTGCACTTTCACCGCGTGATCAAGGATTTCATGATCCAGTTCGGCTGCGAGTTCTCGAAGGATCCGAACAGCCCGAAGTGCGGCACCGGCGACTCGCCGTTCGGCCGGATCCAGGACGAGCATCCGCCGGCGCACAAGCTGTCGAACGAGCCGGGCACGCTGTCGATGGCGAACACCGGGCGGCCGAACTCGGGCGGCGCGCAGTTCTTCATCAACACGGTGCACAACCAGTACCTCGACTGGTTCACGCCCGGTCCGTCCAAGCATCCGGTGTTCGGCAAGATCACCTCGGGGATGGACGTCGTGAAGAAGATCGAGACGTCTCCGACCGCGCCCGGCGATCGGCCGAAGACGCCGATCAAGATGAACAAGGTCACGATCCAGGGGATGTAGCTCCAGACCGCGGCGGCTCCCGCCGCGGCGATCCGGCGCCACGGCGAAGGAGGTCGCGCCGCGCCGCGATCTCGCGCAACGTCGCGACATCAGGCCTCGACGTTCCGGCGCAACCGGTGACCGGACGCCGGTGTCCGAGCTGCGGCCGGGTCCGCCGGACGTGTGATGCTGTCATCCGTGCTGCGCGTGCTGGTCGCGTTCGCGGTCGTCGCCGCAGCTTTGCCCGCGGCGGCCTCCCCGCGCGTCGTGCGCGGCGTGATCACGGCACAGGACACCGCGCGCCCGATCGCCGGCGCGACGGTCACCGCCGCGCACGGCCAGGCCGCGGTGAGCGACGTCGACGGCTACTTCGCGATCGCGCTCGACGACGGCGACCGCCAGCTGGTGATCGCGGCGGCCGGCTATGCGACGCGCACCGTGATCGCCGACGACGTCGTGCGGGTCGCGCTCGCGCCCGCCGCCGAGGTCATCGAGATCAGCGGGCGCGCGCCGGAGCAGACCCGCCCGCTCGCCTACGAGCTCACCGCCGCCGAGGTCCGGCTGATGCCGGGCGCCGGCAACGACGTGCTGCGCGCGGCGCAGGCGCTGCCCGGAGTCGCGCGCATCCCGTACGCGTTCGGCGGGCTCGTGCTGCGCGGCACCTCGCCGAGCGATACCGAGGTCTACCTCGACGGCATCGAGGTGCCGATCGCGTTCCACTTCGGCGGGCTGACCTCGTTCTACCCCAGCGGCATGCTGGCCGACCTCGCGGTCACGCCCGGCGGGTTCGACGCGTCGTACGGCCGCGCGCAGGGCGGGCTGGTCACGCTGACCACGCGCGAGCCGCGCACCGATCGCTGGCGGGTCTCTGGCTCGCTCGGCCTGCTCGACTCAGCGGTGACGGCGGAGGGCCCGTTGCTCGGCGGCGGCGTCATCCTCGGCGTGCGCCGCTCGTACTTCGCGTCGGTCGCCAAGCCGTTCGTGGGCAGCGACGTGCCGCTGCCGAGCTACTGGGACGCGCAGCTGCGCGGCTCGTTCGGCGATCCGGCGGGGCTCGGGCGGGTCACGCCGATCGTGTTCCTGTCGATCGACGACGTCGCCAACGCGACCTCGGGCGCGGTCGGCCAGCCCGAGAAGGTGTCGATCGACTCGATGTTCGTGCGCGGCGCCGTGCCGTACCTCAAGCAGTGGGGGCCGCTGTCGCTCCACGTCGTGCCGTGGTTCGGCACCAACCGGCTCAGCTTCGAGGACGTCAACGAAGGCGAGCGCGAGACGTTCGAGCGTCCGGTCTATCCCGGCGGGCTGCGCGCCGACCTCACGCGCGACGTCGCCTGGGGTCACCTGCGCGGCGGGCTCGACGCGAGCGGCGGCTATCTGTCGCACACCCAGGTCGGCTTCACCGGCACCGGCGAGGGGCCGATGCAGCAGGACGGCACGTCGACGATCTCGTGGCTCGACACCGCGCTGTGGGGCGAGGCGCGGGTCAAGCTCGACGGCGATCGCTTCGCGGTCCGCCCGGGCGTGCGGCTCGAGCACTACGGCCTGACCGGCGAGTGGGTGCTCGATCCGCGGGTCAACCTCAGCGAGAAGCTCGCCGATCCGGTCACGCTGCGCGCGGCGGTCGGCCGCTACCACCAGCCGCCGACCCCGGCGGACGTCGATCCGCAGAACGGCAACCCGCGGCTCCGCAGCTCGTTCTTCGATCAGTTCTCGCTCGGCGTCGATGCCGATGTCTCGGTGCACACGACCGCGTCGATCACCGGGTTCTACGACTACGGCCAGCACCTCGCCGTGCCGGTGCCGAGCGGCCCCGGCAACACGTTCGAGCCCGATCTCGGCGGCCTCGGGCCGACGTTCCAGCTGCTGCTCGAGAAGCAGCTCGGGTTCTCGGTGTTCCAGGACGACGTCGGCCGGGCCAGGAGCGAGGGCATCGAGGTCCAGGTCAAGCACTCGGTCGGGCGGTGGTTCGGCATCCTCGCGTACACGCTGTCGCGCGCGCAGCGCACCGACGCGCCGTCCGCGAAGGACTACGTCGGGATCTGGCGGCCGTTCGAGCTCGACCAGCGCCACAACCTGAACCTCGCGGGCTCGGTCGCGCTCGCGCACTGGCGCCTCGGCGCGCGCCTGCAGATCGTGTCGGGCGATCCGTACAGCCCGACGGTGTGCGTGAACGGTTGCCGCCAGCTGCCGTGGGCCGGCACGCTGCCGACGTTCATCCAGCTCGACCTGCGCGCCGATCGCCGGTGGGAGCGCCCGTGGGGCGCGATCAACGTCTACATCGACGTCCAGAACGCGACCGACTACGGCAACGTCGAGGGCCGCGAGTACGACAGCGATCTTCGCGCCGATCGCGACATCCCCGGGCTGCCGATCATCCCGTTCATCGGGGTCGAATTCGTTCCGAGCTAGCTCAGGCCTGGCCGATGTGGCCGTTGCGCCGCAGCTCCTCGAGCTGCGCGCGCAGTTGCAGGTCTTCGAGATACTCCTTCAAACCCGGCCGCGCCTTCAAGTACGCCGACCACGCGGCCCGGACAAAGGTCTCGACATCGACGTCGCAGGCGGCGCCGGCCTGGTCGAGCTGCTCCTGCCATGTTTTCTCGGTGGTCACGATACTTCTCCTTGCATCAACAGAACCATCGCCGGCCTCCCCCGCAACCGACCAAACGGGGAGCCAAACTCGTGGTAGAGCAACATCATGCGCCGCACGTTCTGCTTGATCCTCGTGCTCGCCGTGGCGTGCGGCGGGGCTCAGAAGCCATCCACGCCGCCGCCTCCGCTCCCGGCCGATGCCAAGCCCGAGCCGGCGACGCCACCGCCTCAGGCCAAGGCCGACACCAAGCCGGAGCCGCCGCCCGAGCCGCCCAAGCCCACCGGGCCGATCGAGACCACGATGCCAGCGGCCAAGGTCACGGTGAAGCTGGTCGCGCCCGGCAAGGGCAAGCGCCAGGCGCTCAAGCTCACCGCGAAGCCGGGCAGCAAGCAGCAGGTCGAGCTCGCGATGGACTTCTCGGGCAAGCAGAGCGCGCCGGCCGAGCTCGGCGGCGTGCAGGAGCAGGTCGCGCCGACCGTGGTGCTGGTCGGCGACGCCGAGGTCCAGGACGTCGACAAGGACGGCGCGGCGAAGTTTCAGCTCACCGTCACCGGCGTCGACGCCAAGGACCAGCCGGGCACCAAGACGCCGGCGGCCGAGTTCAAGGCCGACCTGGTGACGCTCAACGGCATGACGATCGCGGGCACGACCGCGGCCAACGGCACGACCGGCGATCTCACGCTCCACATCGAGAAGCCCGACGACAAGTCGGACAACGCGGTGCAGATGGTGAAGCTGTCGCTGCTGCCGATGTGGCCGGTGCTGCCGACCGAGCCGGTCGGGGTCGGCGCGAAGTGGCAGGTCGCGTCGGTGCAGAAGATCGCCGATCGCCTCGAGGTCACCAACACGGTCGACTGGGAGGTCGTGGCGCACAAGGGCAACACCTGGACGCTCAAGGGCACGTCGAAGCTGACCGGCGCCGACCAGAACATCGACGGCGCGCAGTTCGGATCGATCGCCGGTAATGGCACGATCGACGCGACGCTGGTCGACGGCGCGTTCGTGCCGGCGACCAAGATCTCGCAGACCACCGACTTCACGGCGACCGCGAAGACGCCGGACAAGACGGTGTCGCTGCAGTTTCACCTGCTGCAGGGCAACGCGGTCACGCCGAAGCCGTGAGCTCGCCGCGCATCTGCGCGATCCGGTCGTGCATCGCGGTCTTCGCCTCGTCGGGACCGACGATCCACGCGTGACGGCCCAGGCCGAGCACCCAGCCGGTCACCCACTCGAAGCCCTCGCAGTCGATCAGGATCTCGGCGGAGCCGTCGTCTTGCATCGTGACCTCGCCGACCGGCCAGGTCACGCCGATCCGGGTGACCGCGAGCGGATCGAGGTGGACGCGCACGGTGACCGCATCGGCGCTCGGCACGTACAGCCGCTCGCGCCGGTAGGCCTCGAGGTCGAAGTCGATCGGGCGATCGAACCGCACCGGCGGGGCGGTCGGGCGCAGCGCCGCGATCCGGTCGATGCGGAACGTGCGCACGTCGCCGCGCTTGTGGCAGTAGCCGACCACGTACCACTCGCCGGCGTGGTGGACGATGCCGTACGGATCGACCGGGCGGCGCTCGGCCTGGTGGCGCGACGCCGACACGTAGTCGAGCTCGAGGCGCTGGCGCTGGCGCGCCGCGGTGACCAGCGTGCGCAGGTGGGTCGCGACCACCGCATCGGGCTGGGCCACGACGGTCGAGGTCGCGAGCGTCTCGGCCTCGCGCGCGTCGCGGCCGAGCGCGGCGAGCAGCTTGGCCTCGGCCGACTGCATCGCGGCATCGAACGGCGCGATCCCGCTCTCGCGCAGCGCGCGGATGCCGAGCAACAGCGAGCAGCCCTCGGCCGGGGTGAGCCGCAGCGGGCGGGTCAGGCGGTGGGCGAGATCGACGAACACCCGGCCGTCCTCGACCGAGACCAGCAGGTATTCCCCCGGATCGCCGTCGGGCGGGCCGACCTGGGACAGCAGCTCGAGATCGGCGAGCAGCTCGTCGCGATCGGTGCCGATCAGCTTGGCGAGCTGCTCGACCGTCACGCCCTCGCGATGCTTGGCGACGTACGGCACGATGAACAGCAGGCGGCGCAGCCGCTGCGAGACGTCACGCGACATCGCCGCCGACCTCGTAGTGGGTGTCGATCGCGTCGAGCTCGCCGGCGATCCGCGCGCGCAGCCGGTCGCCGCGCACCACCTGGATCGCGCCCTTGGCGGCGAGGATCCGGCTGACCGCGAACTCGGGGTTGGCGCAGTCGAACGTGATCAGCGTGCGCGCGCCGTCGATCCGCTTGACCGCGGTCGGTCCGAAATCCTCGTTCGCGACCTCGGCGGCCTCGGCGGTGAGCGCGAGCTGGACCTCCTCGGCCGGCTCGCTGGTGAACGTCCACGGCGAGCGCGTCGCGTAGGCCTTGACGTCGAAGTCGGCGGGGCGCTCGAAGTCGGGCGACTTCGGCCTGGGCGCCATCACCGCCTCGCGGATGCGATCGACCCGAAACGACCGGATCTCGTGGCGGAGGTGACACCAGCCG
This sequence comes from Kofleriaceae bacterium, assembly GCA_035516595.1. Taxonomy (GTDB): domain Bacteria; phylum Myxococcota_A; class Polyangia; order Haliangiales; family Haliangiaceae; genus JABFXX01. Next base: position 19,002 of record DATJAE010000123.1, on the reverse strand, counting down.
ACGACCAGCCACGCGCCCTCGCGGTAGACCATCGCGTACGGATCGACGTCGCGCCGCGACACCATGCCGGTCGCCGCGGTCTGGTAGGTGAGCGTCACGCGCTTGCGCAGGCGGGTCGCGGCCTCGAGCGTCGCGTAGATCTCGCCGAGCTCGGGCCGCGCGGGCGCGGCGCGCTCCGGAAAGTGCACGAGCACGGTCGGCGGGTTGTAGGCGGGGCGCGGGAACTCGGTCGGCGTGTCGGGCAGCTCGGGCAGGTCGAACGCGAGCTTCTTGAGCGCGAGGTCGACGATCTTGGGATACGCGCCGCCCGGCATCGCGTGCGCGACCGACGCGGCGAGCACGAGCGCCGAGATCTCGTCGGGCGTGAGCCGGACCTCGGGCATCTTGAAGCGCTTGAGATCGATCACGTAGCCGCCGTCCTCGAGCGAGTCGTCCTCGTCGGGCGTGACGTAGCGGATCGGCACGCCGAGCTCGAGCAGGTCGGCCTTGTCGCGCTCGAACGCGCGCAGCCCGGCCTCGATGTTGAGCGTCTGGTAGGCCGGGAACTGCTCGCGGATGTCGCGATACGTCACCGGCGTGCGCGCGCGCAGCAGGATCATCACGAGATCGAGCAGGCGCTTGCTGCGGTCGCCGCGGCTCGCCGCGTCCTCGGGCTTGGCCCGGGGCACGAGCTGGTGCGGCTTGCTCCGCGGCTTGGCCGCGGTCTTGGGCGCGCGCGTCTTGCCCCTCGTGGACGGCACGAGGCCCGTTCTAGCTCACGACCCCGGCGAGCGGAAGGGACCGCGTCGAGTAACCCGCCCGGCGTGCGACCGCGGGCCGGCGTGGCACGTCCGGACCGGCATGAAGGCGGTGAGCGCGTCCGACCGGTTCGGGGAGGTCACCAGCGTTCATCCGGTGTGCTGAGCCTTCGCGCCAGTGCGGCTGACGGCACGAGCGCGCCGGGCCGAAGCCGCGCGCTCGCGGGCTGGCTCACGACCTCGCGCTCTTGCCACGTCGTACCGTCGGCGGGCGGGCCGAACGCCGCGAGCGCGTCGTGGTAGTCGGCGATGTCGCTGCGCGCGGCGATCGCGACGGTGAGCGAGTCGAACGGGCCCGCGGCGAGATCGGCGGGGAGCTGGGGCAGCGCGAGCGAGGTCGTGCCGGGCGGCGCGACGAACCCCCACGCGGGCGTCGACGTCGAGGTCGACGACGACAGCGACACCGCCAAGGCCGCGTAGCTGCCGCCGCCGGTGAGCTGCCAGCTCGCGCCGCTGGAGGTGACCGCGAGCGCCGAGGCGGTCGGCAGATCCGGCGTCGTGAGGTCGAGCGTCACGGTCGTGGTCGTGCGGCTCGCGAGCATCACGCCGGCAGAGCTGATCGAGTCGCTTGCCTCGGCCTCGGCCACGACGCCGACCTGGTCGCCGAAGCTGGTCGGGATCGGCAGGTCGCCGGTGGTGAGCCCCGGCGCGTACACGGCCAGGTCGTCGCTGCCGACGAACACGTCGCCGGCCACGACCTCGGCGATGCCGGTCGTCGTGACCGTCAGGGGCTGCCACGCCAGCGCGTCGGTCAGGGCGATCGTCGGCGCGCTGCCGGCCACCGGCACGGAGCGCTCGCCGTAGAGCGCCAGCGTGTCCGTGGCATCCGCGGCGGCGCCCAGCACCGGGATCGACGAGCGCCCCGCGGGGAACTGCACGTCGACCTGGTCGAGCGCGGTGGTCTCCGCGGCGCTCTGCGGCGTCGTGACGATCCACCCGGTCGCGCCGGCAACCTCGGGCAGGGTCACGCTGGCGGAGCCGAGCTCCAGCGACAGCGGCCCGGCGGGCGCGTCGATCTCGTCGCCGGGCGCGACCGCGAGGCGGGTGTCGAGCTCGACGAGCGAGCCATCGTGCAGCGCGATCGTCACGCTGTCGCCGTCGTGGATCGCGACGGACAGCTTGTCGGTGATCGGTGCGCGCGACACCAGCGAGCCATCGGCGTGGTGGACCAGCACCTCGGCGGTGCCGCTCCAGGTCGGTTGCGGGTGGAGCACGACCGTCGCGTGATCGGAGCTCGGGCCCGGGCACGCCGCGCACGCGAGCAGCCAGGATAGATGAAGAAGTCGTTTCATGGCCGCTCGCACAGCAGCGGCCGTGCCGCGCCCGGCCTCGCGATCTCGGCGGGTTCCGGCGCGCGAGGCGCGGCTCCGGTCGGCGATCCGCGACCGCGATGTCAGGGCAGTGGTACACCGCGGTCGACATGTGGCAAACGCTGGGACGGACCGACGGACGGGCGCTGGTCGACGCGCGCGTCCAGGCGCACTGGGCGGCGCAGGTGGTCGCGGCGATCGCGGATGCGCGGCTCGCGGCGCGCGACGACGATGGCCATACCGCGATGACGTGGCGCGATGGCGCGCTGCTCGGGGAGTCGTTGCCGGACGGCGCGCGGACCGGGCTGCGGCTCGCCGATCTGGCGCTGATCGCGGTGGGCGACACCGCGCGCGCGAGCTTTCCGCTCGCGGGCCGGACGCTCGCGGACGGCCTGGCGTGGGCCGCGCAGCAATGGCCGGGGCCGCCGGCGCGCGTGCGGGACTACGCGATGCCGGCCGACGCGGTCGGGCGCGGCGCGGCGTTCACGGCCGACGCGGGCGCGCTCGCCGAGCTGCGCGACTGGTACGCCTGCGGCGCGGCGGTGCTCGGCGAGGCGCTCGCCGGCGAGCCCGGCGCGACCGCGCTGCGCTGCTGGCCGCACCACTTCGATCTCGGCGCGATCGTGTTCGTCGATCCGGCGGCGCGCGCGTCGAATAGCCCGCAGGTCGGCGTCGGGCTGTCGCCGGGCGATGGCCACATCGCCGAGCCGTACTTCTACGTCACCGCGTACCCGATGCCGGCCGAGCCCGAGCTGCCCGCGCTGGCCGGCGGCGGCACGTGGTTTCGCGACGGCTTCACCGGCGCGGTGCTGACCGCCCGCCATCTGGCCGAGGTCGACGGCGAGGCCGCGCGGTTCGAGCGCGCGCGGGCGTTTCTCGCGTCCGCGATCGCGGCGGCGCGCGGCCTGGTGCGCTGATCACGCGGCGAGCGCGTCGCCGAGCCAGCCGCGCAGCGCCGGCAGCTCGCGGGTGAACAGCTCGAAGTGGTCGGGATCGAGCGGATCGCCGTGCGCGCGGCCGACCACGCGGACCGGCGGGCAGGTCGGGATGCGCCGCGCGATCCGCTCGGCGTCGGCCGGCCGGCACATCCAGTCGCCCGCGCCGCAGAACGCGGCGGTCGGCACGGCGATCGCGCCGAGCGCGGCGAGGTAGTCGACCCCGCGCAGGCTGGTCCACCGCCCGCGCCGCGCCCAGCCGGTGAGCTGCTCGACGTAGCCGCGCGACTCGTCGGCCGTGCCCGCGCGCAGCGCGCGGATCGGCGCCCTCCCGACCAGCGCGGTCACGCCGCGATACGCCGCCATGATCGCGCGGCGCGCGGCGGTCTCGCCGAGCCACACGCTGGTCGCGGCGAGCACGAGCCGGCGCGGCGGCGGGATCCGCCCGGTCGCGATCGCGGCGCACGCGACCAGCCCGCCGAGCGAGTGGCCGAGCAGCGCGGCGTCGGGCACCGCGGCGACGATCGCCGGCAGGTCGAGCTCGACCAGATCGTCGAAGCTCCAGTCGCCCTGCCCGGCGCGCGGTGGCTGCGACCGGCCGTGGCCGCGGAAGTCGGCGACGTGGACGTCGAGCCCGGCGGCGGCGAGCGCGTGCGCGAAGCCGCGGTCGCGGCGCGCGCCGAAGTAGCGGCCGTCGGCCATCATCGCGTGCAGGCACACCACCGCGCCGCGGCGCGCGCCGGTCGCGCGCACGCGATCGACGCGCAGCGTGACGCCGTCGGCGGTGCGCACCGCGAGCTCGTCGCAGCTCAGAAGTAGTACCGCACGCCGGCGCCGGCGTTGAACGCGGCCTGCAGCTTGCTGCCGCCGAAGTCGTACTCGCCGACCCCCGCGATCTCGATGAACGCGTCGAGCGGCACGGTCTTGAAATCGAACAGCATGCCGATCACCGCGCGCACGCCGAGCGCGAAGTGGTTCTTCTGGCCCTCCGCCGCGCTGTAGTCGATCACGCGCAGGCCGGGGCCGAGATAGACCGGCAGCACGTAGCTCTCGCGATCCTGGAGGATCCACGGGTGCCACACGTAGTCGGCGTGGACCTGGAAGCCGCCGCTGACGAACGCCGAGCCGATCGCGGCCTGGATCGCCTGATCGTCTTTCAGGTAGAGCTTGGCGCAGATCCCGGTGGGCTCGCCGAGGATGATGCCGGCCCCGAACGCGCCCTTGTCGACCGGACGGCCCTTCTCGCCGTGTGCCTCGTCGTCATCGGCGAAGGCCCGAGGGGCGAGCGCGGCGAGCGCGGCGATGGCGAGCACGACTCGGCGCATGGCGCGAAGCTAGCGCGCGACCGTGACGTCACGCAAATTTCAGAAATTCGAGGCCGGCGTATGATGATCTCGATGGTTAGCGTTGGCGCTGCGCTTGCTCGGATCGGACGCATGCGACCGCTCGCGATCGTCATCGTGGCATTGTGCGCGTGCGGCACGCCCGGCGAGGGCCCGCGGATCACCGGCGACAGCTGCGCGCTGTGGTCGAGCTCGGGCAACTGCAGCGCCCACGCCGGCTGCCAGTGGCTCGGCACCGGCTGCGGCTGTCCGCCCAACGATCCGTCGTGCGTGTGCGGCCAGGGCGCGTGCGTGTCGAGCGACGGCGGCAGCGGCCAGGCGGCCTGCAGCTGCGGCGCGGACGACGTGTGCTTCGAGCAGCTCGGCGGACCGGTGCACGCCTCCGGTCCCGAGCTCGAGTGCGGTGGCGTCGACCCCGGCACGGGCGATCCGTGCACGCGCGTCCAGGGCGAGGGCCAGTGCAGCGACAGCAGCGCGGTCCGCGGCCTGTGCCTGTGCAACGACGGCGCGCTCTAGGCTTTGAGTAGCCGCGCGAGCTTGTTGCGGCTGATCCCGAGCGCGCGCGCCGCGGCGGACTGGTTGCCGCCCTCGCGGTCGAGGATCGCGCGGGCGTAGCGGCGCTCGGCCTCCTCGAGCGAGATCCCGGTGGGCAGGTGGACACCATCGACCGGGAGCGCCGCGCTCGACACCGCCGGCATGCCGACGATCGAGTCGCCGGGCGCCGCGGTGCGCAGCCCGAGGTCCTTGACCGTGATCGTCGGGCCGGCGGCGAGCACGACCGCGCGCTCGATCGTGTTCTCGAGCTCGCGCACGTTGCCGGGCCAGGCGTAGGCGACCAGCGCCGGGCGCGCGGCGTCGGCCAGACGCAGCGGGCCCTTGCGATAGCGCCGCGAGAACTGCTGGACGAAGTGCTCGGCGAGATCGGTGACGTCGTCGGCGCCGCGCGCACGCAGCGGCGGGATCTCGACCTCGACCACGCGCAGCCGGAAGTACAGGTCGCTGCGGAACTGCCCGGCCGGCGCCATCGCGGCGAGGTCGCGGTTGGTCGCGGCGACCAGCCGGACGTCGGCGGTGAGCGTGTCGCGGCCGCCGACCCGCTCGAACTGGCGCTCCTGGACGAAGCGCAGCAGCTTGCCCTGCAGCGGCAGCGGAAGCTCGCCGACCTCGTCGAGGAACAGCGTGCCGCCGTTGGCGGTCTCGACCTTGCCGATCACCCGCGCGTCGGCGCCGGTGTACGCGCCGCGCTCGTGGCCGAACAGCTCGCTCTCGACCAGCGCGGCGGGCAGGGTCGTGCAGTCGACGTGGACGAACGGCGCCTCGCGCCGCGTGCTGTTGACGTGGATCGCGCGGGCGAGCAGGCCCTTGCCGGTGCCGGTCTCGCCGTGCAACAGCACGGTCGCGTCGGTCTGCGCCGCGCGCACGATCATCTCGTAGACCGCGGCCATCGCGGGCGAGCGCCCGATCACGTGGTTGAACCGGCCGCGCACGGTGAGCCCGCGCTGGGCGTCGCCGCCGCGCAGCGTGGTGTAGTCGAGCGCGCGGCCGATCTGCTCGGCGAGCACGCGCACGAACTCCTCGTCGCGCGTGGTGAACGCGCCGTCGCGCTTGTTCAGGACCTGGAGCACGCCGCGGATCTGGCCGCGCCGCACGATCGGCGCGGTGAGCATCGAGGTCGTGCGATAGCCGATCTGCTGCGCGAGCTCGCCGCCGCCCCACCGCGGATCGCTCGCCGCATCCCGGATGTTGACCAGCTCGCCGCCGTCCGCGACGTAGCCGACCACGCCGTGGCCCTGCGGCACGCGCAGCTCGGGCAGCTCGGGCAGGGTCGCCACGCGCGACCGGATGTCGCCGGTCGCGCCGTCGATCAGCCACAGCGTGGCGCGATCGGCGCCGAGCGCGCGCGCGACGCGATCGGCGAACGTCGCGAGCATGTCGTCGAGCTCGACCTCGCCCGCGATCATCGCGCCGAGGTCGGCGAGCAGCTCGAAGCGTTGCTCGTGCTCCGACATGTGGAGCGCCAGCATCGCACGGTTCATGCAGCGGCGGCCTTCTCGGCGTCGCGCGCCGACAGCGTCATGCCCTCGCGCGCGGCGACCGTGCCGGGCAGCGCGGCGCGCGCGTCGGCCTCGAGCGCGGCGAGCTGGGCGTCGCTGCGGTTCGGGTCGTGGTGGAACAGCACGAGCTGCGGCACCGCGGCGGCGCGGGCGAGCTCGACGCCGGCCTGCCAGGTCGAGTGGCCCCAGCCGACCTTGCTCGGATACTCCGCCGGCGTGTACTGCGCGTCGTAGATCAGGATGTCGGCGCCCGAGGCGAGCTTGGCGAGCGCCGGATCGACGCACGCGAAGTGCTCGGTGTCGGTCGCGTAGACGATCGACTGGCCGGCGTGCTCGAGCCGGAAGCCGTAGACCGGATCGGGGTGGTTGAGCCGCGCCATCGTGACCTCGATGTCGCCGATCGTGAAGTGGTCGTTGCTGCGCAGCTCGCGCGTGGTCACGGCGCCGCCGAGGTCGTCCCACGCGATCGGGAAGAACGGCGCGCGGAACAGCTCGCGCATCGCCTGCTCGAGCGGCATCACGCCGTTGGGGCCGCTCGCGATCTCGACGCGATGGCCCGGCACGTAGACCGGCGTGAAGAACGGCAGGCCCGAGATGTGATCCCAGTGCAGGTGCGACAGCAGGATCGTCGAGTGGCGGATGCCCTGCGCCATGCGCTCGTTGCCGAGCGTGCGCAGGCCGGTGCCGGCGTCGAGCACGATCCGGGTGTCACCCGATCGGATCTCGAGGCACGCGGTGTTGCCGCCCGCGGTCAGATCCGCGCCGGGCGTGGCGATCGAGCCGCGCACGCCGAGGAATCGAACGGTGAGATCGTGGGTCATGGATGCCTCCCTTGCCCCCACCATCAGCAGCTTCGGTGCCAGCGCTAAGTGGCCGTCGCGCCTGGCGTCATTTCGAGCTGCGCCGGGCAGGTGCTTCAAAACGGAGCGACGCTGCTGACGTTCGGAGCGACCGCACGCCGGTGCTAGGCCGGGTGGCGCGACAGCGCGTGGCGGCACAGGCCGAGCAGGTCGCGCGAGCGCTCCGGCGCGATCGCGAGGATCGCGACGACGTAGGTCAGCGCGCCGGCCACGATCTCGACCGGCAGCTGCAGCCACGGCGAGTCGCCCGCGATCGCGCGATGCACGCCGAGCACCGCGCCGGCCATCACCGCGCACGCGGCGAGCGGCTGGAAGAACCCGATCGCGAGTCGCGAGATCGAGGGGCCCTCGTGCGCGACCATCGCGATCCCGCCGATCGCGGTCGCGCCGAACGCGATGCCGACCGCGCACGCCGACGCGCGCACGCCGAGCGGCGCGAGCAGCGCGATCCCGCCGAGCAGCACGACCAGCTTGCCGAGCTCGAGGAACATGAGCCGGTTGGTCTTGGCCTCGGCTTCCATGTACGCCGACAGCACCCACGAGATCGGGCGGAACACCGACAGGCACGCGAGCACGGTCAGGAGCGGCGCGACCTCCTGCCACTGATCGGCCGGCAGGATCGCCGCGATCAGCGGATACGCGACCAGGCCCAGGCCGACCGCCAGCGGGAAGATCACGATCGACAGCAGCGCGGCGGCGCGCTCGAGCGCGGGGCCGCGGCGCTCGCGCGGCAGGTTGGTCATCGACGGCAGCAGCACGAGCGCGATCTGCTCGCCGACCTGGATCGCCGGGATGTCGGCGAGGTTGTAGGCCATGTTGTACGTGCCGCACGCGGCCGGGCCGAAGAACCTCGAGATCGCGAGGTTGTCCCAGTAGCGCGACGCCTGGTGCGCGATGCCCTGCGCGCCGAGCGGCACGCCGTAGCGCAGCATGTCCTTGAAGCGCGCGGCGCGCAGCCGGGTCGGCGTCGCCCAGCTGCGCACGCCGGCGGCGCGGAGGAAGATCGCGACCACGATCGTCGACTGCGCGATGTTGCCGGCCACGATCGACATCCCGCCCCAGCCCGCCGCGGCGAGCGCGAGCGTGGTCGCGGTATAGGTGAATTCGCCGACCGCGAGCGCCACGCCCGACGGGCGAAACTCCATGCGCTTGGTCAGCACGCGCTCGGGCATCGCGCCGAGCCGGCGGATGAAGATCGCGAGCGCCATGCCGGGCACGTAGACCGCGGCGTGCGGCGCGTCGAGCAGCGGCGTGAGCCGGCCGCCGATCAGCGCGATCGCGCCGATCGAGATCGCGCCGAGCACGACGTAGGCGACGGTCGCGTGCCAGGTGACCTCGGCCTCGACCTCGCCGTGGCCGCGCACGACGGTGTACTGCCCGAACCCCCAGATCGTGAGCCAGTTGGCGGTCATGCACAGGATGGTCGCGTCCGAGACCTCGCCGATCACCTCGGGGTGAAGGAAGCGGGTGAGCACCAGCGTGCCGAGCACGCCCACCGCGCGCCCGCCCATGCTCGAGATCACCGTCCACAAGGCGCCGCGCGCGGCTTTGTGCACGAGTGACATCGTCGGCGCATCGATGTGCACGCGCCATGCCGGCGAGGATCGTGAGGCTGCGTCTCACGCAGCGTGCCTACAGCCAGCGGCGCAGCCGGTAGGCGAGCCAGGCCAGCGCCTTGCGCCACCACGGCAGCGCGAGCCACGTCGCCTCGTCGAAGCGCGCGCAGCTCGCGGCGTCGGCCTCGAAGCTCGCGACCAGCTCGTGCGCGACCGCCGGATCGAGCAGCTCGACCGTGTCCTCGAGGTTGTTGAACCGGCTCTGCGCGTCGAGGTTGTAGCTGCCGATCATCGACCACGTCGCGTCGACCACCGCGGTCTTGGCGTGCATCATCGCGCCGCGCCAGGTCAGGAACTTCACGCCGCGCCGCGCGAGCCGGCGCAGCACGTAGAGCGTCGCCCACTCGAGCAGGCGGACGTCGGAGTGGCCCGGCACGATCACGCGCACGTCGACGCCGCGCCGGACCGCGCGGACCAGCGCGCGGCGCAGCCCTCGGTCGGGCAGGAAGTACGCGTTCTCGATCAGCACCTGGCGGCGCGCCGCCTTGATGACGTGGAGGTAGGCGCGGCGGATCGCCGGCTTGTGGCGGCGCGACGTGTTCTCGATCAGCCGCGCGAACGTCGAGCCGCCGGCGCCGAGCGCGGTCGATGCGCGCGGCGGCGCGCGGTAGGTCGTCCCGCCCGCGCGCAGCCAGGTCCGCCGGAACAGCCGCGCGAGGTCGAGCACGATCGGACCGCGCAGCCGGCAGTGCATGTCGTGCCAGCCGGCGCCGCCGTCCTCGACCGCGGCGTACTCGTTGGCGACGTTGAGCCCACCGGTGAACGCGACCGCGTCGTCGACCACGAGGATCTTGCGGTGATCGCGGTGCGAGAACGACGAGCGCGCGCGCCACGGCGCGAGCGGGTTGAACTCGATGATCCCGACCCCCGCCGCGCGCAGCTCGGCGAGCCACGCGTCGGCCAGGCCGAACGAGCCGACCGCGTCGTAGATGACGCGGATCGCGACGCCGGCGCGCGCGCGGTCGAGCAGCGCCGCCTTGAAGCGATCGCCGGTGCGATCGGCCGCGAGGATGTAGGTCTCGAAGCAGATCGTCTCGCGCGCCGCCGCGATCGCCTCGAGCATCGCGGGGTAGGTCTCGCCGCCGCCGCGCAGCACGGTGACGTCGCAGCCGACTCGCCAGCGCGCGGCGCTGCGCGCGAAGTGCTGCAGCTCCTGCGGCAGCGCGACCGTGATCGCGTGTGACGGTGCGTCGTCGATCGGCTCGGGGACGCCATCACCTCCGGGAGGGCGAGCGGGCGCGGCGGTCATTCCGTGTAGCGGATCCCGATGATCGTGAACGTGATGTCGCCCTTGGGCCGGCGCACCACGACCTCGTCGTCGCAACGCTTGCCGAGCAGCGCGCGCGCCACCGGCGCCTCCATGCTGATCCAGCCGCGATCGACGTCGGACTCGTCCGGGCCGACGATCCGGTAGGTGACCTGCTCGCCGTCGTTGTCCTCGAGCGACACCCACGCGCCGAAGAAGCAGCGCGTCGGATCGCTCGGCGGCTCGCTCACCACGGTCAGCTCGTCGAGCCGCTTCGACAGGAAGCGCACGCGGCGATCGATCTCGCGCAGCCGGCGCTTGCCGTAGATGTACTCGGCGTTCTCCGAGCGATCGCCCTGCGCCGCGGCGTCGGCGACCTCCTGCGTCACGCGCGGCCGCTCGACCGTCCACAGCTGATCGAGCTCGGCGCGCAAACGCTTCGCGCCGTCCGGCGTGATGTACATCTTGCGCTTCGCGGCCTCCTGGTGATCGCCGCCTCGGGCCCGCGTCGACATCGCTCCGAGCATATAGCGTATGCTGCGCGCGGGCACGCATGGGCGCCGAGTTGCTGATCGTCGTGGGCCTGCTGATGGCCAACGGGCTGTTCGCCGGCGCCGAGATCGCGATCCTCAGCGTGCGCAAGACCAAGTTCAAGGAGCTGCTGCGCAAGAAGGACCGGCGCGCGCTCGCGGTGAAGTCGCTGCGCGACGCGCCGGATCGGTTTCTCGCGACCGTGCAGATCGCGATGACCACGGTCGGCACCGCGGCGGCCGCGTTCGGCGGCGCGCGGATGGAGCACGACATCGAGCCGTCGTTCGCCGCGATCGGCGTCGGCCCGTGGGCCGCGCTGGTCACGGTGATCGCGCTGGTCACGTTCCTCGAGCTGGTGATCGGCGAGCTCGTGCCGAAATCGCTGGCGCTGCGCTACAGCGATCGCTACTCGCTGTTCGTCTCGCGCCCGCTGGTCGCGCTGTCGCAGCTGATGCGGCCGCTGGTGTGGCTGGTCACCGCGGTGTCGAACCTCGTGCTCAGGCTGTTCGGCGATCGCACGACGTTCTCCGAGGCCCGGCTGTCGCGCGACGAGCTGCAGCAGCTGGTCGAGGAGGCCGCGCGCACCGGCTCGGTCGATCCGCGCGCCAGCGAGATCGCGTCGCGCGCGCTCGGCTTCGGCGAGGTCACGGTCGCCGAGGTCATGGTGCCGCGCAACCGCGTGGTCGCGCTGCGCCGCGGCGCGCCGCCCGAGGAGGTGCAGCGCGCGATCCTCGAGGAGGGCCACAGCCGGATGCCGGTCTACGACAACAACATCGACAACATCATCGGCTACGTGGTCGCGCGCGACGTGCTGGCGCTGGCGTGGGAGAAGGGGCTGGTCGTGCTCGAGGACATCCTGCGCCCGCCGCACAAGGTGCCGGAGGCGACGCGCGCGCTCGACCTCTTGCGCGAGATGCAGCGCCGGCGCAGCCAGATGGCGGTCGTGGTCGACGACCACGGCGGGCTGTCGGGGCTGTGCACGACCGAGGACCTGATCGAGGAGCTGGTCGGCGACATCATGAGCGAGGACGACGTGCCGGAGCAGTACTTCGTGCGCGAGCCGCAGGGCACGATCCTCGTCCAGGGCTGGGCCGCGGTGCGCAAGGTCAACCGCGATCTCCACCTCGAGCTGCCGGTCGGCAAGGACCGCACGACGATCGCCGGGCTGTGCATGACGCTCGCGCAGGCCATCCCGCAGGCGGGAGAACGTCTGACAACTGATGACGGGACCGTGCTCGAGGTGATCGAGGCGTCGCCGCGCCGCGTCCGGCGCATACGGATCCATCCGGTCGCCGGCGCAGAGGGCGAGCGGGGCGTGTAGCCGCGTGGGTTGTCGGACCTGTTACGTACCGACGCTGCCGCACCTTCCCGCGCCGCGATTCGTGTACGATTTCGCTGATGCTCATCGCGCGCGACGCCGTCGCGTCCGACCATCTCGTCTACGCCTGGCCGTTTCCGATCGGGCCGGAGGAGTACGAGGTCGCGTGCGCGGACGACGAGCTCGTCGTGATGTGCCCGTCGTGGATCGTCGGCGATCGGCTCGGGCCCGGACGCCATCGCTGGCGCACGCCGGATCCGATGCGGCCGGTGTCGGCGTTCTTCGTGCTGACCTCGCCGGTCGAGGTCTCGTTCGACATGCAGACCACGTTCGTCATGCCGCAGACCGGCGCGACCGTGCGGCTGCACGCGGCCGGCTCGCTGCAGGTGCGGTGCGGCGATCCCGCGCTGCTGATCGCGCAGTTCGTCGGCCTGCCGTTCGATCACGTCAACGAGGGCGTGCTGCGCTCGGTGTCGCGGTCGGTCGAGCGGATGATCGCGCGGCTGCTCACCCGACGCGTGGTGATGGCGGGAACGCCGGCGGCGGTCACCGATCCGGCGATGCTGCCCGCGATCGTCGAGGAGCTGGTCGCGTACAACCCGGCGGCCGGCGCGGTGTTCGGCATCGAGCTCATGCGCATGGGCCACCTGACGATCACCGCCGACGACGGCACGCAGCCGCAGCGCAACGGTCGCGCGAACGGCGAGACCGAGCGCGTGCCGCCGCCGCGCGTGACCACGCCGCCCGAGCTGCTCGAGACCATGCGTGCGCCGCGCGCCCACCCGCCGGGATCGATCGAGCCGCCGCCGCTGCCACCGCCGTCGGCGTCGGAGCCCGGCCTGCGGCCGTCGCCGCTCGTGCAGCCGCGCGCGCAGTCCTCACCGCCGGTCGCCGACGCATCCGGCGAGATCGTCATGCGCGGCAAGCCGGCCGCGACCCCCGCGTACTCGCCGCCGCCGGTGTCGGTGCCGGTCACGCCGCCCGCGCCGGCGCGCAAGGTCGGGCAGGTCGAGGTGCCGTCGGTCGACGACATCACGCAGCCCGGCGTGCAGATCGTCCGCACGCCGGTGCCGGGCGCGATGCGGCTGGCCACCCCGCAGGACGCGCATCACACCGACGAGCCGCGCGGCGCGATCCTCGGGATCGGCACGTCGCACATCGGCCACGTCGGCGCGTCGCAGGCGTCCGGCGAGATCCCGACGAAGATCGCGCCGGGCGCGCGCGTGCTCGTGCCGGGTCCCAACGGGCTGATGCAATCGGCGACGGTGCGCCAGCTGCTGCAGGGCTACTACGAGCTCGAGGTCGGCAGCTCCGGGGAGACGATCTGGGTGCCGATGAACGGCGTCGTTCCGGAATGATCCGCGGCGCGGTCGGGCTGGTGATCGTGGCGGGCGCGATCGCGGCCGCCGATCCGCCGCGTCCCCCGGTCGGCGCGACCGCGACGATCGATCGGATCGTCGCGATGGTCGGCACGCAGCCGATCTGGCGCAGCCAGATCGACGAGCGCCGCTACGGCCAGCCGGCGTCGCCCGAGCTCGATCGCGCGATCCTCGACTCGCTGATCGACGGCGCGCTCGAGCAGCAGCGCGCCGACGAGCTTCACCTCACCGCGAGCGACGACGAGATCGATCTCGCGATCAAGGCGATCGAGGCGCAGAACAAGGTCGGCGACGCCGAGCTCGACCAGGCGCTCGCGGTCCAGGGCCTGTCGCGCGCCTCGTATCGCCTCGAGCTCGCGCGCCAGCTGGTCGCGCAGAAGGCCGAGCAGCTCGATCTCGCGCCGCGGGTCTCGCCGATCGGCGAGGACCAGGTGCGCTCGGCGTACGCCGAGCTCAAGGCTCGCGAGCCGGCGACCGGGCCGCTCGACGGCAAGCTCTACGAACAGCTGCGCCAGCGCCTGTTCGACGCCGAGATCGAGGGGCTGCGCCGCGACTGGCTCGCCGCACGCCGCCGGTTCGTCCACATCGAGAGGCGGCCGTGAAGGCGCTGGTGGTCGCGCTCGCCGCGTGCGGCGGCGCGGCCGCGCCGATCGAGCCGCCGCCGGCCGCGCCGATCGAGCACCGCGCGCCCGCCGGCCCGCCGCCGGCGGGCGACAGGCACGCGCTGATCGGCCCGGTCCGATCGATCGACCTGCAGACCACCGATCGCGCGCTCGCCGCTCAGGCGCGCGAGTTGGTCGCGCGCGAGGCCGGGCTGCCGATCGAGCGCGCCCGGCTGCGCCGCGAGCTCGACCAGCTGGCCGCGCTGCCCGGGGTCGGCGACGTGATCGCGCGCGGCGTACAGCTCGAGGACGGTATCAAGCTCGTGATCGAGCTCGTGCCGCCGCCGGTCGTCCACGCGATCGCGGCGCGCGACCACGCCGGCGGCGATGTCGCGCTGCCCGGCGAGCTCGCGACCGCCGTCGGCCTGCCGCTCGATCGCGCGCTGCTCGAGGCCGCCGCGGCCAGGCTCGCCGCGCGCTATCGCGACCGCGGCTATCGCGACGCGACGGTGGGCTGGCAGACCGCGTCGGCCGGAGCCGCGGTCGACGTGACCTACGCGATCGCCGAGGGCGACGCCTACACGATCGACGGCATCGAGCTGCGCGGCAACACCAGGGTCAAGCGCGCCGAGCTGATCAAGGCGCTCGGCGGGATGCTGCCGCCGGGCACGCCGTGGGTCGACGATCAGGTGATGCACGCGGTCGGCCGCCTGGTCGACTACTACAACGACCACGGCTTCGTGATGGCGCGGATCGAGCCGCCGAAGCCGACCGGCCAGCACGCGGCGCTCGTGCTCGCGATCGACGAGGGCGAGCAGTTCCGGGTCGGCGCGCTCGCGGTGACCGGCGTGGCCGACCCCAGGCCCTACGTCGCCGCGCTCGGGGTCAAGAGCGGCGAGCTGTTCGACCGCAGCGCGATGAACGCGGCGATGCACCGGCTCGAGGACGTCGCGCGCGCTCACGGCATCGCGCGCCCCGAGGTCCAGCCGCAGAGCCTGGTCGACGGCGGCAAGCACGCGATCGACGTGACGTTCGCGATCAGAAATCGGTGAGCCCGAGCTCGAACACGACCTCGGGGCTCCTCGCGGCGATGCCGTAGCCGACGTCGACCCCGAGCAGCGGCAGCACCACCGCCTTGACGTAGACCCGGAAGCCGAGGCCGATGTCGTCGCGGATGTAGTCGCGGTCGAGCTGGTCGGCCAGGTACGAGCGATCGCCGCCGTCGGGCCGGGGGAACACGAACCGCGAGTACCCCCAGTCGTAGAACGCCAGCGCGCGGAACTTGAAGAACCACCAGCGGAACAGCGGGATCGAGTACTCGGCGCGCAGCACGATGTTGAGATCGCCGCGGAACATGTCGGTCGGATAGCCGCGCAGGTTGCCGGCGCCGCCGAGCGCGTTGTCCTCCTGCAGCGGCAGGTGATAGCCGAGGTTGTTGATCGAGCGCAGCTCGAGCTCGTGCTCGCCGAACATCACCCAGCTGTAATAGCCGCGCAGCAGCGAGTTGAAGTAGCCGTAGCTGTCGAGCCCGGGCACGCTCGGCTCGACCTCGAGCTGCAGGAACGGGCCCCAGGTCACGCCGAACCGGTTGAAGCGATGATCGATCGTCAGCCGTGCCTGGGTCGTGACGTCCCAGCCATCGCGCTCGGGCGACATCGAGCCCAGGCCGGTGGTGGGATCGTGCGGATCGCGGAAGTAGACGTAGCCGCCGCGCAGCCGGAGGTCGGCGACCAGCCACCAGCGGAACGTGTAGCCGACCAGCGCGCCGGCATCGAGGAACGTCTCCTGGGTGGTGCGGGAGATCAGCTGCGACGTCGGATCGAGCGGCGGGTTGGCGTACTCGTTGACCTGGGTGCGCTCGAGATAGACGTCGAGCCGGTACTGCCACTTGGTGCCGTGCACCGACGGATCGAGGAACGTGCCGAAGAAGATCGAGGTCTGCGTGCCGAGCTGGCCGTAGAGCAGGAACTTCTGGTCGTGGCCGCGGAAGTCGTTCTCGGCGTAGCCGACGCCGACCGCCTTGTTGGTCGAGAGCAGATAGGCCGTCGGGCCGACGATCCACGACAGCTTGTCGTGCACCGTCGCCACCACGATCACGCCGTCGCGGGCGTCCTCGAGCGTGACCACCGCGGAGTCGAACAGCTCGCTCGAGATCAGCGCCGCCTGCAGGCGCGGGATGTCGGCCGGCGACACCGGATCGCCGATCCGCACGTGCGCGAGGTAGCCGAGCGTGGTGTCGGTGATCTTGGACTTGCCCTTGACCTTGAAGCCGGCGATCGGCCGGGGCGCCACGTCGCGCGCGGGCGGCGCCACGTCGTCGGCGCGCGCGGAGCCCGCGGCCGAGACGGCACAGCACAGGACGATCGCGCGCACCCGGGGCTAAGACTGCGGCTTGTTCTTCTTGCCTGGCAAGATGCCCATGAGCTTGCAGATGATCCCGAGCATGATCTCGTCGGCGCCGCCGCCGATCGACAGCAGACGCGTGTCGCGATAGGCGCGGCTCGCCACGTTGTCCCAGGTGAAGCCCATCCCGCCCCAGTACTGCAGGCAGCTGTCGCTGACCTCGCGGACCAGCCGCCCGCCCTTGAGCTTGGCCATCGAGGCCAGCATCGTGACGTCGGCGCCGCCGACGTAGTCCTCGACCGCGCAGTAGATCAGCGCGCGCAGCGCCTCGACCTCGGTGCGCAGCTCGGCCATGCGGAAGTGGATGACCTGGTTGTCGATCAGCGGCTGGCCGAAGCTGTGGCGCTCCTTGCAGTACGCGATCGTCGAATCGATCACGTGCTCCATCCCGCGCAGCGTGCCGATCGCGCCGCACAGCCGCTCCTCCTGGAACTGCACCATCTGCATCATGAACCCCATGCCCTCCTCGCCGATGCGATGGCGCTGCGGCACGCGCACGCCCTCGAGGTAGATCGGGCAGGTGTCGCTCGCGCGCATGCCGAGCTTGTCGATCTTGGGGCCGATCGTCACGCCGGGCAGCTTGGTCGGCACGATCACCAGCGTCTTGTTCGCGTGCACCGGGCCGGCGCCCGTGTTGACCAGCAGACACAGCCAGTCGGCCTGGGCCGCGTTGGTGATCCACATCTTCGAGCCGTCGATCACGTAGTCGGCGCCGTCCTTGCGCGCGGTCGTCTTGATCGCGGCGACATCCGAGCCGCCCGAGACCTCGCTCACCGCGATCGACCCGACCAGCTGGCCGGCGATCGACGGCGCGAGAAACTCGCGGCGCAGCTCGTCCGTACCCCAGCGCGCGAGCGCCGGCGTCGCCATATCGGTTTGTACTCCAAGCGCCATCGGGATCGCGCCGCAGTGACACGTACCGAGCTCCTCGGTCACGACCATCTGGTAGGAGTAATCGAGCCCCATTCCGCCGTACGCCTCGGGCTTGTTGACGCCGAGCAGGCCGAGCTTGCCCGCCTTGGCGAACACCTCGTGTGCCGGGAACGCGCCGTCGCGCTCCCAGCGCTCGACGTGCGGATTGATCTCCTTGTCGACGAACTCGCGCACCGTGCGGCGGAGCTGCGAATGCTCTTCCGAAAATCGCATCGCGGGACGCTACCCCACGTGTGAGTAAGTGTCATCTGCGTGAGGTCGCTTGCAGGTCACGCTTGTCGTATGACCTGCCCACTTTCGATACGTGATCGAAATGTCCGAGATTCGTACGGAAAGTGCACAGCACGCGCTCTCGATTTCGGTTTGACCTCCAACCTTCCCGTGAGAAATTCGATCTCCGCGGGAGTTCCGCCAAGAGGTAACGCTTGCTGCCGATCATCTTGAAGATCCGCCTCGCGACGATGGCCATGGCCGGGTGGTCGGCCGCCGCCTCGCCGTTCCCGATGCCCGCCTCGACGGTCGCCATGGTGTTCGCCGGCGACACCGCCGCCCCGGTCGCGGTCGACCTCTACGACGAGAACGATCACCAGGCCGGCACCGTCGCGATCTGGCGCGATGGCTCGACCGACCCGGCGACCGCCGCGGAGATCAAGCGGCTGTTCCGCTGCCGCACGACGCACCGCGAGAAGATGATCGCGCAGAAGACGTTGGCGATGCTGGCGGATGTCGCCGACCACTACGAGGGCAAGACGATCGAGTACGTCTCGGGCTACCGGGTCGGCCGCGGCGAGTCGGCGACCTCGCCGCACCGCGACGGCCGCGCGATCGACTTCCGCATCCGCGGCGTGCAACTGCGCGACATCCGCGACTACGTGTGGAAGACCTACAGCGACGTCGGTGTCGGCTGGTACCCGCGCGAGCAGTTCATTCACATCGACACCCGCCCGGGCCTGCACGACACCGCCTGGACGTTCCTCGCGGGCGTCAATCACTATCATCCGTACTGGGCCGAGCTCGCCCGCCAGCCGGCGGTCGCGACCCAGGTTCGCAGCATCCCGCGCGCCGGCTCGTGACGTAGTATGCGTGCGTGATCGGTAGGTTCGCCCCGTCGACGACCGGCGAGGCGCACCCCGGCACGCTGCTGTCGGGCCTGCTGGTCTGGCTCGACGCGCGCGCGCGGGGCGGTCGCGCGTTGCTCCGGCTCGAGGATCTCGACCGCACGCGGGTGAGGCAGCGCTGGGCGGGCGAGATCCAGGACGCGCTCGCCTGGCTCGGCCTGGACTGGGACGAGACCATCGTCCAGACCGAGCGCTCGGCCGCGCACGACGCCGCGCTCGACCAGCTCGCCGCGGCCGGCCGGCTCTACCCGTGCGCGTGCAGCCGCGCGATGCGCGCGTCGGGGCGGCGCGCGCCCGACGGTGGATGGGCGTATGACAACGTGTGCCGCGGCTCGCCGCTGCCGCCGGGCGGCTGGCGCGCGGCGACCGACGCGCTGCGCCTCCAGCTCGACGACGATCGAGTCGAGCTGGTCGACGACGGCGGGCTCGATCTGTCGCAGACCCCGGCGCGCGACATGGGCGATCCGATCGTGCGGCGCCGCGACGGCGTCGTCGCGTACCAGCTCGCGGTCGTGGTCGACGATGCCGCGGCCGGCGTGACCGACGTCGTGCGCGGG
>DATJAE010000122.1:0-2079 GCA_035516595.1 Kofleriaceae bacterium | reverse complement strand
CCGTGCTGGTGCGCCGGCCGCTCCAGGTGTTCTACGACGTGCCGATGAACGCGCGGTGGCAGCGCGACGACGACCTCGTCGCGACGCTGTCGTCGAACACCGAGACCGAGCACCGCATGTTCACGATCGACGGGCGGACCGGGGGCAAGGCGGGGGAGTACGAGCCGTCGCAGCGCGATCCGCTCGAGCCGCTCGAGAAGTACAAGACGGCCGACCTGGAGGAGCTCGGCGGCGACACGGCGCAGGCACAGGTGGTCGCGGGTCAGGACGAGGCGCAGCCGCAGATCGTGACGCGCGGCTTCGGTGCCGGCACCGGTCGTGGCGGCGGTGGCGCGGTCGCGTTCAGCCGGCGCGAGGCGCTGTGGTACGGCGGGCAGGCCTACCTCTCGCGGCTGCTGCAGCCCGCCGATCCGGCGTTCGACGACCTGACCGCGTTCGTCCCGGCGCTGGCGTCCGACGATGCCGATGCCTGGCGCGACGCGTTCGCGCCGGCCGGCGCCCAGCCCGCGCCGCACGCGGTCGATGCCGCAGCGCGCGCGCAGCTCGAGCGCGCACGCGCGGCGCTCGCGCCCGGCGTCTATCGCTGGGACGATCGCGACGTCGCGGTCGACGCCGCGCACCGGTTTGGCTGGCGGCAGAGCTCGCCGTTCGGGCTCGCCGAGACCGCGTCGTACGACGGTTCGCACCTGGTGCGCCGCTACGCCGAGCTCGGGCTCGACGTCACGCGCACCGCGGATCGCGACGATCCGGCGCTCCAGCTCGCCTACCTGCCGCTGTGGATCGCGCCGGTCGATCACTACGCGCGCTGGTTCGATGTCGTCGCGCGCGGCCCGCACGAGGTCGAGCTCCGCCACGCGCGCGCGGTCGGCGCACCGCTCGTGCTCGTGCTGACGTTCGACGAGCGCGACCGGCTGATCGCGATCCGCGACGGCGCGGGCGCGCACCTGGTCGATGTCACGTGGGGCGCGACCGGCCCGAGCGCGGCGCACGTGCGCGGCGAGCCGATCGATGTCGGGTTCACCGGCGATCCGGTCGCCGACGCGCCGGCGTGGGCGCACGGCGGTTCGACCGCCGGCGTCGAGGTCGAGCTGCCGGCGCACCTGGTCGCGTACGAGCAGCGCGAGCTCGCGAAGGCGATCGTCGGCAGCCCGCAATGGCGGCAGATCCAGCGCCAGCTGCTGGTCAGCGAGGCCGCGACCGGCGACCGCGTCGGATCGTGGACCACGCTGTCGCAGCTCCAGGGCGCGGGCGGCCTCGAGCTCGGCGATGTCGTGCTCGCGAGCGGCGGCCTGGCCACCGCGGGCGATCGGGAGCGCACCGCCGCGCTCGCGGCGATCGCGACCACCCCGATCGGCCGCTACCTCGCGGCGGCGCAGGTCTACGCGAGCGGCGCGGCGCACGTCGCGCCGGTCACGCGCGACGGCCTGATCGGCGCGCTGTGGTCGCTTCGCGAGGTCACCGCGATGCTGCAGCGCGGCCGCGCCGGCGACGTGTCGAGCGACATCGCCGCGATCTCCGAGCGCGCGCCCGAGGCGCGCTACATCGCGGCCAGCGCGGCGAGCCAGTGGGGCGCGCTCGAGCCGGACCAGCTCGCGGCCGTGTGGGACGCCGCGGCGATCGGACCGTTCCGCAACCAGGCGCGCGCGCAGGCCGCACTCGTGCTCGCGAGTCGCGGCAACTACGACGCCGCGGCCGACCGGATCGTCGCGCTGGTGTCGTCGCTCGATCTGCGCGCCATCCCGCCGCAGCTGGTGAACGCGCAGTCGACGTTCGCGTCGTCGCGGCGCGGCACCGCGGGCTGGGACCTGGCGTGGGCGCAGCTGCGCGAGCGCGTGCTCGCCGGCGACAGCTTCGCGCACGTCATGGCGCTCGTGCCGATCGCGGCCCAGCGCTCGACCGATCTGCCCGCCGTGCTGGCGCGCGGCGCCGCGCTCGCGGGCGACGATGCCGACGAGGTGATCGAGCTCGCCCGCGCAGCCGCGGCCTACGGCCAGGTCGCGTGGGCGGCGCGCGCGATCGATCCGCTGGTCAAGCGCGCGCCGAGCCGCGAGCTCTACCAGCTCGCCGCGGGCCTGGCGC
>DATJAE010000121.1:0-4426 GCA_035516595.1 Kofleriaceae bacterium | reverse complement strand
AGCTCGACGGCTTCTCGCCGCAGCAGATCGGCGCGGCCGCCGAGGCCGCCAAGGCGCGCGGGCTCGATGGCAAGTGGCTCATCACGCTGCAGAACACCACGATCCAGCCGCCGCTCGAGCAGCTGAAGAACCGCGCGCTGCGCGAGAAGATCTATCGCGCGTCGATCGGCCGCGCCAACGGCGGGGCGTCGGACAACACGCCGGTGATCGCGCGCATCCTCGACCTGCGCGCGCAGAAGGCCAAGCTGCTCGGCTACCCGACGTTCGCCGCGTACGCGCTCGCCGAGGAGACCGCCGAGACGCCCGCCGCGGTCAACAAGATCCTCGGCGAGATCGCGCCGATCGCGCGGGCCAGGGCCGAGGAGGAGGCCGCGGGCATCCAGAAGCAGATCGACGCCGACGCCAGGGCCGCCCACACCAAGTCGTTCAAGCTCGAGCCGTGGGACTGGGACTACTACGCGGCCGAGGTGCGCAAGGCCAAGTACGACTTCGACGACGCCGAGGTCAAGCCGTACTTCGAGCTCGATCACGTGCTGAAGGACGGCGTGTTCTACGCCGCGCACGAGCTCTACGGCGTGTCGTTCGTCGAGCGCAAGGACCTGCCGGTCTATCAGCCCGACGTGCGCGTGTTCGAGGTCAAGGACGGCGACGGCTCGACCATCGGCATCATCCTGCTCGACTACTACAAGCGCGACAGCAAGCAGGGCGGCGCGTGGATGGACACCTACGTCGACCAGTCGGGCCTGCTCGGCGCCAAGCCGGTCGCGGTCAACAACCTCAACATCCCCAAGCCCGCGCCGGGCGAGCCCACGCTGCTGACGTTCGACGAGGTCACCACGATGTTCCACGAGTTCGGCCACGGGCTGCACGGCCTGTTCTCGGCGTGCAAGTACCCGCTGCTGTCGGGCACGTCGGTGCCGGCGGACTTTGTCGAGTTCCCGTCGCAGTTCAACGAGATGTGGGCGCGCGAGCCCGCGGTCGTCGCGCACTTCGCCAGGCACTACAAGACCGGCGAGGCGATGCCGGCGGCGCTGCTCGACAAGGTGCTGCGCGCCAAGACCTACGGCCAGGGCTACGCGACGCTCGAGTACCTCGAGGCCGCGATGCTCGATCAGGCGTGGCATCAGATCGGGCTCGGCAAGATCCCGTCGGCGACCGGCGTGATGGCGTTCGAGAAGGCCGCGCTCGAGAAGGACCACGTCGCGTTCGGCCCGGTGCCGCCGCGCTATCACTCGACCTACTTCGGCCACATCTTCGCGGGCGGCTACGAGGCCGGCTACTACGCCTATCTATGGAGCGAGGTGCTCGCGCGCGACTCGGGCGCGTGGTTCCACGCGCACGGCGGGATGACGCGCGCCAACGGCGACATCTTCCGCGCCAAGATCCTGTCGCGCGGCCGGACCAAGGAGCCGAGCGTGCTGTTCCAGGAGTTCTACGGCCACGCGCCCGAGATCGGCCCGCTACTCGAGTACCGCGGCCTCGCGCCTGCGAAGAAGCGTTAGCGCTCGCCGACCTCGAACGTCACGTCGACCGCGTCGTCCGTCGCGCCCCGGTTCTGCGTGATCGAGACGGCGACGCCGAGCGCCTCGAGCTGGCGGCGCGACTGCTCGAGCGCGGCGAACGAGTACGGCTGGCCGGTCGCGACCGTCAGCTCGCCGCGCAGCCACGCCTCGGGCTCGCGATGCGCGCCGACCAGCGCGATCGCGCCGAACCGCGCCGGCTTGCCGCGATCGATCTGGAACGTGATCGCGACGGTGCGCGCGCTGCGGTCGACCTTGGTCAGCGGCAGGACGTTGGCGTACGCGTAGCCCTGGTCGAGGTAGTGCTCGGTCAGCGCCTGGCGATCGCGCGCGATCATCGAGCGCGAGAACACCATGCCCGGCCGGATCGCGAGGCTCGCCGGATCGAACCCGGCGAGATCGCCGTCGATCGTGATCTGGCCGAGCGCGAACACCTCGCCCTCGTCGGCGATCGTGATCCGCACGGTGTCGCGCGCGGGCACGTACTCCATCGTCGTCACCTTCGCGGCGATGTAGCCGTGGTCCCAGTAGTACGCCGACACCGCCAGCGATGCGCGCGCGATCGCGTCGTCGCTGCGCGGCCGGGAGAACCCGTGCAGCACGGCGGTCGCGGCCGCGCGCAACGCCTCGGTCGAGACGTCGCGGTTGCCGACGATCTCGACCTGCGGCAGCCCGGCGGGGCTCTCGGCGTGGGCGGTAGCGGCGAGCGCGAGCACGGCGAGCGCGGCGGCGCGGGTCATGCCGTGGTGACCGGGGCACGGCCGAGAAGGTTGCCTAGAACGCGGCCGATCGCCGTGTCACGCTCGAGCGACGATGGCTCGTCGCTTTGGCCGTTCGGAGTCGCGTCGCGGATGGATCGTGGTGATCGCCCTGGCGTTCGGCGGTGCGCTGTGGTTCCGGTTTCGCCACCGCGGCTCGGAGTCGCCGCCGGCACCCGCCCCGACCCCGACCGCCGTGCCGGCACCGCCGCCACCGCCGGCACCCGACGCGGTCTCAGCGGCGCCAGAGCCGGCGCCGGCGCCACCGCCGGCGGCCGCGCCGCCGGAGGACGAGCCGGGGTCGGGGCTGGTGATGGTCCGCCTGTCGAGCGACGGCCAGCACGCGCTGCTCTACAAGGAGAGCGAGACCGGCTCGCCGGCGCACCTGCGCTCCGTCGCGGTCGATACCGGCGCGATCGAGGCCGACGTCGAGCTCGGGTCGCTTCGCGTCCCGGCGGACGGCGAGCCGGCCACGCCACCCGATCCGGCCGCACGGGCAGCCGACCTCGCACGCGCGCGCGCGCTGCTCGCGGTGTTCCCGCTCGGTGCCGCGGGCTTCATGGCGTCGAGCGCGGACGCCACGCGCGGCGTCTATGCCGTGGGCGACACGCTCGTGCAGATCACCGGCGACAAGCTCGGCGCGCCGATCAAGCTCGCCGCGGCCTACGAGCCGATGATCTTGCCCGACGGCAAGACGCTCGTGATGCGCGGCTACGCCGGCGAGATCGACGGTCCCGGCACCGGCAAGTACGCGGTGTTCTCGATGCCGCTCGACCGCGGCAAGCCCGGCGAGCTCGCCGGCACCGAAGGCTACAACGGCCAGTGGGCGCTGAACGCGGCCGGCGACGCGCTGCGCGTGGTCATCTCCGATCCGCCCGCGACCAAGGCCTGCGTCGCCGAGATCGCGCTCGGCAAGGCGCTCCGCCTCGGCACCCAGCGCTGCGTCGCCAGCGGCGTGCTCGCGAACCTGTCGCCGCACGGCGATCGCATCGCGTGGGAGAGCATCGGCGGCAATCGTGTCCGGACGATGGACTTCGCGACCGGGACGATCGAGCTCGACGTCGCCGCCGATTCCGTGATCGCGATCTCCGATGCCGGCCAGCTGCTGTTCAAGCGCGGCGGCAAGACCTACAGCGACGTCGCCGGCCAGCTCCGCGAGGTCACCCTGCCCGACCGCGAGGACTGCGAGTTCCGCGGCTCCGACCACCTGGTGTGCGGGAACCGCGGCAAGGTCTCGGTCACCGATCTGACGAACCACGAGTGACGATCAGAACGTGACGGCGAGCGACTCGGTGCTCGCGCTGCCGCAGTTCGTGCCGGGGAAGGTCAGGACGTACTGCACGACGTCGAGCGTGCCGTGCGCGGTGCCGGCGGCCGCATCGATCGCGTCGAGCGCGAGCGTGAAGCTGCCGGTCGGGGTCGCGCTCGAGCCCGCGCTGTACTCGCAGCCGCCGTTGCCGATCGACTGGAACGCCATCGCGCTCCATGTCTGTACGGTGTCGGACGAGTACACGCCCGCGCTCGGCGTCGCGCCGAGATCGATCGCGACCTGCACGGTGGCGACCAGGGTCGTGCTCTCGATCGCGAAGCCGAGCGCGACGTCGCTGCCGGCCATCACGGTGGCGCAATCGACCGGCGAGCTCGAGGTCTCGGCGAAGTTGCCCGAGAACTGCGCGGTGCACGCGACCGCGGCGTCGCCCGCCGCGTCGGCGTGCGCGCTGCCACCGCCGCAGCCGACGAGCGCGACCAGGACCGCCGCGCGCATCACGGCCTCGCGATCGTGAGCGTGATCGAGTCGGCGAGCGCCGATGGCAGGTGCGCGTCGTCGATCTCGGGGACGCAGTCGCCGTCGCGATCGACGCTCGGCGGCCCGAGCATGCCCTCGTCGGTGATCCGGCCGAGCTCGCCGGTGAGCGCGCGCTCGGCCATCTGCAACCCGCCGTGCGGGCTGCCGTCGACGTGGTACTGCGTGCACTCGGCCACGAACACGCGCTGATCTCGGTTGACGTCGTCCCAGCCGTTGAGCACGAGCTTGTCGAGGCGCGCGATGCGATCCTCGAGCACCGGCTCGAGCGCCTCGCCGCCCGGCCGCGCCGCCACCAGCTCGTACATGTCGCGCAGCGCGCTCTGGAGCAGCGCGAACCGCAG
>DATJAE010000120.1:0-23894 GCA_035516595.1 Kofleriaceae bacterium | reverse complement strand
GGAACATGAAGCGATCGAGCTGGGCCTCGGGCAACGGATACGTGCCCTCCTGCTCGATCGGGTTCTGGGTCGCGAACACCAGGAACGGCAGCGGCAGCTCGTGGGTCGTGCCGCCCGCGGTGACGCGATACTCCTGCATCGACTGCAACAGCGCCGCCTGGGTCTTGGGCGGCGTGCGGTTGATCTCGTCGGCGAGCACGAGGTTGGCGAACACCGGGCCCTTCACGAACCGGAAGATCCGGCGGCCGGTGGTGTGATCCTCCTCGAGCACCTCGGTGCCGGTGATGTCGGCCGGCATGAGATCGGGCGTGAACTGGATGCGCTGGAAGCTCAGGTTCAGGGTCTCGGCGAGCGTCGAGATGAGCAGCGTCTTGGCCAGGCCGGGCACGCCGACGAACAGCGTGTGGCCGCGCGCGAACAGCGCGACCAGCAGCTGATCGACCACGCGGCGCTGGCCGATGATCCGCTTCTCGATCTCGGCGACGATCTGGGCGTGGGCCTCGGCGAGCTCGGCGACCGCCTCGAGGTCGCGCCGCGCGGGCGGCTCGTCGGTCACCACGGTCGGGTTGACGTCGGTGGTCTGCTCCTGGCGGATCGGCGTGATATCGGCGGGTTTCATCTATTGCTTCAGCTGGTCGCAGGCGGCGCGCTCGCGAGCCGCCCGGGGATCGTGGGTCTGCGAGTATGCCTCGGCGAGGCCGCACCGGGTCTGAGGATCGAACGGGCTCACGCGCAGGGCTTGCTCGTAGGCGGTGATCGCCTGGGGCCATTCATGCCTCGCCTGGCGCGCCATGCCAAGCGTCACCGCGGCGACCGCGTCGTGATCGTCGGCCGCCGCGAGCGGGGTCGCGAGCTCGATCGCGCGATCGTACTTGCCGAGCTCGACCAGGGTGCGCGCGAGCTTCCCGGCGACGAACGGCTCGGCCGCCGCGCCGCCCGAGGCGGCGAGCGCCTTGTCGTACTCGACGACCGCGGCCTCGAGCATGCCCCGCGCGCGCAGCATGCCGCCGAGCCGCGCGTGCTTGCGCGCCCGCGGCGACACCGCGTCGAGCCCGAGGTTCTCGGAGTCGACCCCGCCCTTGCCGAACTTGATCGGGCGGCCGGCGTGGCCGGTGGCGGCGCCCGGCCGGAGGTGCGCGCGCCACTCCTTCTCGACGTTCGGCCAGGTCAGGCTCATCGCCTCGGCGACCGCGCGCCGCGCGCTCTTGCCGTCGCGCTGTGCGGCGAGCACGTCGCGCAGCCCGGCGTAGCCGATCTTCTGCTCCATCCAGCCGACCAGGGTGTAGACCTCGGCATACGCGAGCGCCGCGGCCTCCTGGCTCGGCAGCTTGGCCATCGACGGGTGCATCTCGTCGAACGTGATCAGCCGGCCCTTGCGCAGCCCGGCGGCGAGCAGGGTCTGCTCGGTCGCCGACAGCGCGACCTCGGGCGGCCGCCGCCACCGGGTCTGCTCGAAGCGCGCGAGCCCCTCCTGCAGCCACACCGGCACCGCGTCGTGCGAGATCCGCGAGACGATCAGGTGGGTGTACTCGTGCGCGAGCGTATCCATCCATGGATAGCCGAACAGCGTCGCGCGCGGCGACACCACCATCAGCTTGTTGTACTTGGACAGCGCGATCGTCCCGGTGGTCTCGATCTCGGTCTCGGTGAGCGGCGAGAGCTTGGCGAGATCGGCGGGCGAGCCGAGCAGCTCGACCCGGATCGGATCGGCCGGCTCGAGCCCGAGGTCGTCGCCGATCGTCTGCCACGCGCTGTCGAGCACCTCGCCGGCGAGCTGGGCGATCGCGGCGTCGGGGCCCGGCGCGTAGCGGATGATGAAGTGCCCGCCCGGCGAGGTCTGCTCGGTGAAGCCCTCGGTGACCGCGAGCGTGGACTTGGCGAGCTCGCGGGTCTGGCCGACCATGCCGTCGACCGCGTCGTCCGGGATCTTGTCGAGCGCGGCGATCGCGCCGGTGTAGTCGCCGGTCTGGAACGCGAGCTCGCCGCGCAGCCAGTGGACCTCGGCGGTGTCGGGCGCACGCTTCTCGAGATCGGCGAGCAGCGCGCGCGCGTCGTCGAGCCGCGCGGTCGACAGGAAGCGCGCCGCCTTGATGATGTCGCCCGACACCGTGCGATCGCGGCGCGCCTGCGCGGGCGCGGGCGCGGCGACCATCACGATCGCGGCGAGCAGCGCGCGCCTCACTTCACCAGCTCCTCGTAGTACTGCTTGATCATCTCGTCGTAGCCCTCGGGCGCCTGCGCGGCCTTCTTGCGCATCGCCTCGAGCAGGTCCTCGCGGAACTGCTCCGGCGCGCGATACTCGTCGGCGCCCGGGATGCGGATCGGCTCCTCGCCGACCGCGTTCTGCTGGGCCTGGCGCGCCGCGCTGCGCGCGCGATCGCGCGCCTTGGCCAGCGCGTCGGCGGCGGCGCGCGTCGCCTCGCGCGTGCCCGACGGGTCGCGGCTCTTCATCCGATCGTCGGCGTTGCCCATCTGCTCGATCGCGCCGCCGAGCTTCTTGCCGAGCTCGGCCGCCGCATCGCCGGGCAGCTCGCCGCCGAGCTGCTTGGTGCGGTCGCCGAGCCGCTTCGCGCGCTCCTTGGTCATCGCCTGGCGGCGGCGCAGCCGATCGAGCGCCTTCTGGTCGTCGGCCGACATGATCTGGTCGGGCCGCGGCGACAGCGCCTGCAGCTCGTCGATCAGATCCTTCGCGGCCGGCCGCGCGTGCTCGACGCCGTCGAGCGCGTCCTGCGTCGCCTCGGCCCACTTCGATTTCGGATCGTCGTCGAGCGCGGCCTGGAGCTCGGCCGCGATCGTGTCGAGGCTCTGCTTGGCCTGGCGCGCCATCGCGAGCGCCTCGGCGAGGTCGCCGTCGCTCACCATCTTCTCGACGTCGCCGAGCCGGCGCTCGACGATGTCCATCTCCTCCTTCGCGAACGGCGTGAGCCCGGCCTCGGCGATCGAGTCGATCCGCTTGCGCAGCTTGTCGACCAGCGCGCCGATCTTCTTGCTCGCCTCGCGGCGGTGATCGCGCGCGACCTCGTCGGCCTTCTGCGCGTACGACTCGAAGATCCGGTTGGACTCGGCCGCGATGTCGTCCTGATCCTTCGCGACGTCGTCGAGCTCGTTCATCACCTCGTCGAGCTTCTTCTGCTCGTCGGAGAACTTGTCGCCGCGCAGCGCGGCGAGCGAGTCCTCGAGCGCGCTCGCCGCGCGGTCGTGCATCTGCTGGCAGGCCTCGAGCTTCTGCTGCGCGGCCGCGGTCTTGCCGGCGTGGACCAGCGCGCGGACCTCGTCGACGCACGAGCTGCCCTGCTGCGCGGCCATCGCGTCGCGGTTGACGTACTGGTCGAGCACGTCCTCCGGCATGCCGGCGCGGTGCTTGTCGAGCTCGGCGTAGCTGCGATCGAGCGCCTTCATCTCGCGATCGATCTCGTCGAGCAGGCGCGGGTCCTTGGTGCGCGCGTACTGCGCGAGCAGGTCGGCGAGCCGCTTCTGGTGCGCGGCGATCTCGTCGGAGATGTCGAGCAGGCCCTCCATGCGCTCGCGATCGAGCCAGTCCGCGAGCACGAGCGCGTCGTCCTCGAGCTCGCCGACCAGCCTGGGATCGACGCCCGCGAACCGCCCGGCGATCGGCTTCGCGCCGGGCTTGGGCATCAGCTTCTGCTCGGCCGTCGACAGGCGGTCGAGCCGGTCGTGCATCCCGGTCATCGCCTTGCGCAGCTGATCGGACGCGTGCGGGTCCTTCTCGAACTCGGCCTCGACCGAGCCGAGCTCGACCACCGCATCGCGCAGCTCGCGCGACGCCGCCTCGCGCGCGGTCGCGTCGTCGCCCGGCCCGACCAGCCGCGTGCCGAGGTTCTTGACGACCTTCTCGGCGACCTCCTGCTGGCGACCGATCGTCTCCTCGTGGCGCTCGCGCGGCGAGGTCACGTGGAGGTGGAGCTCGCGCGACTTGCCGACGTTCGGGCCGCCGATCGTGTCGTTGTCCTTGGCCTCGATCCAGTAGCGGACCTCGCCGCCGCTCGGCACCTGGACCTCGGCGATGTCCCACATCAGCTTGCCCTGCGCGCGGCTCTGCGCGTCGGGCAACGCGATCGGCTTGCGGCCCTTGTCCTTGCCGCCCTCCCACACCAGCTCGAGCGAGCTCAGCCCGAAATCGTCCTCGACGACGTAGGCCAGCTCGATCGACTTCATGTTCGCGACGTCCAGCGGATCGCCAGGCGCGACCAGCTGCACGGTCGGCGCGAGATCCGGCTCGGCCTCGATCGCGCGCGGCGTGGCCTCGATCGAGCGCACGCCGTCGGGCGCGGTCACCGCGAACCGGTAGCGCGCGGTCTTGTCGATGTGCAGCTCGGCCGAGACCTGCTCGCCGTCGAGCTTGGCGGCGATCGTGCGCGGCTCGCCGGCGCCGCCCGGCGGCGGCTCGATCACGACCTCGATCGACTGCGCCGGCACGAGCACGCGCGCCTTGAGCGCGACCGTCGTGCCGGGCAGGCCGCGGACGTCGCCCGACGACGACGGAAGCTCGAGCGGCTTGCGCTTGCTGTACGCGGGATAGGTCAAGGTCGCGTTGAGATCGCCGACCAGCGGCACGGCCGACAGCTCGGCGCCGTCATACGGAGCGCGCGGTGCGACCAGCAGCGCGCGCCAGCCGCCGCGCACCAGATGGGGCAGCGCCACGACCAGCACGAGGTTCGCGGCGAGCGCGAGCAGCGCCCACTTGCGCGCGCGGCGTAGCTCGTCGCCCGGCACCAGCGCGATCGGCGCGACCTCGTCGAGCCTGCCCGCGGTGACGTCGATCAGCGCGCCGACCAGCTCGGGCGACGGCGCCCCCGGCCGCGGCGGCGCCTCCGCGAGCTCGACCGCCGACAGCAGATCCGATGCGATCGGCGCGCATCGCGTGCCGACCCAGCGCGCGACCGCAGCGTCGTCGGCGTAGCGCCGGCGCGGCACCACGAAGCCGAGCACGATCGCGGCGCCGATCACGACCGCGGCGCACAGCCCGGCGATGCCGAGCACGGCGAGCGCCGCGGTGCGCTCCGAGACCATCCGGCCGGCCAGCGGCAGCACGATCGCGAGCGCGCCGAGCCCGGCCAGCGCGTAGGCGGTCGCGCGCGCGGCCTCGTGGCGGCAGACCAGCGCGCGCACGCGTGCGAGGTAGCCCGGAATCGAAGTGCGAGACGCTGCCACGATGTCACCCTGCGCGCGCTCGGTCAGCATAGCAGCTCGGCGGCCGGGGACCGCGCTTGGCCCCGGCGTAACCCCGTGGGATAACCGTCGTCGTGTGAATAAGGTGGGTCAGCGAGCGTCCATCGGGCGTGATGGCAACGTGGATGACCTCGAGCTCGTCCAGGCGGCGAGGCGAGGTGATCGCGATGCGTTTCGCACGCTGTTCGAGCGCTACCACCGGCGCGCCTACGGGCTCGCCCATGGCGTGCTGCGCAACCAGGACGACGCGCTCGACGTGGTCCAAGAAGCTTTCATCAAGGCACACAAGTATTTAGACAAGTTCGAGGGGACGTCGAGCTTCTACACCTGGCTGTACCGCATCGTGATGAACCTGGCCATCGACCACCTCCGCAAGCATCGCCGGGTCAAGCCGGTCGAGCTCGACGAGCAGCAGCTGGAGGCCGCCGGCGGCGACGCCGACGCGCTGCTCCCGCGGCTGCTCGGGGGCAATCCGGGGCGCGCGCTGCTCGACAAGGAGATCCGCGAGCGGATCGACCAGGCGCTCGGCGAGCTCTCCGACAATCACCGGGCCGTGCTGATCATGCGCGAGCTCGAGGGCCTCTCGTACGAGGACATGGCGCAGGCGATGGGCTGCTCGAAGGGGACGATCATGTCGCGGTTGTTTCACGCGCGGAAGAACATGCAGAAGCGGCTCGCCGATCTGGTCGAGCGCGCCGCGCTGCCCGACGAGGACGACGCGGTGGACGAGGCCGCGAGGAGCCGCGCGTGAAGCCGACCAGCGACGCCGAGCTGATGCAGCACGCCGACGGCGAGCGCCGCGACGACGCGCTCGATCCGACCGGGCGCGCCAAGGTCGACGCGATCCACGAGCTCGGCGAGCTGGTGCGCGGCCACGTCGAGCTCGGCGCCGACGCGGTGCCCGACGCGCGGTTCGACACGATGTGGCGCGCGATCGACGACGCGATCGCCCCGCCGGCGCGCGCCCCGGGGTTGTGGCACCGGGTGTCGCGCTGGTTCGATCACTATCGCGGTCACATCATCACCGGCGCGGTGTCGGCCGGCGCGGTCGCCGCGCTCGCGCTCGTGCTGCGCGGGCCGAGCGATGCCGGATCGCCCGGCAGCGGCGGCGCGGCGCTCGACGTTCGCCCGGCGGCATTTCGCCCCACCGAGATCGAATCGCTCGACACCCCCGGCGGCACCGGCACGGTGTTCAATCTCAAGGACGAAGACGGCTCCACGACCGTGATCTGGGTGACGCCTGACGATAGTGTCGAGGGCATATGAGCCGTCTTGCCTGGCTGGTACCGGTGTTCGTGGTGGTGGCGGCGCGTCCGGCCCTGGCCGACGACAAGGCCGACTGCGACTATCTCGAGATCAGCGCGACCAGCGGCAAGGCGCCGGCGATCGATGGCGAGCTCAAGCCGCTCGAGAAGAAGCTCAAGCGCCCGCCGTTCTCGGCCTGGAACACGTTCCACACCCTGTCGAGCGGCCACGTCGCGCTGTCGCGCGACAAGGCCGAGCCGCTGCGGCTCAAGCAGGGCGCGGCCTCGCTGTTGCTCCGCGATCGCGCGGGCAAGCGGATCGAGCTCACGATCGAGATGGACGACGCGCAGGGCAAGCGCATGGTCAACGCCAAGCAGACGGTGAGCGCAGGCGACTGGGACGTGTTCGGTCACAACGTGAAGGATGACGGGCACATCCTCGCGCTCACCTGCCGGTAGCCCGCGCGAACAGACTCGGCTCGTCGGTTGTTGTATACGAGCGCATGCCCGCCCCACGCCCTCGTCGACGCTGGCCGGTCGGCGGGCTGTTCGTGCTCGGCGGGCTGTCGCTGGTCGCGATCGCGCTCGCGGTCGTCTACCCGCGCGTCGCGGCATGGAAGATCCGGCGCGTCCTGACCGAGCGGCTGGCACAGCGGCTGGGCCGCGACGTCGAGGTCGGCGGCGTCAAGGTGCGGCTCGGCCACGCGGTCGTGCAGGACGTCGCGGTGCGCGGCCCCTACGACGGCGACACGCCGCTCGTCCACATCGACCGGATCGACGTCGACTTCGACGCCTGGCACTCGCTGATCGGCTCGGTGCGGCTCGGCGAGGTCAAGCTCGACGGCCTGGTGATCGCGATGCAGCGCGACGTCTCGGGCCGCGACAACGTGCGCGACGTGATCGATCGGCTGCGCGGCAGCGGCGGCCCCGGCGATGGTGGCTCGTCGGGCGGCGCGATGCGGCCGGCGCGGATCACGGTCGAGCACGTCCGGCTGCTCGCGAACGACAACCAGACCGGTGCGACCGCGCTGATCGGCGACGGCGACGCGACCTGGACGCCGGACGGCCTCACCGCGCACCTCCGCCAGGTCACCGCGACGACGATCGCGGCGCCCAAGGCCAGCGTCGCGCAGATCGAGATCCACAAGCTGCCGGGCGAGGCGCCGATCGTCTCGGTGGACGGCGGCGAGCTCGAGCTGTGGCCCAAGCTCGCGCTCTCGGGGATCGGCGGCAAGATCGTGAAGGACCCCGACCACCCCGGGCACTACGTGATCGATCTCGCCGGCGGCTACGGCGGGGTCGGCGCGCAGCTGTGGACCGCCAAGGGCGAGCTCGATCCCGAGGCGGTGACCGCATCGATCGAGCTCGAGGCCGAGCGCTTCCAGCTCGATCGGCTCGCGCCGATCCTCGCGCACTCCGCGGTGGTCGACTACCAGTCGACCTCGGTCGATACCACCCTCCACCTCGATGTCGATCGCTCGGGCGCGAAGTTCGCCGGCACGTTCCACCTGCGCGGGCTCAACGTCGGCCACCCGATGATCGCCGACAAGGAGGTCCGCGACCTCGATCTGTCCGGCGAGATCGCGGGCAGCTTCGATCGCGACCAGCGCAAGCTCGAGCTCACCCGCGGCGACATGATCGCGCGCGACATCCCGTTCTCGCTGACCGGCACGATCGCGCAGCAGACCCACCCGATCGAGTACCCCGACGGCGACGCGCCGAAGTGCCCGGCGCCGCACCAGCTGCAACAGGTGAGCCTCCGCCTGGTGATCCCGCCGATCGACTGCCAGCGCGCGCTCAGGGCGATCCCGCCCGAGATGGCGCCGTACCTGTCGGGCTACCGGCTGCGCGGCGTGTTCGACGCCGACGTCCACCTCGACATCGACTGGAACAACCTCGACGCGACCCAGCTCGACGGCCACGTCGGGATCAACCACTGCCGCGTGGTCGACGAGCCCGCCGACTCGCCCAAGCGGCTCAAGGACGAGTTCGAGCACTACGTCGAGGTCGAGAAGGGCGAGTGGAGGTCGTTCGTGGTCGGGGCGACCAACCCCGACTTCGTCCCGCTCGATCAGATCTCGCCGTACCTGGTGTCCTCGATCATGTCGAGCGAGGACTACGGCTTCTACCACCACCACGGGTTCATCCCGAGCGAGTTCAAGAGCGCGCTCGTCACCAACCTCAAGACCTGCAAGTACGCCTACGGCGCGTCGTCGATCACGATGCAGATGGTCAAGAACGTGCTGCTCACGCCCGAGAAGACGCTCGCCCGCAAGCTCCAGGAGCTGTTCCTGACCTGGCACGTCGAGAACACGCTGACCAAGGATCGGATCATGGAGATCTATCTCAACGTGATCGAGTACGGACCCGGGCTCTACGGCATCGGCCCCGCGGCGCACGAGTACTTCGGAAAGGCCGCCAAGGACCTGAACCCGGTCGAGGCCGCGTTCTTCTCGTCGATCCTACCCAACCCGAAGGAGCGCTACGAGCAGTACTGCCACGACACCCTCACCAAGTGGACGACCGGCAAGATCGAGCGCCAGCTCGCGATCATGCTCAAGCGCGACCAGTTGACGCAGGCCGAGTATGACAAGGCGATGGCCACGCCGCTGCTGTTCGTGAAAGATGGCCACGAGACCGAGGACGAATGCATGAAGCGCGTCAAGAAGGCGATCAAGAACGCGCGCTCGACCAACCCGCTGGTCGATCAGAACGATCCGGTTGACCCACTCCCCGCGCCTGGTAAGAAGAAGCCGAAGCACAAGAGGAAGTAGTTGCGCCGCTGGATCCTCGCCCTCGCGCTCGCGATGGCCGCGCCGACGACGGCCGCGGCCGAGCCGCCGACCACGCACGAGATCATCTACAACCGGCCCTCCGGCTTCTGGACCTCGAACCGCCCCGCGGTCGGCGGCGCGTATCGCTGGCGCTTGCTCGCGATCGGCGCGGTGCTGGCCGGCGTCACCGGCATCTTCATGATCCGGCTCGTGCGCAAGGCCAACGCCGAGCGCGCGGCGCGGCGCTAGCGGTCGCGCCGCGACGCTTGGCGCCACCGATCCGGATCCCGATCTACCGATCGACGTCGCGCTCGCGCTCGAACCACTGCTCGATCACGAACCTCGCGTCCGCGTTCGTGTACTGATCGGGCGCGTGCGCGCTGAGCAGCGGCGCCGCGTCGGTGAACTCGCCGCAGGTGCCGTCGGTGGTGATCGCGTCGTAGACATCGGGACCGACCAGCGCGACGTGCAAGCTCTGCCCCTGCGCGTGGCAGCCGGCGGTGTTGGTCGCGCAGCTCTGCGCGAGGATCGGGGCGACGTTGCGGTCGAAGAACTGGCGCGGCGTCTGCGCCGGCGCCGGATCGCCCGCACAGCCCGCGAGCACGCACGCGAAGATCAGCGCTCTCCCCATTCGCTGATCCTATCAGCTACCGGTGGTCGAGATCGGCGCTTCCGGCACGCCGAGCCAGGTGAGCAGGTTCCGGATGATCACGGTCGGCCGCACCTCGTCGATCAGCGCGTCGAGCTTCGCCAGCCCGGTGAAGCTCGCGACCTTGCGCATGAGGTCCGCCGCCTGCGCGGCGCGGCGGATGCCGAGCAGCTCGAACAGGTGGCGGTGGCCGTGGCGATACAGCTTCTCGTCGAGCCGCTTCCACGGCAGGAAGCGATCCGGCTCGACCAGCGGCCAGAGCTCGGCGCGCGCGGCGGACGAGCCGCTGCGATCGAGGATCGCGTTGACCGCGCGGCGCGCCGCCTCGTTCGCGCCCTCCATCGTCGCGAGGTCGGTGTAGGTGCGAACGTAGTCGCCGGCGATCACGAGGTTCGGGATCGCGCTGCCGGCGTCGGGGCGCAGCGCCCACGACCCGGGCGGATGGATGAGCAGGCGCGAGTGGTTCACCGGTGGCAGCGAGCCCGACGAGTAGTCGATGTCGTCGTCGAGGTGGTACGAGTGCAGCAGATCGTCGGTCAGGATCTGCTCGTCCGGGCCGGTGCCGTTGAGCCCGGCCTTGAGCTGGCCCCACACCTCCCGCGCGATCTCGTCGGGGGTGCACTGCTTGGCGGTCTTCGAGACGATCGCGCCCGGCGTGTTCCACTCCGAGACGTCGACCGAGAGCAGGCCGCCGACGTCGCCGCCGCCGTAGAGCCGGCGGAACAGCCCGAGGTCGCGCCAGAACTGCGGCTGCGAGATCGAGGTCAGCGCCCACTTCGAGTCGGGATAGAACGTGTGGCCGCGGACCAGCGGCACGTCCTCGTAGAGGAAGAACTGGATGCCCGCCATCCACGCGACGAGGTCGTCGGCCGGCTTGCCGCGCAGCCGCTCGAGCACCGGATCGAGCGCGCCCATCGCCGGCGTGATCATCGCGATCGCCACGTCGATCGGCACCGCGAGCACGTAGTAGTCGGCGGTGTGATGGCTGCCGTCGGCCATCGCGATCCCCGAGATCTTGCCGCCGGTGACCTCGATGCCCTGGACGTGCGCGCCGCCGTGCAGCCCGACGCCGAGACCGCGCAGCAGATCGATCCACGGATCGAACCACATCTGGGTGGTCGGCCCGCCCATCGTGCGGTCGTTGTTGACGCCGGTGGTCGCGTAGTCGAGCACGAGCTGCATCGAGATGTTGCCGATCGTGCGCGCCGAGCCGCGCTGCGGATCCATCGCGACCATCGTGCGCGGCACCGCGCGCAGCTGGCGCTGGAAGTCCTGCGAGTACAGATCGCCCTCGAGGAAGTCCCACCACGACTCGAGCTCGTACTCGCCGAGCCGGCGCTCGTCGCTCGAGGTCAGGTACTGGAAGATCTTCGCGGTGAACAGCGCGACGTCGGCGTCGTCGAACCCGAGGTCCTGGAAGAACAGCTCGAGCGCCTCGAGGATGTCGTACGGCTTGGTCACGCGGCGGCGGAAGAACCGGAACCAGGTGTCGTTGTCGATCAGCGCGATCGCGCTCTCGGTGGTCGGCTTCAGATGATCGGCGACGTGGCCGCCTTCGGGCCGCGGGATGCGCGCCATCGTGTCGATCACGTGCTTGTAGAACCGCGGGTAGAACCGGAAGCCGTGCTCGCCGGGCAGGTCGCGGCGGCCGTCGGTCCCGGTGTGCGGCACCGGCTGCGAGCGCGCCTTGCCGCCCCAGACGTCGCGCGCCTCGTAGACGTCGACGATGAAGCCGCGCTCGATCAGCTCGTGGGCGGCGGTGAGGCCGGCCACGCCGCCGCCGATGATGATGACCGTGGGGGACGCCATGCCTGGGAGCCGTTCTTACTCCAGGATCGTGCCGCCCGTGCTCCAGGCGACCGCCGCCGCGAGCTTGCCGGGGAGGTACGGTGCCCCGGTCAGCGCCGCCAGGGCGAGCCGGTCGACCTTGCCGCCGCGCGCCCGGGCGACCTCGACCGCGCGGGCCAGCACGCGGCGCGCGGTGTCGCGCTCGCCGAGCAACAGCTCGGCCTGGCCCCATAACCGCAGCGCGGTCGCGGCGTAGAACGTGGTCTTGCCGCGGCGATACAGCGCGCGGGCGTGGCCGCGGGCGCGCGCGGCGGCGGCGCGATCGCCGGCGGCGGCGAGCCCGAGCTCGGCGGTCGCCGACACCACGTCGACCATCGCCGAGATCGCGGGCATCGCGGACAGCCACTCGGCGCGGGCGAACCGCGCGGCCTGCCGGCCGATCTCGGCGGCGCGCGCCCACTCGCGATCGGCCAGCGCGAGCTCGCCGGCGAGCACCTGGCGGTAGATCCCGGCCATGCCGCGCGCCGCGGCGGGCGAGCGCTCGAGCTCGCGGGCGAGCGCGCGGGCCGGCGCGAGCTCGCCGTCGAGGACCAGCGCGCGGCCGCGGTAGCTGCCGAGCAGCGCGCGCGAGATCAGATCGTCGCTGGTCTCGGCGAGCTCGCCGAGCATGCGCAGCGCGCGGGTCGGCTCGCCGGCGTAGTACTCGCCGAGCGCCCAGTAGGTGCGCAGGAACGACGCCTCCCACGAGCGCTCGAGCCCGAGCCGCCGGCAGATCCGCTCGCCCTCCTCGTGCTCGTCGCGCATGCCGGTCCAGTCGCCGCGCAGCGTCGCGAGGATCCCGGCGGCACCGGCCGCGACCATCCGCGGGTACGGCGCGTCGCTCGCGCTCGCGAGCCGGCGCGCGCGCGCGATCGCGGCGTCGCCGAACCGGCCCATCGAGGCGGCCGCGAGGTACGCCGCGAGCATCGCCATGCCGAGGCCCTGCGCGTCGCGATCGCCCGAGCGCGCCGCGAGGTCGAGCCCGCGCAGCACGTACTCGAACGACTCGATCGGGTAGGGCGTGGACAGGAAGCTCGCGATCACGCGATACGCGGCGGCGAGCACGTCATCCTGCTCGGCGCGCGGGCGCAGCGCGCGCGGCACCAGCCAGCGCGCGGCCACCGCGGCGGCGCGCAGCGCGCTGGTCCGCCGGCTGCGCGCGCGGGGCCGGCCGTGGCGGGCGAGCACGTCGTCGAGGATCGCCAGGCCGCGCTCGGTCTCGCCGAGCTTGATGTGGGCCTCGGCGGCGCGCACCAGGTAGCGATCGCCGCCCTGGCCGCCCGCCGCGAGCCGCTCGAACTCGCGCGCGGCGTCGGCCAGCTTGCCGGCGAGCAGCTCGGCCTCGGCCTTGGCGGCGCGCACGGCCTCGTCGGCGCCGAGCGCGAGCGCGCGGCCGTACCAGTCGGCGGCGAGCGCCCACGCCAGCTGCGCGCGCGCGGCGTCGCCTGCGGCCGCGGCCCAGGACGCGGCGCGCCCGGGCTCGCCGGCCATCTCCCAGTGGAACGCGAGCTGGTCGGGCGCGGCGCGTCCGGCCTCGATCTGCTCGGCGAACCGGCGGTGGAGCGCGCGGCGCGTCGGCGGCGCGATCGCGGCGTGCGCGGCGTCGCGCAGCCGCTGGTGATAGAACGCGTACGCCGGCTCGCCGGTCGCCGACGGGATCAGCCGCACGATCCGGCCGTCCTCGAGGCCGCGCAGCGCCGACTGCAGCTGCGCGCCGGGCACGCCGGCGAGCGCGCGCAGCTGCTCGAACGACGCGCTGCCGCCGGCGAGCGCGCACAGCTCGGCGATCGCGCGCTCGTGCGCGCTCAGCCGATCGAGCCGGCGGCGCTCGGCGTCCTGGGGATCGGCGGTGCCGGCCGCCGCGAGCTCGAGCCCGATCAGCTCGGCGAGGTACGGGCTGCCGGCGGCGAGCTCGGCCGCGGCGCGCAGCCGGTCGAGCGACGCGGCCGGCGCGACGTCGGCGATCAGCGCGGCGAGCTCGCCGTGCGGCATCGCGCCGAGCTCGATCGGGTCGGCCGCGCGGCCGAGCCGCTCGACCAGCGCGGCGAGCCGCGGCGGGAGCGCGCCCTCGACCGTCCAGCTCGCGACGATCGTGAGCGGCCGCGCGCACAGCTCGACCAGCCGCGCGAGCAGCTCGAGCGAGTCGTCGTCGGCCCACTGCAGATCGTCGATCACGATCAGCCCGAACCCGGCGCGCGGGTCGCCCTCGCGCGGCGACAGCACGTGCTCGAACAGCTGGACCATCGCGCCGAGCGCGCGCTCGCGCTCGACCCGCAGGTCCTCGGCGGGCGGCCCGGCGACGTCCTCGAGCTGGGCGCCGAGCGCCGGGAACACGCGCGCGAGGGCCGGCGCGTGCTCGATCGCGGTGGCCAGGCGCGGATTGCCGGCGAGCTCGCTCGCGAGATCGTCGATCACGAAGTCGAACGCGCGATACGGCACCTGCTCGCGATCGTGACAGCGGCCGCGCCACACCAGCGCGAGCTCGCGCGCGCGCCCGGTCGCCTCGTCGACCAGCGCGGTCTTGCCGGCGCCGGACGGCCCGGCGACCAGCACCAGCCGGCCGCGCGGCTCGGGATCGGCGATCCGCCGCGCGATCTGCGCGAGCTCGCGCTCGCGGCCGACGAAGCGCTGCACGCGGCGCACCGCGTGCGGCTGCGACAGCTCGCCGGTCAGGCGCAGCGCGACGTCGAGCGCGCTCGGCCGGTCCACCGGATCGGTCGCGAGCACGTGCGCGAGCAGCTCGTCGAGATCGTCGGGCACCGCCGGGTTGATCGAGGACGCGCGAGGCAGCACGAGCTGCTGGCCGAGCCGCTGCAGCACGCTGACCGTGCCGCCGAACGGCGGCGCGCCGGTGACCAGCTCGTAGCCGAGCACGCCGAGCGCGTAGACGTCGATCGCCGGGCTCACCGTCAGCCGCTCGATGTACTCGGGCGCGAGGTACGCGGCGGTGCCGACCACGCGGGTCTCGCGCGCCAGCTCCTCGGCGGCTCGCCGGTGCTCGAGCGCGAGCCCGAAGTCCAGCAGCTTGACCGCGCCCGACGCCGTCACGATCGAGTTCGACGGCTTGACGTCGCGGTGGATCACG
The DNA here is from genome assembly GCA_035516595.1 of Kofleriaceae bacterium. Classification (GTDB taxonomy): domain Bacteria; phylum Myxococcota_A; class Polyangia; order Haliangiales; family Haliangiaceae; genus JABFXX01. The sequence continues at coordinate 9,125 of DATJAE010000120.1, read as the reverse complement.
CCGCGCGCGTGCAGGAACGCGAGCGCGTCGGCGAGCTGGGCGAGCACCGCGCGCACCCGGCCGAAGTCGACGTCGGGCACCTTGCGCGGCGGCGCCGGCGCGGGCGGCGCGAGCGACACCGCGGTCTGGTGCGTGACCTGGTGTGCGAGCTCGAGGTCGATCACCGGGACGCGCGAGCGCAGGACGTGGCGCCGCGGATCGAGGCCGGGCACGTACTCCATCGTGAAGTAGCAGGCCTGGTCGGTGACGACCAGCTCGTAGAGCTCGACCAGGTTGGCGTGGCGCAGCGACGCGACCGCGCGGAACTCGCGCTTGAGCCACAGCGTGGCGTCGTGGTGGATGAACGAGCGGAACTTGATCGCGACGTCCATGTCGCGGCGCAGATCGCGGCCGAGATAGACCACGCCCATGCCGCCACGCCCGAGCTCGCGGACGATCCGGTAGCGGTCCCCCACGAAGCGTCCCACTCCCTCGGACGCGAGCACGCGGCGACGTTATCATCGCGGCGTGGCAGACGCGATCGAGCGCATGATCGATCGACACGGTCCGGCCGCGGTGTGCGAGGTGCTGGCCCCGATGATGACGGCCGAGCGGATCGTGCGGATCGAGCGCGTGCTCGACGCCCGGCTGGGCTCGGTCGCGACCGCGGTCGAGGACACCTACGATCCGCACAACGCGGCCGCCGCGGTCCGCACGAGCGAGGCGCTCGGCATCCAGGAGCTCCACGTCATCGAGCCCGGCGCGCGGTTCTCGGCCGCCAGCGGCGTCACCCGCGGCGCGCATCGCTGGATCGACCTGGTCCGCTGGCCGGCGGCCGAGGCCGCGGCGGCCGCGCTGCGCGCGCGGGGCTTTCGCGTGCTCGCGACCCTGCCGGGAGCGCCGCGCTCGATCGAGGACGTCGACGTCGGCTCGCCGCTCGCCGTGCTGTTCGGTAACGAGCACGACGGGCTGTCGCCGGCCGCGATCGCGGCGTGCGACGGCGCGGTCGCGGTGCCGATGTACGGCTTCACCGAGAGCTACAACCTCAGCGTGACCGTCGCGCTCGCGATGAGCCGGATCGCGGCGCGCCGGCGGGCTTATATAAACGCGCCAGGAGATCTCGCGCCCGATCGCCGGGCGCGGCTGCGCGCCCGCTGGTTCGCGCTCGGCGTCCGGGCGGCGGTGCAGATCGTCGAGCGCGCCCGTGGCTGACGAGACACGCCGCGTGTGGCAAACCAGACCCAAGCGGGGGATGATTTGGCTGCGCGGCCATCCCGGCCGGGCCTTCAAGTTGCACCTCAAAAGCCCATGCCTCTAGCCACCACCAAGCGGATGTGGACGCAGCCCGGCGAGCCCAGGAAGCCGCAGGGCAAGCTGCCCAAGGGCGTCGGTAAGCCGCGCCGCTCGTGGCCGTGGCCGCTCGTCGTGATCAAGTGGCTCGCGATCGTGATCCTCGCGGCCGCCGCGCTGGGTACGGCGACGATCGCGCTGGTGTTCTGGATGTACGGCCGCGATCCCAACCTGCCCAACATCGAGAAGCTCGCGGACTACCGGCCCAAGCAGATCACGCGGATCGTCGATTCCAACGATCGCGTGATCGGCGAGCTCGGCAGCGAGCGCCGCACGCTGGTCCAGTTCGACCAGATCCCGCCGTTCGTGGTCGACGCGTTCATCGCGGCCGAGGACAACAACTTCTGGAGCCACGGCGGCGTCGATTACGTCGGGATGGTGCGCGCGTTCGTCGCGAACCTGCGGGCCGGCCACACCAAGGAAGGCGCGTCGACCATCACCCAGCAGGTCGTGAAGAACCTGCTGCTCACGTCCGAGCGCTCGTTCAAGCGCAAGATCCAGGAGGTCATCCTCGCGCGCCGGCTCGAGCACGCGCTGACCAAGCAGGAGATCATGACGCTGTACCTGAACCAGATCGATTTCGGGCACAGCACCTACGGCGTCCAGGAAGCGGCGCGGATGTACTTCGGCAAGGACATCTCGCAGGTCAACGTCGGCGAGGCCGCGATGCTCGCCAGCCTGCCGAAGGAGCCCGAGCGGCTGTACAAGGCGCTGCACGACGGCAAGAACCCGCAGCTCGCCAAGGACCGTCAGATCTACGTGCTGAACCAGATGGTCAAGATCGGCAAGCTGTCGCAGGCAGACGCGCAGAAGTGGATCGACGCGCCGGTGCAGATCGTCAAGAACCCGTACCCCGAGCTCGACACCGCGCCCGAGTGGATCGAGCAGGTCAAGAAGGAGCTGCCGACCTACCGCAGCGATCCGATCGACCTGATGGGCGCGAAGGTGCGCACCACGCTCGATCCGAAGCTTCAGGCCGATGCGGTCAAGGCGCTGCAGGCCGGGCTGCGCGTGGTCGACAAGCGCCACAAGATCGGGCGGCCGCTGCGCAGCGTGAAGCCGGAGCGGATCGAGGCCGAGATCGTGCGGCTCGCCAAGGCGATGCCGGCGGGCGGGCCCGACGCCAAGCAGGTCTACGAGGCGGTGGTCACCGCGGTGCACGACGACAAGGGCTCGCTCGAGGTCGACCTCGGCCACTACCCGGCGACGGTCGCGCTGCCGGCGGACGACCCGCGCTACAACCCGCCCGACGACGACGGCAAGGTCAAGAAGCCGAGCGAGCGGTTCAAGCCCGGCGACATCGTCGCGGTGATCGCACCCGGAGCTCAGGCCGACGCCGAGGCCCACACCGGCGATGCCGAGGACCCGCCGAAGAAGGATCGCACGGTGCGCGTCGAGCTCGCGCCGGGGCCGCAGGGCGCGGTCGTGATCATGGACATCAAGTCGCGCAAGGTGCTCGCGATGGTCGGCGGCTACAGCACGCGGGTCGGCGGGTTCGATCGCGCGACCATGGCCAAGCGCCAGCCGGGCTCGTCGTTCAAGCCGTTCGTCTACGCCGCCGCGTTCGAGGACGCGGCGAACCGCAAGTGCCACGCCAACGATCCCGACCAGAGCGTGACCTGCGCGACCGCGGCGACCCGGGTCGACTCCAACGCCGAGCGCGTCGCGAAGTGGATGCCGAAGAACTTCGAGGCCAGCGAGTCGACCGGCCTGATGCGGCTGCGCACCGCGCTCGAGATGTCGATCAACACGGTCTCGGTGCGGCTGGCCGAGGACGTGACGCCCAAGGCGATCGCCGCGATGGCACATCGCATGGGCATCCAGAGCAACCTGCCCGAGGAGATGTCGCTCGCGCTCGGCTCGGTCGAGGTCACGCCGCTCGAGGAGGTCAACGCCTACGCGACGCTCGCCGCCGGCGGCGTCTACGCGCCGGCGCGCTTCATCGACGCGATCGACGGCAAGCCGGTCGCGGCCGAGCCGGGCAAGCAGGTGATGGCGCCCGAGCTCGCGTACGTGATCACCAACATGATGGAGTCGGTGACCACCGAGGGCACGGCGGCCGAGGTCGGCGCGAAGCTGAAGATCCCGATCGCGGGCAAGACTGGCACGTCGAACGAGGCGCGCAACACGTGGTTCATCGGCATGACGCCCGACATCGTGATCGGCGTCTGGGTCGGTTACGACGACAACCGCCCGATGCCGGGCGAGCAGGGCGCGCGGGTCGCCGCGCCGATCTTCATCGACGTCGCCAAGCAGATGAACCTCACCGGCAAGGAGTTCCCGCGCCCGCCGCACGTCGTGACCGCGACGATCGATCGCGAGACCGGCCTGCTCGCGCCCGAGGGCGCGCCGAAGAAGACCACGCTCGACGAGGTGTTCCTCGAAGGCACGCAGCCGACGATCACCGCGACCAAGCCGGGCGAGGCGACCGAGGACAGCCAGGTGCTCGGAGAGTACGGCGATTGAGGCGGCTCGTCGCGGTGGCGCTGATCGCGTGGTCGGCGCAGGCGCGCGCGGACGACGACTTCCTGCACCGGCTCGCCGGCGAGGCCCGCGCCCGGCTCGACGCCGCGGTCGCGGCGCGCGCGCCCAAGCTGGTGCCGCCCGTGCCGCTGGTGCCGCGCTGGCGGGCGCAGCGGCTCGGCCCGATCGATCTCGGCGCCGATCCGGTCGCGGTCGCCGCCGCGGATCTCGACGGCGACGGCAAGGCCGAGCTCTACATCGTCACCGCACGCGAGGTGATCGCGGTGTCGCTCGCCGGCCGGCCGCGCGAGCTCGGCCGGGTCGCGTTCACCGGCGAGCCGGCGGTGCCCGAGCCGCGCGACACGGTCGGCGCCGCGGTGGTCGAGCGCGGCGCGGTGATCGCGAGCGTGTCGAGCTTCCAGCGCGGGATGCGGGTCGCGTGGCGCGGCAAGGTGCTGGTCGGCGAGCCCGGCGAGCCCGGGTTCGAGCTGTGCCCGGGCGAGCGCGCGCAGCTCGTGCCCGGCCGCAACTACTTCGGCGAGGGCGCGGCCGCGACGTTCATCACGCGCTGCGCGGCGGCGGTCGATCCGCAGGGCTACCCGCTCAAGCTGCGCGCGCAGCTGTCGACCGGCTCGAAGCTCGAGGTCACGGTCGCGCGATGCGCCGCCGACGGCAGCGCGTGCGCCGATGCCGCGCACTACAGCTACGCCAACGTCGGCACGGCGTTCGAGCTCGCCGACCTCGATCGCGACGGCGCGCCGGAGCTGGTGTACTCGGCCGCGGTCGCGCCCGGCGATCGCGACTACGTCAAGGTGCTCACGCTCGGCGAGGACGAGAAGCGGGCCAGGCTGCGCAAGCCGGCGAGCGCCGAGGGCGTGGTCGGCCTCGCGGTCGCCGACGTCAATGGCGATGGCGCGCCGCACGTGATCGCGGTGGTCCGGCTGTTCGCGCCCGATCAGCCCGGGCACGTCGAGCTGTGGAGGCTCGATTGAGGCGCGCAGCGCTCGCGCTCGTCGCCTGCGCGGCGATCGCGCACGGCGAGACCCGGCCGCGCTACGCCGGCCAGGTCGAGGCGACGCTGCTCGGTGCGCCGGCCACGCTCGATCCGGCGCTCGCGAGGAGCCACGCCGAGGCCACGGTCGCCGAGCTGGTGTTCGACACGCTGTACCGGCTCGACGGCGACGGCGAGGCCCAGCCGCATCTCGCGCTCGGCCCGCCGGTCTACGACGAGAAGCGCACGACCGTCCGCATCGCGATCCGCAAGGGCGTGCGCTTCCACGACGGCAGCGAGCTGACCGCGCAGGACGTCGCGGCGTCGCTCGAGCGCACCCGCGCGACCGCGCCCTGGGTGCTGGCGTCGGTCGCCGAGGTGCGCGCCAACGGCGACGCGATCGAGCTCGCGCTGCGCGCGCCGACCCCGGACCTCGAGCTGATGCTCGCGCTGCCGCAGACCGCCGTGACCAAGCAGGGCAAGCCGCCGGGCGACCATCCGATCGGCACGGGACCGTTCGCGGTCGAGGCGTGGGATCGCGCGCGCCATCGCCTGAAGCTGCGCGCGTTCGACGACCACTTCGCCGGCCGGCCCTACGTCGACCTCGAGCTGCGCTGGTACGACACGCCGGATGGCGAGGCGCGCAACTTCGAGACCGGCGGCGCGCAGATCTCGGTCCGCGGCGCCTCGGCGTTCGCCGGCGGCGAGCCGACGTATCGCGCCGCCGAGGTCAACAGCCCCGCCGCGGTGCTCGCGTTCGTCGGGTTCGGCCAGGCCCACGCCGCGATCACCGGCGATCGCGCGTTCCGGCGCGCGCTCGATCTCGCGATCGCGCGCGGCGGGCTCGCGACGATCGGCTCGGGCGAGGTCGTGCTGCCGACCCGCGCGCCGATCCCGGTCGAGGCCGGCGCGCCGCCGCTCGACGCCGCCGCGCGCGCGGGCGATCTCGCCGGCGCGACCGCGCAGCTTGCCGACGCCGCGCGCCGCGTGCCGCAGCTCCAGCCCGGCCGGATCGCGACGCTCGCGTTCGAGATCCTGGTCGAGGACACCCGGCCCGACGATCGCGAGATCGCCGAGCGCGTGGTGCGCGCGCTCGACAAGCTCGGGATCGCCGCGACCGTGTCGGCCGTGCCCGCGCAGCAGCTGCGCGAGCGCGTCGCCGCCGGCTCGTGCGACCTGTGGATCGGCCAGCTCGCCGAGCCGCTGCGCGAGACCGCGGCGTGGTACGGCGCTGCGTTCTCCGCCGGCAACGACGACTGGGCGACCGGCCAGCTCGCCGCCGGCGCGCTCGATCCAGCGGCCGCCGCGCGCGCGTTTGCCGAGCGCACGCCGATCGTGCCGCTGATGTTCCGCGCGGTGCGGATGTGGCACCGCACCGACCTGCGCGGCATCGCGTTCGACGCGAGCGGCCGGCCGGGCTACGCCGACATGTTCTTCTTCGGCGCGCCGGTCAGGACCCGGCCGTGAAGCTGCGCGGCCGGTTCACGCTCACGCTCGCGCTCGCCGCGCTCGTGCCGATCGCGCTCGCCGCGGTGATCACGTCGCGCGCGGTCACCGCGAAGTATCGCGACGCCTACCAGACCAACCGGCGCAGCGTCGAGGACGCGATCGAGCACGAGCTCGAGCTGCGCCGCACCGAGGTCAAGCAGGCGGTCGCGTCGCTGGCCAGCCGCGACGATCCGCTGGCCGGCGGCATCCTGCTCGAGCTCACCAAGGGCAACCTCGCGAACGAGAACGAGCTGCGCCGCTTCCGCGACCAGTCGGGCTCGGTGATGCGCGGCCGCGCGCTCGACACGCTGACGATCACCGGCCAGGGCACCGAGGGCGAGGACAGCGTGCTGATCTCGGCGCACGATCACTCGGCGATCCACGCCGAGCCCCAGCCGGCGGTGCGCCAGCGCGCGATCGCGACGCACGGCCAGCCGTACTTCGCGCGCGAGAAGATCATGGCGAGCTCGCGGTTCGAGACCATCCTCGTGGTCGAGGCCGCGCAGCTCGCGCGCTACAGCGGCGAGGTCGTCGCGGTGCAGGCCGGCAAGCGCTTCGCCGAGGACGTGCTCGCGTCGGTGCGCCGCGAGGGCCAGGTCGACGCGCGGGTCGTGCTGCCCAGCGGCGACGCGCTGCTGCCGGGCGGCCCCGACTGGCAGAAGCTCGCCAAGGATCCGCCGATCCGCGTGCCGCTGCTCGACGCCGACAACGTCCCGGTCGCCTACATCGAGGCCGCGGTGTCCGACGGCGGGCTGGACGACCTGCTGTGGCGGATCACCGTGACCACCGCCGCGCTCGCGATCGGCGCGATCGGCGCGGTCATCCTGGTCGGCGTGTTCGTCGCGCGCCGCACCGCGCGCGATCTCGATCGCCTGGTCGAGGGCTCGCTCGCCGCCGCGCGCGGCGATCTCGATCACCGCGTGCCGGTGCGCAGCAAGGACGAGGTCGGCGCGGTCGCCGCCGCGTTCAACTTCATGATGGAGGATCTCAAGACCGCGAAGGAGCGCCTGGTGATCGCCGAGCGCATCGCGGCCTGGCAGGACATCGCGCGCCGGCTCGCGCACGAGATCAAGAACCCGCTGACCCCGATCCAGATGGCGATGGACACGCTGCGCAAGAGCTACAAGAAGCACCACCCCGAGTTCGGCGAGATCCTCGACGAGTCGACCGAGACCGTGCTCGAGGAGGCCGACCGGCTCAAGCGCATCGTCGCCGAGTTCTCGGACTTCGCGCGCATGCCCAAGCCCGAGTTCCAGCGCGTCGACCTCAACGACATCGTGCGGTCCTCGCTCGCGCTCTACCAGGGCTCGACCACGGTCGACACCAGGCTCGCGCCCGATCTGCCGCTGCTCGATGCCGACAAGGGTCAGCTCACGCAGGTCTTGCTGAACCTGGTGGAAAATTCTCGCGACGCCATCAACGGCCGCGACGGTGGCCGGATCGCGGTGACCACCCGGCGCGGCGACGCCGGCGATCGCGCGCTGCTCGTCGTCGAGGACAACGGCCCGGGCGTGCCCGGCGAGCTCAAGGACAAGGTGTTCGCGCCGTACTTCACGACCAAGCAGACCAAGGGCGGGACCGGGCTCGGCCTGGCGATCGTGCATCGGATTGTCTCGGACCATGGGGGCCGGATTACGATTTCCGATGCCCCGGGCGGAGGCGCACGGTTCACGATCGAGCTGCCGCTGCGAAACGGGACCGCGCTGCTCGCGTCCCGGATATAGTGATCGAGGGAGGGGAGCATGCGTCGACTGGAAAAGACCATCGAGGAGATCGGCTGGACGCGCGACGTGCCGCAGCTCGCGGCGAGCGACAAGGTATCGCGCGCGTTCGACCTGATGAGCAGCGAGTCGCACGACTGCGTGCTGATCTGCGACGGGTCCCGCCTGCGCGGCATCTTCACCAGCCGCGACTTCCTGAACCGCGTGGCCGCGGTGCGCGCCGATCCGAAGACGCTCGAGGTCGGCAGCGTGATGACGCCCGAGCCGCGCACGCTGCGCCCGCGCGACGGCGTCGCGTTCGCGATCAACTGGATGGCGATCGAGGGCTTCCGCAACGTGCCGATCGTCGACGACGGCGGCGCGGTGCTCGGCGTGCTCACCGTGTGGGACGTGATGCGCCACCTCGGCGAGCTGTTCGCCGAGATCGACGCGACGCCGCGGCCGATCCGCATGCAGGACGAGATCTCGGCGGTCGTGAACCTGACCGATCTCGGAGGTGGCTCGTGACCGGCGGACCCGGGATCGAGCCGGGCGGGCTCCGCCCGACCGGCGGGCCCGAGATGGAGCCGGGCGGGCTCCGCCCGACCGGCGGGATGGCCGCGCTCGCGGCGACGCCGGTCGAGCAGCTGCCGGCGCGCGCGTTCGCGCGGGTCGACGTCGCCGACGCGATGTGGAAGGTGGTCGACGAGATGACGGCCAAGGGCCGCGGCGCGGTGCTGGTCGAGGAGGACGGCGCGCTGGTCGGCATCTTCACCGAGCGCGATCTGGTCAGCCGGCTCGATCACGACGACCTGCTGTGGTCGCACGTGCTGGTGCGCGACGTCATGACGCCGCACCCGACCGTGATCCGGCCGGGCGACTCGCTCGCCGAGGCGCTGCGCCGGCTCACCGGGGGCCGCCGCCGCCACCTGCCGATCGTCGACGCCGCCGGCAAGGTGCTCGGCCTGCTGTCGATCCGCGACATCCTCGCGTACGTCGCGGCCAAGTTCCCCGAGGACCTCGTCAACCTCCCGCCGAACCCGGATCACGAGACCTAGCGCGCCGCGATGTCCTGGTGCAGTCGCTCGGGCAGCGCGGTGGTCGCGACCCGGCGCTCGGGCGATGCCAGCGTCTCGTTGATCCGGATCCAGCGA
>DATJAE010000119.1:0-49784 GCA_035516595.1 Kofleriaceae bacterium | reverse complement strand
GCTGGGTGATCGCGTCGGGCTCGCCGACGCCGTCGACCCGGCGCAGGATGCCCTTGCCGTCGTAGAACGGCACGATCGGCGCGGTCTCCGAGTGATACTTCGCGAGCCGCGTCGCGCAGGCCTCCGCGGTGTCGTCCTTGCGCTGGACGACCTCGAGCCCGGCCGGCGGCGGGTTGTACTTGATGTGATAGATCGTGCCGGTCGCGGGATCGCTGCGCCGACCGGTGGTGCGCTCGACGATCAGCGCGTCGGGCACCTCGATCAGCACGACCGCGTCGAGCGCGACCCCGGCCTTCGCCATCGCCTGGTCGAGCGCCTCGGCCTGCGGCCGCGTGCGCGGGAAGCCGTCGAGCATGAAGCCCCGGGCGCAGTCCGGCTTGGCGATGCGCTCGAGGATCATGCCGATCACCACGGCGTCGGGCACGAGCTGGCCGGCCTTCATGAAGCCGTCGGCCTCCTTGCCGAGCTTGGTGCCTTCCTTGACCGCCGCGCGCAGCATGTCGCCGCTCGAGATGTGCGGGATGTGGAACGTGTCGACCAGGCGCGCGGCCTGCGTGCCTTTACCGGCGCCGGGCGGACCGACGAGGATCATGCGCATGCAGCGTGCTTATCACGGATCGCGCACCATCTCGACGTGCGGGATGCCGTCCTCGTCGTGGACCTCCGACGCGCGGCGAAACCCGAGCTCGCGATAGAACGCCTCGAGGTGGGCCTGCGCCGACAGCCGGATCGCGACCGGCCCGGCCGCGGCGAGCCCGCGGTGCATCAGCTCGCGGCCGAGCCCCGCGCCGCGCAGCTCGGGCGCGGTGACCACGCGGCCGATCGCGAGCTCGGCGTAGCGCGCCCCGGCCGGCAGGATGCGCAGGTAGGCGACGACCTCGCCGGCGCGCTCGGCCCAGAGGTGGCGCGCGACCGGATCGAGCCCGTCGGCGTCGAGGTAGATGCAGCGCTGCTCGACCACGAACACCCGCTCGCGCAGGCGCACGATCGCGTACAGCTCGGCCGCCGACAGCTGCGCGAACGCGCGATCGTGCCAGACGAGCTGCACGCCGCCAGTGTACGTTACGGGCGTGGAGCGCGTGTGCGTGTTCCTGTCGTCGTCCGATGGCCTGCCCCGGCACGCCGCGGCCGTGCGCGCGCTCGCGGCCGAGCTGGCGCGGCGCGGCCTCGCGCTGGTCTACGGCGGCGCGCACCGCGGCCTGATGGGCGTGCTCGCCGACGCGATGATCGCCGCGGGCGGCCGTACGATCGGCGTCATCCCGCGCGCGCTGGTCGAGCTCGAGGTCGCGCATCGCGGGCTCGACGAGCTCCACGTGGTCGACACGATGCACCAGCGCAAGGCGATGATGTTCGAGCTGGCCGATGCGTTCGTGGTCGGCCCGGGCGGGTTCGGTACGCTCGAGGAGGCGTTCGAGACGCTGACCGGGATCCAGCTCGGCTATCACGCCAAGCCGATCGTGTTCCTCGACATCGACGGGTTCTGGGCGCCGATGCACGCGTTCCTCGATCACGCGGTCGACGCGGCGGTGCTTCGCCCCGAGGTCCGCGCCTTGTTTCGCACCGCGTCGACGGCGGCCGGCGCGCTCGATGCCGTGATAGAGTGATCTCGCCATGGGATCCCGCGCGCTCGGCGCGCTGCTCGCGGTCACCGCTGCGATCGCGTTCGCCGGTGCGCTCGCGTCCGGCGTGCTGGCGGGCGCGATCGTGCCGGGCTGGTGGGATGGCCATCCCCAGATCGGCGACAAGGTCATCGAGCGCAAGGACATCCATGTCGGCCTGCTCGGCGCGAGCGGCTGCAACCTGGGCGAGACCGTCGAATGCCAGCCGCTCGACGTCGGCAGCGAGCTCGAGATCCTCGGCTACGTCGAGCTCGGGCTCGGCGGGCTCGCGATGCTGTTCGCGATCGCGCTCGCGGTCAGCGCGTGGCGGATCGGCGATGGTCGCAAGACCGTGGCGAAGCTCGCGCTGATCGTGGCGGCGCTGGCCTCGATCGGCGTCGCGCTGCTGATGATCCGCGGGCCGGACCTGGAGGCCGGGCAGCCGGTGAACGTGCCGATCGGATTCGGCCTGATCCTGTTCTGGTCGGGCGCCGGCGCGACCGCGATCGCGGCGATCGCGACGATGCGCGTGCGCAAGGAGCCGCTGCGGCTCAAGCCGTCGCTGCCCCACGTCGACGTGCCGTCGCCGCAGCCGGTCGACGTGCGCGACCTGCTCGTGCAGCAGCACGACACGCTGCGTCCCGCGGCGCTCGGTCCCGAGCCCCGGATCGGCGCGCCGCAGCCGCCGAGCCCGCCGCCCGGCCCGGTGGTCGAGCGCGCGCCGCAGCTGCGCCCGCTCTACGACATGCACGGCGTGATCCCCGCGCCGGCTCCGCCGGCGATGCCGACCCGCGCGCCCACGCCGATGCCGCGCGCGTCGGTCGAGGCGATCGTCGGCCTGCCGCAGCCACCGCCGCGGCCCACGCCTGCTCCGCCGCCGCATCATCCGCCGCCGCAACCGCCGCCGCCGCCCGGCGTCGCCCATGCGATGGCGCCCGAGCCGGGGACGATCGCCGCACATCCCGCGCCGCCGCCGCGACCGACGCCGCCTCCGCCGGCGATCCCGCCGGCGCGGCCCACCCCGCCGCCGACCGCGCCGCCGCCGATCGCCGGCAGGCAGGCCGCGCCGCCGCCGCCGCACGATCACGAGCGCGCCGAGTCGGGTCCGATCGATCCGCCGCCGCCGGTCGCGCCGGTCGCGCCGGTGCCGCTGGTACCGACCGCGCCGCTCGTCATGCCGGTCGCGATCCCCGCGCTGCGCGCCGCGGCGCTCACCACACCCAAGCGCAGCTCCGCCAGCCAGCTGCCCGCGCCCAAGGCCGCGCCGGGGCGATCGAGCAAGCCGTCGATCTCGCTGCCGGCGATCGGCAAGAAGACGCCGCCCGGCGGCGACCGCGCGATGCCGGAGAAGCGCAGCACGATCGCGATCGCCGTCCCACCGCCGCCCAAGAGCGACACCGAGCGTTCCAAGGTGGTGCCGGCGCGCGAGGACACCGAGAGCGACGGCAAGCTCGAGGCCGCGATGCGCGAGACCGACTACGTGACCGCGGTCGAGATCGACGCGGAGGCCAAGGCGGCGGCGAACGCGGCCGCGGCCGATCGGCGCAGGCACGACGGCGAGGCGCCGACCGTGCCGGCCAGACCGCCGGTCGACGACGATCAGGAGACCGCGGCGCGCGAGCGCGTCTCGGCTTCCGAGATCAACGTCAAGCCGGCGGTCGCGCAGGCGGTGGTCGCGTACGCGCCGGTCCTGCCCGCGCCCGAGCCCGCGCCGACGCCCGAGCCCTCGGCCCCGGCGAAGCTCCCGATCTCGACCGCGCCGGCGTCGCTGCCGCCGCCGAAGAACGCGCAGGTCGCGACCTCGGGGCCCACTCCCGCGTGCCCGCAGTGCGAGGCGCCGATGGCGTGGGTCGAGGAGCACCTGCGGTTCTACTGCAAGCAGTGCCGGATGTATTTCTGATAGCGTCCGCGCGTGGCCTCGCTGCTGCTCGTCCGTCACGGCCAGGCGATGTACGGCCACGCCGACTACGACCGGCTCTCGCCCAAGGGCCAGGACCAGGCGCGCGCGCTCGGCGGCTACCTCGCGGCGGCCCGGATCGACGCGCTGTACGTCGGGCCGCTGCGCCGGCAACAGGACACCGCGGCGCTGGCGTGCGCGGGCCGCGACCTGCCGCCCGCGACCTGGCTCGGCGAGCTCGCCGAGTATCACGCGCACGATCTGCTCGCGCACTTCATGCCGCGGCTGCTCGCCGAGCAGCCCGAGCTCGCGGCGCACCCCGATCGCGCGTTTCACGCCGTGCTCGGCCGGTGGTCGCGCGACGAGTGGACGCACGACGAGGTCGAGCGCGTCACCGCGTTCGCCGCGCGGGTCAAGGCGGCGCTCGATCGCGTGATCCGCGATCTCGGCTCGGGCGGGCGCGCCGCGATCGTGACGTCGGCCGGGCCGATCGGCGTCGCGGTCGGCCTGGCGTTCGGCGCCAGCCTCCACCACATGATCCGGACCAGCGTGATGATCCGCAACGCGTCGGTCAGCGAGCTCAAGCTCCGCACCGTCGGCTTCGACTGGCACCCCGATCGGGTGTCGCTGGTCGCGTTCAACTCGGTGGCGCACCTGCCGGCCGAGCTCCACACGGAGTACTGACATGGACTTCGATCCGCCTGCCGCCGTGCGCCCGCTGCTCGAACGCGTGGAAGCGTTCATCGCCGATCGCGTGATCCCCGCCGAGCGCGAGGTGCTCGAGCGCGGCTTCGTCGCCGCCGCGCCGCGGCTCGCCGAGCTGCGCGCGCAGTGCAAGGCCGAGAGCCTGTGGGGGCCGCAGCTGCCGACCGAGCTCGGCGGCCTGGGCCTGGGCCTGGTCGAGCACGGCCTGGTGTCGGAGCGGCTCGGCCGCTCGCCGCTGGGCCACTACGTGTTCGGCGCGCAGGCGCCCGACGCCGGCAACATGGAGATCCTCCACAAGTACGGCACGCCGGCGCAGCGCCAGGCCTGGCTCGAGCCGCTGGCGCGCGGCGAGATCCGCTCGTGCTTCTCGATGACCGAGCCGGAGAACCCGGGGTCGAACCCGACGATGCTGTCGTGCCTCGCGCGGCGCGACGGCGACGACTACGTGATCGACGGCCACAAGTGGTTCACCAGCTCGGCCGACGGCGCGGCGTTCGCGATCGTGATGGCGGTGACCAACCCGGACGCGCCGCCGCACGCGCGCGCGTCGATGATCATCGTGCCGACCGACACGCCCGGGTTCGAGCGCGCGCGCAACATCAAAATCATGGGCGACGCCGGCAGCGGCTGGGCGTCGCACGCCGAGATCTGGTACCGCAACGTGCGCGTGCCCGTCGACAACCGGCTCGGCGCCGAGGGCGCGGGCTTCTTGATCGCGCAGGAGCGGCTCGGCCCGGGCCGGATCCATCACTGCATGCGCTGGATCGGCATCTGCGAGCGCGTGTTCGACACCACGTGCGCGCACGTCGCGCGCCGCAAGATCGACAGCGACAAGACGCTGGCATCGCGCCAGATCGCGCAGGCATGGATCGCCGAGGCGCGCGCCGAGATCGACGCGTCGCGCCTGATGGTGCTGCACGCCGCGTGGACGATCGAGCACAAGGGCTTCGCGGCCGCGCGCGACCAGGTCTCGCTGATCAAGTTCTACGTCGCCGACGTGATGATGCGGCTGGTCGACCGCGCGATCCAGCTGCACGGCGCGCTCGGCATCACCAGCGACACCGTGCTCGCCCACTACTACGTCCACGAGCGCGGCGCGCGCATCTACGACGGCCCGGACGAGGTCCACAAGATGGTCGTGGCCAAGCGGATCCTGCAGCGTTACACGGCGACGTGAATTTTTCGGACTCCTGCCGCGTCGCGCTCCGGACGTTTAACGTCCAGCTGGAAGGAGAGTCCGATGAGAAACCAGAGACTATGTATCGCGGCGCTGGTGGCGCTGTGCGGCGGCGGGGTCGCGCGCGCCGACGTTCCCGGCAGTCACCCGGCCTACCTGCACGCGCTCAGCGACCTGCGCACCGCGCGCGCCAACCTCGAGCGCCCGGCCGGCGCGTGGATCAAGTGGGACGAGAAGGTCGCGATCCGCGAGATCGACGCCGCGATCAAGGAGATCAAGGACGCGGCGATCGACGACGGCAAGCCACTCGAGGACCATCCGCCGATCGACAGCGCGCTCGACTACGGCGGGCGGCTGCACCGCGCCGACGAGCTGCTCGCGCAGGCGCGGCACGACATCGACGAGAAGGAGGACAACACGTTCGCGCGCGGCCTCAAGCATCGCGCGATCCGCCACCTCGACGCCGCCGACGCGTTCGTCAAGAACGGCATCGCGCTCGCCGACGAGCCCGCGAAGCACCCGGCGTACCTGCACGCGCTGTCCGACATGCGCGCCGCGCGCGCCCTCCTCGAGCGCCCCGCCGGGTTGGTCATCAAGTGGGACGAGAAGACCGCGATCCGCGAGCTCGACGCCGCGATCGGCGAGATCAAGGGCGCGGCGATCGACGACGGCAAGCCGCTCGAGGATCACCCGCCGATCGACGCGGCGCTGCCGTGGCGCGGCCGCCTGCACAAGGCGCTCGACCTCGCGGCCGAGGCGCGCGCCGACGTCAACGAGAAGGAAGACAACCGGTTCGCGCGCGGCCTCAAGCACCGCGCGATCGGGCACCTCGACCTCGCGATCCGGTTCATCAACCAGGGCATCGCGGACGCCGAGGCGATGCGCTGAGGCCGCGCCGACGCGCCAGGTGCCCGCTCGTTCGCGTGCGCGCGCGGCACGTGCACGCGGACGCGTGGGCATCGACCTCGGTGTAGGCTCGGCGAGTGGAAGACACGCCCGCGCCGGTCCGCCCCGGGGAACAGCTCGATACCGCCGCGCTCGCGGCCTACCTCGATCGCGAGCTCGGCGCGCACGGCGCGGTGGCGATCGAGCAGTTCCCCGGCGGCCACTCGAACCTGACGTACCTCGTGCACCACGGCGAGCGCGAGTACGTGCTGCGCCGCCCGCCGTTCGGCTCGAAGGTGAAGTCCGCGCACGACATGGGCCGCGAGGTCGCCGTGCTATCGAAGCTCGCGCCGGTGTTCGATCGCGCGCCGCGCGTGCTCGCGTACTGCAGCGAGCCCGACGTGCTCGGCGTGCCGTTCTACCTGATGGAGCGCCGGCGCGGTGTGATCCTGCGGCGCGACCTGCCGCCCGAGCTGGCCGCCGATCCGGCAAAGATCCGGCGCGCGTGCGAGCTGCTGATCGATGCGCTCGTCGATCTTCACGCGGTCGATTACGCGGCGGCCGGGCTCGGCGATCTCGGCAAGCCGGCGGGCTACATCGAGCGCCAGGTCCGCGGCTGGAGCGAGCGCTACGCCGGCTCGCAGACCGACGACATCCCCGCGATGACCGAGACCGCCGGGTGGCTCGCGCAGCACCTCCAGCCGGAGGGCGCGCCCGCGTTGATCCACAACGACTTCAAGTTCGACAACGTGATCTTCGATCCGTCGTTCGAGCGGATCACGGGAGTGCTCGACTGGGAGATGGCAACGCTGGGCGATCCGTTGATGGACCTCGGCACTTCACTCTCGTACTGGGTGCAGGCCGACGATCCGCCGGTGTTTCATCAGCCGCTGTTCGGCGTGACGTCGCGCACGGGCATGCTGGAGCGAACCGCGCTCGCAGCGCGCTACCTCCAGCGGTCGGACCGGCGCTGTGAAAGCTTGGTGTTCTACTACGCATTCGGTTTGTTCAAGACAGCAGTGATCCTGCAACAGATCTACTTTCGCTACGTCCAAGGGCTCACCCGAGACGAGCGCTTCGCACCGTTCATCGTCGTCGTGCGCGCGCTTGCGGAGCGCGCCCGCATCGCGATCGCGCGCCAATCTATTGCTTGACTGACCGTCACGGCAATGCAACAACGCCCGCGCGCTGGCGCGTGGTATTCGCCGCCGCATCCGCATGCGTCGCGATTCCGAGACCACGAGAGCTGACGAAGGCACGCAGCTCGGCGCCTATCGGCTGGTCGAGCCGATCGGGCAAGGCGGCATGGGCGTGGTGTGGCTCGCCGAGCACACGCTGATCGGCCGGCGCGCCGCGATCAAGCTGCTCCGGCCCGACCTGTCGGCGAGCGACGAGGTGGTGACGCGCTTCTTCAACGAGGCGCGCGCGGCCGCCGCGATCTCGGATCCCGGCATCGTGCAGATCTTCGACTTCGGCTACGCGCACGACGGCGGCGCGTACCTCGTGATGGAGCTGCTCGAGGGCGAGACGCTCGCGCAGCGCGTCGAGCGCGCGGGGCCGCTCGCGGTCGGCGATGCGCTGCGGCTGGTCCGCCAGATCGCGGGCTCGCTCGGCGCGGCGCACGCGCGCGGCATCTTTCACCGCGATCTCAAGCCCGAGAACATCTTCATCGTGCGCGATCCCGCGGTGCCCGGCGGCGAGCGCGCCAAGATCCTCGACTTCGGCATCGCGAAGCTGGTCGACGATCACATCGCGGTCAAGACCAACACGTCGGTGCTGCTCGGCACGCCGATGTACATGTCGCCCGAGCAGTGCCGCGGCGGCGGGACGATCGATCGGCGCACCGACATCTACACGCTCGGCTGCGTGCTCTACATGGCGCTGTGCGGCCAGCCGCCGTTCGACGCCGAGGGCGTCGGCGAGCTGCTCGCCAAGCACATGATGGAGCCGCCGGTGCGGCCGTCGCTGCGCCGCAAGGGCATCCCGCGCGAGGTCGAGGCCGTGCTCGCGGTGTGCATGGCCAAGGATCCGGCCGCGCGCTATCCCGACGGTGCCGCGCTCGCCGCCGCGCTCGACGGCGTGATCCCGCACGAGCCGCCCGCGATGTCGGAGTCGGCGCGGCTGCGCAAGAACACCACGCTGTCGTCGTCGGTCGGCGCGATGATGCCGCTGCCCGACGACGACGAGCCGCCGCGGCCGCGCCGCCGCCGCATCGATATGTGGATCGCGATCTCGGTGGTCGCGTTCGCGCTGGTGGTCGGGATCGCCGGCCTCGTCGCGTTCCCGTCGGGCTCGCGCGCGCCCCATCCCGCCGCGTCCGCCGCCACGCCGGCGCCGGTCGCGCCGAGCGCCACGCCGATCCCGCCGAGCGACATCGCGAAGCAGCAGATCGCCGCGACGCTCGCCGCGTTCCGCTCGTGGGCGCCCGGCCATGCCGGCGCGCCGTGCCCCAGCCACGGCGAGCTCGCCGAGCTGGTCCCGGGCGGCGTGGTCGATCCGTGGGGCCATCCGCTGATCGTCACGTGCACCGACCAGCCGGCCGATCAGATGATCGGCGTGAGCTCGGCCGGGCCCGACGGGGTCGCCGGCACCAGCGATGACCTCGCGTCGTGGAACCTCGGTCCCGAGGCCGCGGATCTGGTCCGCGGCGAGCGCTGGCACCACGCCACGCACACGGCGGTCAAGCCCGCCGCGCCCAACCCGCCGCGCCCGGCCGCGCGCCCGTCGTTCTCGGGGACCACGCTGGGCGACGACGGCATCCCCACCAGCCGATGAAGATGACGCGCATCCTCCCGCTCCTGCTCGTGCTCTTGCCGCAGCTCGCGACCGCCGACTCCACCAGTGCGAAGGCCGAGGCGCTGTTCAAGCAGGGCCGCTCGCTCGAGGCCTCGGGTCAGCTCGCCGAGGCGTGCGACGCGTTCGACGAGAGCCAGAAGCTCGCGCCGGCGACCACGACGCTGTTCAACCAGGCCGATTGCCGCGAGAAGAACGGCCAGCTCGCCAGCGCGTACAAGCTGTTCAACGACGCCGAGCGCGCGACCCGCGGCGCCGCCGACGATGTCGGCAAGAAGCTGCACAAGGTCGCGACCGATCGCGCCGCCGGGCTCGAGCCGCGGCTGTCGCGGGTGACGGTCAAGATCGGCGCGCACCCCGACGGCCTCGCGATCCACCGCGACGAGACCGTGATCGACCCGAGCCAGTGGAACCTGCCGCTGCCGGTCGACGCCGGCACCTACACGTTCACCGCGCGGCTCGGCGACCGCGACGTGTGGTCCGAGACGATCACGGTCGCGATCGCCGGCGACAACCAGGTGGTCGAGGTCACGGTCCAGAAGGACGCCAAGGCCGTGCCCGGCGCGGTGCCGACCCCTGCCGCGGCCGCGGCCGCGGCCGCGACGACGACCACGACGACGAGCGCGGAGCCGGCGCCCGGCCGCCGCAAGATGGGCGCGAAGATCGCGACCCTGTCCGCCGGCGTCGTGCTCGCGACCGCGCTCGCGTTCGATCTGTGGGGCGACAGCACCTACGACGACGCCACCAAGCAGCACAGCATGGACCTGTACAACTCGGCCAATACCAAGCGCTACGTCGCCGAGGGCCTCGGCATCGCCGGCGTCGCCACGGTGGGCGTCGCGGTCTACCTGTGGCTGCAGGACGATCGCGAGGCGCCCAAGCACGTGGTCGCGCCGGCGGTGGGCCCCGGCACCGCGGGCATCCAGATCGGCGGGAGGTGGTAGATGCGCGCATTCGTGATCGCGATCCTCGCGGTGGCGGCCTGCGGCTATCCGCCCCTGCCGTCGAACAGCGACGGCGGCGTCGGCGACGGCAAGGGCGGCGGCAAGGACAGCGGCGGCGGCAGCGACGGCAGCGCCCAGAGCAACTGCCAGGTGCCGGCGAGCTTCGGCACGCTGAACCCGAGCACGCAGATGGCCGACTACTACTCGGAGACCAGCCAGGATCCCGAGGAGTACGACTACCTCGGCCAGCTCGATAACGACAATCCCGCCGATTACCTCTACGTCCAGCTGGTCGCGACCTACGCGCCATTCGGCCAGGAGGTCACCGCGCCGGTCACGATCACGATCCCGTCGACGCCCGACGACTCGCAGTGCGGCGGCTGCGTGATCATCGAAGCGGACTGCCCCGACTGCTTCAACAACGGCACGCCCGGCAGCACGTACATGGCCGACGGCGGGACGCTCAAGGTGACCTCGCTCGGCAGCAACATGGTCGGCACCGTGACCAACGCGACGTTCGTCCACGTCGACATCAACGCGAGCAACGGCGCGACCACGGTGGTGAACGACGGTTGCACCACGAAGATCACGTCGCTGTCGTTCACCGCGCCGATCCAGAACGGCAACTAGCGGCAATGCCACCGGGGCAGCCCTTCGATCACTTGAGATCGAGCTGCCACGCGCCGTGCGCGGTGTCCTCGCGCACCTCGACTCGCGGCTCGTCCTCGCGAAACAGCAGCACCGGCTTGCCGTCGTCCTCGATCTGCCGGGGCTCGCCCCACTTGTGCTTGAACAGCTCGAGCAGGGTGTCGCGCGCGTCGGGGTGCGGCTTCCACGGGATCGCGAACGAGATCGCGCGCACCTTGCCGCCCGCGACCGCGAGCACGAACCGGGTCGCACCGCGCTCCCACTCGGTCGGCGGCAGCGACAGCGCGAGCTCCTTGCCCTGCATCGCGACCTGGTCGGGATAGGCCTTCTTGACCTGCTCGACGGTCTGACCGAGCACCGGCTCGGCGAGCGCGTCGAGCCGGTCCGGCTGATCGCCGAACAGCTGCGCGGCCGGGATGTAGTTGTCGAACACGAGGTCGTGACTGTAGCCGAGCGCGTCGCGCAGGGTGGCGCGCCAGCCGGTCTCCGGATCCGGCCACACCAGCACGGCCTTGTTCACCGGCTCGATCGCGCGCGAGCCCTCGCCCCACGCCGCGGCGATCAGGTCCTCGGCATGCGGCGGCAGGTTGAGATAGATCGAGCGCACGACGTTGAGCTTGTCGTCGATCGCGACGAACTCGCGCACGCCGTCGACGTCGGTCGGGATCCCGGCGCGCACCGCGACCGGCCCCGGCGCCAGGGCGCGCGCCTGGTCGAGCTTCATCCCGATCTTGAGCTTGGAGAGCTCGCCCGGCGGGACGACGTGCGCGCCGAAGAACTCCGCGGTCAGCACGCGATACGGGCTGTACTCGACCAGGCAGTTGCGCTCGAGGCAATCGAGCCTGACCTTCCAGCCGGTCGACTCGCTCGCCCACGTCACCTCGGGCTGGCCGAGCGAGTCGCGCGTGATCTGCGGCGGACCCCAGGCGCGGGTGAGCAGCTCGCGCGCGCCGTTGCCCTGCACGATCGCGACGATGCCGGCGACCGTGCCCGAGTCGATCCGCACCGTGAGCTGGACGTCGGACACGCCGGAGTCGAGGATGAGCTCGTCGCGGATGCCCTTGTGATCGGGCTCGTGCAGCCCGGGCACGAGCTGCTTGGCCTCGGTGACGCTCATCCCGGGGTGCACGAAGATCAGGCCGCGCGGCGGCTCGACCGTCGGGCCGAAGAAGTCGGTGGTCGCGGCCGGCGCGGAGCTGCACGCGGCGGCGGCGAGCGCGACGGGCCAGAGCCTCACTCCGCGTAGTCTAGCGCAACGCGCCGGCCAGGATCGCGAGCGCCTTCCGCATGTCCGTCTCCGACAGGTACGCGTACGCGATGCGGAAGCCGTGGAGGTGCGGCTCGCCGACGAACGCCGACGCGGCGTTGCTGACGTGCACGCCGCGCCGCGCCAGCTCGGCCTCGACCGCCTCGAACCGGACGCCGCGGGGCAATTCGAGCCACAGGGTCGGTCCGCCACCCGGACGGGTCCAGCGCACCGAATCGGGCATCAGCTCGTCGAGCGCGGCCAGGCATGCCGCGTAGCGCGCGTCGAGCGCCTGCTGCAGCGCCTGGAGGTGGGTGTCGTAGTAGCCGCGATCGAGGAACTCGGCGACCACCGCCTCGGTCAGCCACGCGTTGCCGAGCGTCGACAGCCGCTTCATCGCGACCAGCGTCGGCACGAGCGACGGATGCGCCGCGACAAAGCCGATCCGCAGCGACGGCAACAGCTTCTTGGTGAACGAGTTGACGTACAGCACGTGCTTGCCGCCGAGCATGCGCAGCATCGGCCGGTACTCGCCGTCCGACAGCATGTCGGAGCCCCAGTCGTCCTCGAGGATCGCCACGCCGTGCCGGGCGCACAGCTCGAGCACGCCGCGCAGCTCGGCGCTGGTGTACGAGTAGCCGGTCGGGTTCTGGAAGCTCGGGATCAGGTACGCGAGCGACGGCCGGCGCGCCAGCGCACGATCCCACTGCGCGAGATCGAGCCCCGCGAACGGATCGAGGTGGAGGCCGACCAGCTCGTGGCCGAGGCTCTCGAACAGCAGCTTGGCGTAGGCATAGACCGGGCTCTCGACCGCCACGCGATGCACCGCGAGCGCGCGCGCCACGATGTCCAGCGACTGCTGCGAGCCGGTGGTCACGACGATCTCGTCGGGCTCGACGTCGAGCCCGCGCGCGCCCAGCCGCCGGGCGATCACCTCGCGCAGCGGGCCGTAGCCCTGCTGGTCGTACTGGCTCGGCATGCGCTCGCGCAGCACCGAGCGCGCGCACTCGGCGATGCGTTCGGTCGGCAGCAGCTCGGGATCGATGAACACGGTCGACAGCGGGATCGCGCCGCGCGGGATCTCCGGCCTGGTCAGCGGCGGCGGCACGACGCCGGGCAGCGGCGGCGACGCGATCGGCGCCGGCACCGCGACGCTCTGGGCCGCCAGCACGAACACGCCCTCGCGCACCCGCGCCTCGACCAGCCCGCGCGCGACCAGCTCGTCGTACGCGGCCTGCGCGGTGTTCTTCGACAGCCCGAGCTGCTTCTCGAGCGCCCGCACCGGCGGCAGCCGGCTGCCCGCGGGCAGCGCGCCCCGCGCGATCTGGTCGCGCACGCTCGCGACGATGTCGGCCGCGGTGGTGCGCCGGCCGGCGGGGACGACGTGGAGCCCGATGTAGGGAGCGCGCGACATGGCCCGTCATAGCGCCGGCGCCGCGCGCTGCGAAGGGACAGCCGCCGCGGCGTCGCTGCGACAGTGTCGTACATCGGAGCGTGCGACCCGGCGTGTTACGCTAGGAGGTCGTGAGGTGGATCGCCGTCGTCGCTACGGTGTGCATCGCCGCGCCGGCGCGGGCCGACACCGCCGAGCAGCTCCAGGCCAAGGGCGAGCAGCTCGCCAAGCTGGCGCGCTACCCGGAGGCGATCGCGGCGTTCAAGCAGGCCGACGCGATCGAGCCGCGCGCGAGTCACGCCTGCCTGATCGCGCTCGCCTACCTGCGCGGCGAGGCGTGGCCGCAGGCCGAGATCTTCCTCGCGCGCTGCCACGCCCGCGCGACCGCCGAGGACCCGCTGCCCGACTGGGTGCCGGAGGCCGAGAAGCTGATCGCGCAGAAGGTCGCGACCGCGCGGGTCGCCGAGGTCGACATCGCGGTCGATCCGCCCGGGATCGACGCGAAGGTCCAGGTGTCGACGTTCCCGCAGGACGAGGCGTTCGAGCCGCGCAAGATCCATCTGCCGTTCGGCCATCACACGATCGTCGCGAGCGCGAACGGCTACATCACCGGCCAGCAGGACATCGACATCACCGATGCGACGCCCCAGCGCATCGCGATCGTGCTGCACCGGCCGGCCGAGGTCGTGACCGTGCAGAAGGAGGGCACGCATCCCGCCGGCCACGCACCGAGCCGGCTGCCGCGCGACCTGATGATCGCCGGCGCGATCACGTTCGGCGCCGGGCTGGTGAGCTACGGCGTGATGGGCCTCAGCTGGTACGAGCTCGACAGCACGAAGTCGTCGTCGACCTACCGCAGCTACTCGACGAGCTACGACGTCTCGAAGTACGCCACGATCGGCCTGTGGACCGCGGGCGTCGGGATGTTCGTGACCGGCTACCTGCTGCATCGCAGCCACGACGAGGCGCCGATCGTCTCGATCACGCCGCGCGCGGGCGGCGGCGTGCTGTCGCTGGAGTGGTCGCGGTGACTACCAAGCCGGACTCGAAACCGCCCGGCGAATACTACTGCCCGAGCTGCGAGCGGACGTTTCCGCCCGGCGACCGCTGCCCGAGCGACGGCGCGCGGCTGGTCCGGCTGTCGGCGCGCAAGGACCCGTTCCTCGGCCGCGATCTCGACGGCCGGTTCACGATCATCGAGAAGATCGGCGAGGGCGGGATGGGCGCGGTCTATCGCGGCTCGCAGCACTCGGTCGATCGCGAGGTCGCGATCAAGCTGGTCAACTCGCAGCTGGTCTACGAGCCCGACGTGATCAAGCGGTTCCTGCGCGAAGCGAAGCTGGCGAGCCGGCTCAGCCACCCCAACGCGGTCGCCGTGCTCGACTTCGGCCAGACCGACGACGGCGTGTTCTACCTGGTGATGGAGCTCGTCACCGGGCGCACGCTCGACGAGGTGATCCGCACCGAGCGCGTGCTCGGCCCCGAGCGCGTCGTGCGGATCGGCGCGCAGGTGTGCGACGCGCTCGAGGGCGCACACGCGCTGCAGATCGTCCACCGCGATCTCAAGCCCGCCAACATCATGGTGCTGTCGCGCGGCCGCGACCTGATCAAGGTGCTCGACTTCGGGCTCGCGAAGTCGGTCGCGCCGGATCGCACGTCGACCACGATGACCAACGCCGGCGCGATGCTCGGCACGCCTGCGTTCATGCCGCCCGAGCTCGCGCTCGGCCAGAGCTGCGACGGCCGCGCCGATCTCTACTCGCTCGGCTGCATCCTGTTCCTGGCGGGGTGCGGGCGGCTGCCGTTCGTCTCGGACTCGGCGCACGAGCTGATCGCGATGCACGGCCACGAGCCCGCGCCGCCGATGGTCGGCGTGCCCGCCCCGCTCGCCGCCGTGGTCGATCGCCTGCTCGAGAAGGATCCCGCGAAGCGGTTCCAGAGCGCGGCCGAGACCCGCGAGGCGCTCGAGGCCGCGCTCGACCGCAACACGCCGATGCCCGACACCGAGATCAGCTACCGGCCGCCCGCGATGACGGTCGTGCCGACCTACGCCAGCGCTCCGGCGCGCTCGCTGACCCCGATCGGCGCCGCCGCGCGCGGTGCCGCCGAGCTCGACCCGATGGTGACCAGCGCCCCGGCCATCGCGCCGACGGTGCGCGATACCGACATGGACCAGGCGGTGCGGCCGCGCCAGCGCTGGGTGCTGCCGCTGGCCGCGCTCGGCGCGCTCGCGGTCGGCGGCGTGGTGTTCGCGATCGTGCGCTCGGCCGACGACGATGCCGCCGCGCCGGCCCCCGAGCGCACCGCACCGGCGCCGACGCCCGCAGCGACGCCGACGCCCGCACCGCCGCCGCCACCGCCGCCCGCGCCTGCGCCGCCGCCCAGCGCGGTCGTGGTGACGCCGATCGACGCCGGAACCGCGGCGGCTGCACCCGCGCCGCCGCCGGCGGTCGTGCCGGAGCACAAGAAGTCAAAGCCGGTGCACCTGAAGACGGTCAAGCCCACCGCGCCCGCGCCAGAGGTCGAACCGCCGAAGCCTCCGCCGGAGCCCGACTCCAAGCTGCCGTTCTGAGTGGTACGGTCCCGGCATGAGCTTCGGGCTCACCGCCGGCAAGCGCGTGCTCTACCTGACCAAGGATCCCGAGCGGATCCGCCAGCAGCTCGCGGGGACCTTGACCCTGCGCATGGCGGAGCTGTCGCCCGACGAGCTGCTCGACGACATCAACACCGACGCGATGACGCCGGCGTGGGTGTGCTTCGACTTCGATCCGAAGGACATCGCGAAGAATGCCTACGCCGGCCTCGTGATCGGCGGGCAGCGGCTGATCCCGGAGAACGCGATCGCGCGCGGCAACTTCGAGGTGATCGTGAGCGGCGCGCAGAAGGGCGTCGGCTCGAGCCGCGAGCAGGCCGCGCAGTGCGAGGTGTTCTCGGGCAGCCGCCTGGCGATCGCGTCGTCGTTCGCGCCGATCCACGCGCGCAACAACATCAACATCGGCCAGCTGATGGGCGATCACGCGATCCTGCGCCGGCTCGAGGCCGGCGAGCGCATCGCGATCGACGAGTTCACGCGCGGCCACGACGTGATCACCGCGCGGATCATCGAGTGCGGCGGCCTGTTGCCGTTCTGCGCGAAGCTCGCGCGCGGCGAGATCGCGGTGCCGCCGCCCGGCACCGCGCCGCGGCCGATGACGATCGCGGAGAAGATCCTCGCCGGCAAGCTGATGCCCGGGCAGGGCGCGCACCTCCGGCCCGGCGACGCCGCGCTGGTCCGGGTCGACGCCGGCTACTCGCACGAGTTCACGACGGCGCAGGTCGATCTGTTCCTGCGCGACGAGTACGGCGACTACACGCTGCAGAACCCGTCGAAGTTCGCCGTGTTCGAGGACCACCTGATCTACGCGACCGGCGTGCCCTCGATGGCGAAGTTCGCGCCGAAGATCGAGCGGCTGCGCGAATTGCAGCGCGCGTTCGCGGCGCGCACCGGCGTGCGCGACTACAGCGCGAAGGATGGCGCGTCGCCCGGCATCTGCCACCAGGTCGCGCGCGAGCACATCATCGATCCCGGCGACTTCGTGCAGGCCACCGACTCGCACACCTGCATGGGCGGCGCGTCGGGCGCGCTGGCGTGGGGCGTCGGCGCGACCGAGTACGCGGCGCTGCTGTACTGGGGCTTCACGCCGATCGCCGTGCCGGAGTCGATCCGGTTCGAGCTCACCGGCCGGCTGCCCGCGGGGACGAGCGCGAAGGACGTGATGCTCCACATCCTCGCCACCTACGCGCGGCGCGAGCAGACGCTCAACCGCATCATGGAGTTCGGCGGCGACGGGCTGTTCGCGCTGCCGCCCGACGAGCGCGCCACGCTCGCGAACATGGCGACCGAGTGCACGGCGCGCGGCGCGGTGATGGAGGTCGACGACGCGATGCTGCGCTGGATCGCCGAACGCCGGCCGGGGGGATCGATCGACGCGCTGCGCCGCAAGGTCGTCCTGCCCGACCCCGGCGCGCACTACGACGGCGGCGTGCATCGCATCGACCTCGCAGCGATCCGGCCGATGGTCGCCACGCCCGGCGATCCGGATCGCGGGATCGCGAGCGATCCGAAGAACGGCGCGTACGTCCCGGAGATCGGGCGCGTCAAGATCGACATCGCGTACGGCGGGTCGTGCACCGCGGGCAAGCGCGACGACGTCGACATGTACGCGAAGGTGATGGCCGATGCCGAGCGCGCCGGCAAGCGGGTCGCCGACGGCGTCCGGTTCTACATCCAGTTCGGGTCGCAGGAGGTCGAGCGCTACGCGCGCGAGCGCGGCTACACCGAGCTGTTCGCGCGCACGGGCGTGCAGGTGATCAAGCCCGGCTGTGGCGCGTGCATCGGCTGCGGGCCGGGCGTGTCGGAGCGCGGCGATCAGGTCACGGTCTCCGCGATCAACCGCAACTACAAGGGGCGCTCCGGCCCGGGCAAATTGTATCTCGCGTCCCCGCTGACCGTGGCGGCTTCGGCCGTCGCCGGCGAGATCGTCGAGTACGAGGCCGGGATGTTCGCGAAGAAGTGAGCACGTAACACGACTTCTTGTTAGCGTTGGATCGAGCGATGGCGCGTGCGCGCAAGAAGGCGAAGCCAAAGGCGAAGGCCAAGCAAGCCAAGCCGAAGGCCAAGGCGGGGAAGAAGCCGGCGAAGAAGCGCGCGCCCGCGTCCAAGCCGGAGCCGCCGCCGGCGCGCGACGAGGACGGCGACGCGATCCCGGTCTCGATCGACGATCACTGGAGCGAGGGCGCGCGCACCGGGCGCCGCCGCGCGAAGACCGCGCGCGAGTGGTCGACCCGATCGTCGCCGGTGGTCGAGATCCTCGACGACTCGCTCCCGATCGGCGCGCTGCGCCGCTTCCTCGACAGCATCAAGGGCGTCGCGACCGACCAGCAGGCGCAGATCGCGCTCGGTGCCGCGCAGCTCATGCTGCTGCCGATCGCGCGCGAGCACCGCGGCGGCGCCGAGGTCAAGGAGATCGTCGACCTCGTGGTCGATCGCTGGGGGGATTTCGGCGAGCGCCGGCGCGGCTTTCACGCGCAGGAGTTCTTGCGCAACGCGCTGGCCGCGATCGGCGTCGACCGCGCGCGCATCGCCCAGCTCGCCAGGCTCGTCCCGCCGGGCGCGTCGAGCGAGCTGCTGTTCAACCTCGCGTGCGCGCACGCGGTCGCGCGCGACAAGGTCGCGATGCTGCGCGCGGTCGAGGCCGCGCTCGCCGCCGGCGCGATGCCGGGCGAGTTCCGCCGCGATCACGACTTCGCGCCGTACCACGCCGATCCCGATCTCGCCGCGATCCTCGCGCGCGCCGAGGTGCCGCCGATCCCGGTCGACGTCGAGCCCTACCTCGAGCCGGTGCGCAGCGCGCTCGACCGCGTGACCCACACCCTGCACGAGCTCGGCCTGCGGGTCGAGCTCCGCCCGCCGGTCCGGCTCGACGCGATCCTCGACGCCGAGCGCGCCCGCCGGATCTCGCTGCCCAACGACTACCGCGCGCTGCTCACCCTGACCAACGGCATGCGGCTGTGGGACTACGAGTTCTTCGGCGTCGGCGACTACCGCGACGCGACGCCGCTGGCGATGCGCGCGGCGCGCTGGCTGCACGCGACCTCGACCGAGGTCCCGATCGGCGTCTCGGAGTGTTTCCCGCTCGCGAGCTGGGGTCAGCCCAACGACTGGCTGCTGTACGACCCGCGCGGCCGGATCCGCGGCGGCGAGCCCGGCTACGTGCTGATGCTCGACACCGACGAGCGCAGCCTGGTCGATCTGTCGACCGCGCTCGCGCGGATCGAGACCACCGCGCGCGACGTGCTCGGCACGAACTAGCGCAACGCGCGCCCGGCGCGGCGGTGCGTGCCGCAGTCTACCTACGGATCGAGCTGGATCGACCTTCGCGTGAGCGAGCCGTCGAACCAGAACCCGGTGATCGGGAAGCTCACCTTCGCGTGCGCGTGGCCGGCGCCGAGCGCGACCACGACCGGTGCGAAGTGCTCGTGGGTGGGCAGCGCCTCGCGCACGCCCGGCGCCTTGGCGCGGTAGTCGAGCAACGCGTCGACATCCCGCCGGCCGATCACGTCGGCGCACCACGCGTCGAGCTCGCGCGCCCAGCGCGGGGTCGGGCCGCTGATCGCGCGCAGGTTGTGGGTGAGAAAGCCGCTGCCGACGATCAGCACGTCCTCGGCGGCGAGCGGTGCGAGCGCGCGGCCGAGCTCGTAGAGCGGGCGCGGCTCCAGCGTGGGCAGCGCGATCTGCAGGACCGGCACGTCGGCGCGCGGGTACATGCACAGCAGCGGGACGTACGAGCCGTGATCCTGGCCGCGCTCGGGCTCGTCGCGATGCGCGATCCGCGCGGCGTCGAGCAGGTCGCGCACGCGCGCCGCGAGCTCCGGCGCGCCGGGGCTCGGGTAGCGCAGCCGGTAGAACCTCTCCGGAAAGCCGTAGAAGTCGTAGATCAGCGGGCGCGGCTCGGTCGCGCCGATCGCGAGCGGGCGCTCTTCCCAGTGCGCCGAGATCATGAGGATCGCGCGCGGGCGCGGCAGCCGGGTGGCCCACGCGGCGAGCTCGCCGATCCAGCCGGCGTCGTCGAGCAGCATCGGCGCGCCGTGCGCGAGGAAGATCACCGGCATCATGATCGAGCCTGCTGCACGATGTCACGCAGCATGTCGATCAGCGCGCGCGAGTCCTGGCCCTTGCGGAACATCGGCCGGCCGGGCGCGACCAGCGACGGATCGTCGTCGTCGGACTCCGACAGGAACACCACGCGCGCCGCGAGCGCGGGCTTGTGCTCCTCGATCCAGCGGTAGAGCTCGGCGCCGCCGCCGTCGTGCATCTGCCAGTCCGCGACGATCGCGTCGAAGTCGCGGCCGGCGAGCGCGCGGGTCGCGGCGCGGCCGCCGTCGACCTCGAACACCGCGTAGCCGGCCCCGGTCAGGACCTCGCCGATCGCCGCGAGCACCGCGGGGTCGTCGTCGGCCACCAGCAGCGCCGGCCGGTCGATCACGACCGGCACGCCGCGCGGCGGGGTGCGCACCCTCCGGACCACCGCGTTGGCGACCCGGACCAGCTCGTCGAGCCCGGTCGCCGGCACCGCGAGGCAGCGCCCGCCGACCAGCGCGTCGAACCCGGGAGGGACCTCGTCCGAGAGGAACACGAAGCGATTCCGGAGGTCGGGCCGGTGGCCGAGCCCCCACCGGTAGAGCTCGCCGCCGACCGTCCGGGCGGCATCCCACGGTGCGACCACGACATCGACCCGCCGGCCGCTCTCGAGGTAGGTCTGGGCGCGAAACGCGCTCACCGCGGTCGCGACCTCGAACCCGGCGGCCTCGAACGTCCGGGTCAGCAAATCGAGCACGTCGCCGTCGCCGTGGATGACGAGCGCGGCAGATCGACCCGACGGCACTGCACGTAATGATAGCCGGGGACGGTTTGATTTGGTGGCGATCGCAGCCTACGCTTCGAGACATGCGTTGGATCCTCCTGCTCGGTGTGGCCGCCGAGCTCGCCGGCTGTCCCCGTCCTTCCGGCGATCCACCACCGGCCAAACCGAAGCCGGCGTCGGCGCTTCCGGGCAACCAGGTCGGCCTGCCGACCCTCCCCGCGACGATCAAGGTCACGACCAGCAAGCCGATGGACGACAACTCACCCGGCAAGCGCTCGCCGATCCTCGACATCTTGAAGGACGAGAACGAGCGGGAGATCGCGCAGCTGCGCACCCAGCCGGAGCCGGCCTACTACATCGGCTACCAGCTGGTCGAGCAGCGGATCGTCAGCCTCGAGGCCGACGGCGGCGCGCTGGTCACCGACCAGGACGACGTCGCGCGCAACCTCGACGTCGACGTCCGGGTCGGCTCGCCGAACCTCGACAACACCCACCAGCTGTCGGACGACCCCAACGGTCTGAACGCCCCGCTGACCCGGCGCGGCAACATCCCGTTCGGCGACGACAAGCTCGCGCTGCAGGATCTGCTCTGGCTCGAGACCGATCGCCGCTATCACGAGGCGTCGAGCGCGCTGGCCTACGTGCGCCAGGACCAGGCGACCCTGTCGAAGAAGTCGGGCGATCCCGATTTCTCGTCGGAGCCGGTCGAGATCTACGTCGAGGCGCCCGCCAAGCTCGAGTTCGACAAGGCCAAGTGGGTCGAGCGGCTCAAGCGCTGCTCGGAGAAGGCGCTCAAGGGCTCGGCGACGCGCGGCACGTGCGGCGTGGTGTTCCAGCTCAACACCAGCTACTTCGTCAACAGCGAGGGCAGCCAGATCCAGACGTCGTGGACCAACGCGCAGCTGTCGGTTTCGGTCGGCGTCAAGGCCGACGACGGGATGAGCCTGTCGCGGCTCGAGCAGCGGTTCGGCCAGACCCCGGCCGACCTGCCGGGTGACGACGAGGTCGATCGCATGATCAAGATCGTGACCGGCGACCTCGACGCGCTGCACGACGCGCCGCTCGCCGAGCCCTACGTCGGGCCGGCGATCCTCGAGGGCCGCGCCGCCGGCGTGTTCTTCCACGAGGTGTTCGGCCACCGCATCGAGGGCCACCGCCAGAAGGACACGACGAGCGGTCAGACCTTCGCGAGCTACATCGGCAAGGACATCGCGCCGGAGTGGCTTTCGGTCTACGACGACCCGCAGATCGTCACGCTCAACGGCATCCAGCTCAACGGCTTCTACCGGTTCGACGACGAGGGCGTGCGCGCGCAGCACGTCCAGCTGATCGATCACGGCAAGCTGGTCGGCTTCGACATGGGGCGCAACCCGATCAACGGCTTCCCCCACTCCAACGGCCACGGCCGGCGCTCGCCGGGCCTGCCGCCGGTCGCGCGCCAGGGCAACCTGGTGGTCGAGGCCGCGCGCTCGGTGACCACGCCGCAGCTCGAGCAGATGCTGATCGACGAGATCAACAAGCAGCACCGCCCGTACGGCATGATCTTCACCGACATCAGCGGCGGCTTCACCAACACCTCGGCGTTCGCGCCGCAGGCGTTCAAGGTCAACCCGGTGATGGCCTACCGGCTCTACCCCGACGGCAAGAAGGAGCTGGTGCGCGGCATCGACATCAGCGGCACGCCGCTGGTCGCGCTGCAATCGATCCGCGCGGCGAGCCGCGAGATCGAGTCATTCAACGGCGTGTGCGGCGCGGAGAGCGGCTGGGTGCCGGTGTCGGCGTCGGCGCCGAGCCTGCTGCTGGAGAAGCTCGAGGTCGAGAAGGCGTTCGTCCCGCCGGATCGCCCGCCGCTGCTCCAGCCGCCGGCGATCCGCAAGGCGGTGCAGCCGTGAGGAAGCTCGCCATCCTGCTCGCGATCCTGCCCGCGACGCCGTCGCTCGCCAAGAAGCCGCCGTCCGAGCCGCTCGGCCCGCCGTCCAAGGCGGTGACCAACGAGATCATCGACGCGATCGCCGAGGAGATGAACCGCGACATGAGCTCGCTCGAGATCCCGGGCGAGCCCAAGCCGTACAACATCTCGTACAAGATCACCGAGGTCGACGTGAACAACGTCGCCGCCAGCCTCGGCCAGACCACGTCGAAGCAGAACCGCCACTTCGTGAACCTCGAGGCGCGCGTGCGGGTCGGCAGCCCCGACTTCGACAACGGCAACTTCGTGGTGCCCGACGCGACCGAGATCGACGCGACCTATTCGATCAACCTGCCGCTCGAGGCGACGCCGCGCGCCGCCAAGCGCGCCGCGTGGCTCGCGACCGACACCGCCTACAAGGAAGCGCTGATCCAGATCCACCAGAAATTCGAGGCGCGCCGCGCCGGCTCGATCCCGGCGACCGACGTGCCGTCGTGGAGCAACACCAAGCCGATCGTCAGCGAGGAGCCCGTGCTGGTGCCGACGCTCGAGTCGCTCGACGAGCTCGAGGCGCGCGCCAAGGCGATCTCGGCGGTGTTCCGCGATGCGCAGGGCCTGCGCGACTCGCACGTCGCGGTGACCAGCTACCTCGAGCGCCGCTGGTACCTGACCACCGAGGGCACGAGCGTCACCGACACCCGGCGCGCGAGCGGCGTCGTGATCGCGGCGAGCGGCCAGGCCGAGGACGGCCAGCTGCTCCACAACTACTTCCTGCGCTACGGCCAGACCGCGAAGGACCTGCCGACCGATGACGAGCTCAAGGCCGAGTCCAAGCGGCTCGCCGACTCGATCGTCGCGCTCGCCAAGGCGCCGATCGCGACCCACTATCGCGGTCCCGTGCTGTTCGAGGGCGAGGGCGCGGTCGGCGTGATCCGCGCGTCGCTCGCGCCGAACCTCGGCGGCACGCCGGTGCCCGAGGGGCTGAACCCGCAGGAGGCCAAGCAGTTCGGCGGCGCGCTGTCCGACGACGTCGGCACGCGCGTGCTCGCGCCGCAGCTGCAGATCGTCGACGACCCGACCACGCACGACGCGGGCGGCAAGGCGCTGATCGGCGGCTACAAGATCGACGACGAGGGCGTGCCGGCGCAGCGGGTCGAGGTCGTCAAGGACGGCATGCTGAAGACGCTGCTCACCTCGCGCACGCCGTCGCAGAAGGGCCAGGTCTCGAACGGCCATGCCCGGCGCACCGCGGACGGCGGCGCGTTTCACGGCAGCACGACCAACCTGTTCGTGTCGGGGCGCGGCGGCACGTCGCGCAGGGCGCTCGAGGCGCAGCTGGTCGCGACCGCGCGCGCCAAGGGCCTGAAGTACGGCCTGGTGATCCGGCGGTTCGACGACGCCGCGGTCACCGGCGCGCCCGAGTTCACCCGCCGCGAGCTCGTGCAGATGGTGAAGTCGACCGACCAGGAGCTGCCGCCGCCGGCCGCGCTCGCGTATCGCATCTATCCCGACGGTCGCGAGGAGCTCGTGCGCGGCGTCCAGCTCGCCGAGATCCCGATCGACGCGTGGGAGGACGTGATCGGGGTCGGGCGCGAGCAGACGGCGTACAACTTCCTCGCGGCGACCGAGTCGCAGCTCACGCTGCGGCTGACCGGCGGCACCGAGGACGGCTTCGTGCCGTCGGGCGGGATCGAGAGCGCGATCGTGACGCCGGATCTGCTGTTCAAGAAGCTCGACGTCCAGACCCAGACCAGCGGGCGCCGCGCGCTGCCGGTGGTGCCCAAGCCGGGCAAGTGAACGCGCGGGTCCACGCGGTCGAGGTCGGCAGCCGCGCGAACGGCCCCGGCGCGCGCTTCGTGGTGTGGCTGCAGGGCTGCACGCTCGGCTGCGCGGGTTGCTTCAACCCGGCGACCCACCCGGCGGCGGGCCCCGAGGTCGCGATCGCCGAGCTCGCCGAGCGGATGGCCAGCGCGCGCGTCGAGGGCCTGACGCTCTCGGGCGGCGAGCCGATGCAGCAGCCGGACGCCGCGATCGCGCTGCTCGACGCGGCGCGCGCGCTCGGCCTGTCGACCGTGATGTTCTCCGGCTACGCGATCGACGAGCTGCGCGCGCTGCCCGGCGGGCCCGACGCGCTGGCGCGGCTCGACGTCCTGATCGACGGCCGCTACGTCGCCGGCGAGCGGCTCGCGACCGGGCTGCGCGGCTCGGCCAACCAGCGCATCCACCTGCTGACGTCGCGCTACACCCGCGCCGAGGTCGAGGCGACGCCGGTCGCCGAGATCCGGATCGGGCGCGCCGGCGAGGTCGTGCTGACCGGGGTCGATCCGCTGAAGCTGCGCCGTTAGCTGACCACGCCGACCACGTTCTTGGCCTGGCGCTGGATCTCGATCGCGTCGCGCAGCTGCTCGAACAGCTGGCGCGACGCGGGCATGCCGACGATCTCGACGTGCGGGTTCGCCATGTCCTGCGCGAACACCTCGACGTGCGCGATCCCGAGGATGCGATCGACCAGGTTCTGCTTGTAGCGCACGTCGCGGCAGCGCCACAGCTGGAGCACGTCGATCCGCTTGGACAGCAGGCCGCGCTCGGTCTCGATCACCGTCGTGGTGACGCGGAACTTGGTCGCCTTGCGCTTGAGCATGATCGCGAGCCAGTACACCGCGACCGCCGCGATCGCGATCACGCCGTTGACCGCGCGCGCCTGCCAGCCCGTGCTGATCATGTCGAGGATCACCATCACCAGGATCCCCGCGAACAGCGAGATCATGTAGTGACCGAGGTAGGCGCGCCACGACGGGGAGCCTTCGTACAGCGTGCGGCGCTCGGTCTGAGCGGCCGGCGCCTCCGATTTCACGGCGGGTCCGAACGGCGGCGGCGGCGCGGCGGCGGCCTGCTTGGCCGGCGCGGCGTCGAGCATCGATCCGCAGTACCGGCACTTGATGGCCTCGTCCTGGATCTCCTCCGCGCAGAACGGACACTTTTTCATAGCGCCAGCCTACATCCGGTAGCCGATGCCGAGCATGAAGTCGAGCCGCACGATCGACGAGATATCGCTGCGCAGGCCGGACTTCGCCGGGCTGTACGTCACCGCGAACGGCGCGAGCGTCGCGATCAGGTTCTGCGTGATCGCGTAGTCGCCGGAGATGCCGAACCTCACCGCCGCCATCGCGAGCGCACCCGAGGTGCTCGCGCCGTCCTGCGTGAACGGATTGCCCATGTCGTCGATCCCGCTGAACACCAGCACGCCGGCGCCGAGATCGCCGCGCAAGCCGATCTTCGGCGTCACCGCGTAGGTCGCCGCGGCGTCGGCCAGCAGGGTGACGAACGACGCCGTCTTGGTCATCGAGGTGATCGAGTTCTGGTAGGGCACGGGCGTGAACGTCGCGGCGATGCCCGCATCGATCACCAGCTTGTCGTTGATCGGGATCGGGTAGCCGGCGATCAGGGTGAACGTGGCCTGGACCGGCACGTCGAGACCGCCGGCGCTGATCTTCGCGGCGCCGCCGATGAAGCGCGCCGAGATCATGTGCGGCGGCGGCGGCGCGACCTGGCGGACGCTGTTGTCGTCGTCGTCGCCGCTGCCGGTATCGGAGTCGGAGCCCGAGCCGACCTTTTTCGGATCGGGCTTGTGCGTGGTGGTGCCGGTGCCCGCCGTGGTCGTCGTGCCGGTGCCGGCCGTGGTCGTGCCGGTGCCGGTGGTCCCGGTCTTGCCGTCGTCGCCGGGCTTGATCGTGTCCTGCGGCGGCTTGCCGGCGATCGCATCCTGCTGCTTGGCGCACTCCTCGAGATCCTTGATCCACTGCTCGATCTCGGCGCGGGTCGACGCCTTGAGCGGCTTGACCGTGTCGCCGTCCTTGAGCGCGAGGAACCGCTTGTAGAAGAACACGGCGTCCTTGCACTTGTTGCCCTGGCGGTACGCCTGGGCGACGTTGTACAGGTACGCCGGCTTCTTCTCGTCGTTGGTCTCGAGCGCGAAGCCTTGCTTGAACGACTCGGCCGCCTTGTCGAAGTCGCCGAGGTTGTATTCGGTCTCGCCTTGCTTGTACCACTCGTCGGCGTTCTTCGGGTCCGCGCCGGCCAGCGCGGGCACGAGCAACAGCGCACACACCAGCAGTCTCGTCCGCATCATTCGTTCCCCCGGTACGTTCACAGATCGTCGGGTGACATCAGGTTGCTGTCGTTGCCACTGCCCTGACCCGGGTGCGCGCTGCCGTGCCCCGAGCCGTGCCCCGGACCATGCGCGGAGCCGTGGCCATCGCCGTGCGGCGGCGGTATCGGCGCCCTGTGCACGACCAGCGCGACGCTCCGCTTGACGTCGCCCTCGAACGGGACGTCCTTGATCACGAAGTCGTCGTAGCCCTTGAGCCGGAGCCGGATGTCCTGCGTCTTGTGATCGATCGGGACGGTCAGCGCGAGATCGGTCTTGCCCACGACCTTGCCGTCGATGATCACGTCGGCGCCGGACGGCGTCGAGGTCACGACCAGCTGCATGGTCTTGACCGTCGGCACGGCGTCGCTGCCGCTGCCGCTTCCGGTCTCGACCATCTGGCTGCCGCTCCCGCTGCCGATCGCGCCGCTGCTGCCGCTGCCGCTGCCGATCGCGACGCTCTGGCTCCCGCTCCCCGGATCGACCACCACCTGGCTGCCCTGATCGACCGTGCTGCCCGACGCGACCGAGCCGGTGCCCGGATCGTCGAGCTTCTTGTCGCCGTGCACCACGATGAAGATGCCGGCTGCGGCCGCGACCAGCACGATCGCGCCCGCGATGAAGAATCCGGTGCGGCTCCGCCCGCTGCCCGCGACCTGGCCCGACGCCGCGCCGAGCGTGGTCGGCACCGGCGAGGTCAGCGTGCCGGGCACCGGCGACATCAGGCCCGGCATCGGCGTGAGCTGCGCCGGCGTCAGCCGCACCGGCGGCAGCGGCGCGCTCGACGGCGTGAGCTGGCGCTGCAGGAAGCCGCCGATCCCGCCGTGCGCCTCGACATAGCCGACCGGGTCGGCCATCGCGCGCATCATCTCGTCCATCGTCGGGTAGCGCAGCTCGGGGCGCTTCTCGAGCGCCTTCAGCACGACCTGCTCGACGTGCGGCGACATCATGCGGTAGCGCGACGGCTCGATCGGCCGCTGGGTCAGGTGCTGCACCAGGATCTCGCCGTAGCCCTCGCCGATGAACGGCACGCGACCGACCAGCATCTCGTAGAGCACGATCCCGAGCGCGTAGATGTCGGTGCGGTGATCGACGTTGGGCTTGCCCTCGCACTGCTCGGGCGACATGTACGCCGGCGTACCGAGCACCAGCCCGGTGCGCGTGCGGTGCGAGCCCATGCCCTCGCCGGTCAGCTTCGCGATGCCGAAGTCGAGCAACTTCACGAAGTCGCGCTCGCGGCCGCGCGTGACCAGCATGATGTTGTCGGGCTTGAGGTCGCGGTGGACGATGCCCATGCGGTGCGACGCGGCGAGCGCGTCGGCGACCTGCAGCGCGATGGTCAGCGCCCGCTCCGGCGGCATCGGCGCCTCGGTCCGGATCACCTGCGACAGGGTGACCCCGCCGAGGTACTCCATGAAGAAGTAGACCATCCGGTCGATGCCGGCCGGCCCGTGGATCACGCCGTAATCGATGATCTGGACGATGTTGGGGTGGTCGATCGCGTTGACCGCCTTGGCCTCGTTGAAGAAGCGCTCGGCGACCTCGGGATTGTTCGAGAATTCGTTGTGGAGGACCTTGAGCGCGACCTTCTTGCCGATCGTCGGATGCTCCGCGAGATAGACCGCGCCCATCCCCCCTTCGCCCAACTTCTGGGTGACCAGATAGTTGCCGATGGTTTGCCCGATCAATAGGTCTGCTTGCGGGGCCCCTTGCTGAGGGTCCATGGATTCTCCGCGAGGCATCATCTTAGCGCCAACCGGGCGGAAAGTCGCGTGATGGGCTTTCCCGTGTTACGACAATCATGGTGCGCGCTTTCGTCCTGTGGGTGATCGTGGGTGCGCTGGCAGGTCCCGCCGTGGCAGGTGACCTCCCGGACGTGAAATCGCAGTCCGCCTGTGTGATCGACGCATCGACCGGCGCGGAGATCTTCGGCAAGGATGCCGATGAGATCCGGCCGATCGCATCGACCACCAAGATCTTCGTCGCGATGGCGGTGCGGCAGCACGGCCTGGATCTCGAGGGTTGGACCGAGATCACCAAGCAAGACGCGCGGGAAGCGCGCGGCGGCGCGCGCACGCGGCTCGACGTCGGAGAAAGGTTCCGCAACCGCGATCTGCTGCGCGCGATGCTGATCGCCTCGGACAACCGCGCTCCGACCGCGCTCGGCCGCGCCGCCGGGCTCGACCGCGAGGACCTGATCGCCGCGATGAACGCGGTCGCCAAGCGGCTGCACCTGACGCGCACCAGGTTCACCGACCCGACCGGGCTGCGCGGCAACGTCTCGACCGCGCGCGAGATGGCGATCGCGCTCCGCGCCGCGCTCGGCGACGACGTGCTGCGCGAGATCATGGGCGATCCGTACGAGGAGGTGGTCGCGCAGGGCCACCGCCGCGGCATCGGCTATGGCACGACCAACCAGCCGCTGGTCGCGCACCGCTACGAGGTGATCGGCGGCAAGACCGGCTACACCGAGGCGGCGGGCTACTGCTACATCACCGCGGCGCGCCTGCACGGCAAGGAGATCGTGATGGCGTTCCTCGGCGCCGAGGGCAAGCTCACCCGGTTCGCCGACTTCAACCGGGTCGCGGCGTGGCTGGATCGCGGCGCGCCGGGCGCGGAGGTCGACGCGATGGACGAGCCGCCGGACGACGCGGCCGCGCCGATCGACCTCGAGGTTCGCGGCAAGGTCGAGAAGTAGGTATCTTCTCGTCCGTGACCTGGAGTCGCCGCGAGGTGCTCGCGAGCCTGGGCGTCGCGTCGGCGCAGGCGATCGCGTGGGCGACCGGTTGCGGCGGCGGGCAGACGCCGGTCCGCCGCGCCGAGCCCGAGGCCAGCGGCGAGGTCCGCACCTGGCTGCGCGACGCGATCGCCGCGCTCGCCGGCGCGGGGCTCGGCGAGCCCCACGCGCTCGCGGTGGCGCGCGGGCGCACGACCGCCGCGAGCGACGTGCTCGGCGCGAGCGTGGCGCGCGGCCGGTGTGCCGGCGCCGTGCTGTCGGCGACCGATCGCGGCGGCGTGCGGCGCGAGCAGGTGACCGGCGATCTGTCGCAGGCCGGGATCGCCGCCGCGGTCAAGGCGCTGGCCGGCGCGACGCCGGCGCCGGCGCGCGTCGCGTTCGCCCCGCCCCAGGTGTGGGGCGCGATCCCGGTCGAGCCGGACGACGCCGCGCTGCTCGAGCGCGCCCGCCAGCTCGCGCACGACCGCGCGATGTCGAGCCGGATCGTGTACTGGGCCGGCGCGATCGACGTCGACGACGCGACGCTGTGGGCGATCGCCCCGGATCACGATCGCGAGCAGCGCCTCGTGCGCGTGCGCTGCGCGGCGACGCGCGTCGCGTGGAACGGCACGCGGCCGGTGGTCGCCGAGGCCTCGCGTGCGTGGAGCGGCGGTGTCGCCGAACACGAGCTCGACGAGGACGAGCGCGAGGCCGCGTCGCGCGCCGCGCTCGCGCTCTACACGCCGTCGCCGTTCGAGCCCGGCGAGTTCGCGCTCGTGCTCGAGCCGTCGGTCACCGCCGCGGTGATCGACGCCGCGGTGCCCGCGCTGCTCACCGCGTCGGCGGCGCGCCGGCCCGAGGTCGCGCGCCGGCTCGCGGTCGGCGCGAGCGTGGCCTCGCCGCTGGTCACGCTGGTCGACGACCCGACGATCGCGGGCGCGTACGGCGGCTTTCACTTCGACGACCTCGGCGCGCCGGCCGCGGCGATCCCGCTGGTCGATGCCGGCCGGGTGGTCGGCCGGATCGGCCCACGCCTGCGGCCCGGGCACATCGGGCCGGCCGACGCCGCGCCGTCGCACCTGCGGCTGGCACCCGGCGACGTCGACCACGAGGCGCTGCGCGGCGAAGGCTACCTGCTCGAGGGTGGGCTCGGCGCGATGGTCGACCCGTCCAGCGATCGCGTCGTGATCTCGATCGCGCGCGCGCGCCAGCTCCACGACGGGCAGACCACCGGCCGCACCTACGCCGATCTCGAGCTGGTCGGCGAGCTCGGCCCGCTGCTCGCCTCGGTCTCGGGCGTGTCGAAGCAGACCGCGTCGTTCGGGCTGCGCGACGAGCGCGACGGCCTGCCGCGCTGGCGATCGATCGAGGCCCCGTGGCTGCGCGCGACCGGCCGGTTGCGGGCGCGGAGCCAGCCGTGATCGATCAGCGCGGCCTTGGCCGAGAGCTCGACCGCCGCGGCCTCGCCGAGTGGTGCGTGGTCGAACGCGACCAGGAGCTCGGCTGGGTCGACGACGCGGTCGTGCGGGCCGAGCAGCGCACGCGCTGGCAGGTGACGGCGCACGACGACAGCCCCGCGGGCCGCGGCAGCGCGCGCCTCGCGATCGACGGCGTCGACGGCAGCCCGCGCGACGTGGTCGATCAGGCGCTCGCGCTCGCGCGCGCCGCGGTCGGCGTGGCGTGGCAGGCCAGCCCGCAGGGCGCGCCGGCGCGGGTGAAGCTCGCCGATCCGGCGCTCGACAAGCGGCGGCCGAGCGACGTCGCGGCCGCGCTCGTCCACGACCTGCCGCGGCCGAGCGGCGCGACCGTGACCGCGCGCGCCAGCTGCCTGCGCGAGCACGCGAGCGCATCGTCGCACGCCGGGTTCCGCACGAGCTGGCTCGCCACGCGGGTGCGGGTCGACGCGCTGGTCGCGCGCGGCGAGCGCAGCCTGGCGATCGTGCGCGAGGCGCGCCGGCTGTCCGATCTCGAGCTCGACGCCGCGATCGCGGACGCGCTCGAGGACCTGGAGCTGCTCGCCGCCGCCGGCCCAGCGACCGCAGGGCCGTGCACGCTCGTGCTCGCGGCCGACGCGATGCTGGACGACGGGCTCGGCGTGTGGGCGGCGTTCGCGAGCCAGGCCGACGCGGTAACCGAGCGCGAGGGCCTCACCCGCTACCGCGAAGGCGCGGCGATCGCGCCCGGCGCGGCCGAGCTCGCCGAGCCGCTCGACATCACGAGCGACGGCGCGCTCGACTTCGGCGTGCGGTCCGCGCCGATCGGCGACGACGGCGATGCGGTGCGCGCGTTCCCGATCGTCCGCGGTGGCATCGCGGTCGGCCTCGGGCTATCGCCGCGCGAGGCCGCGCTGCGCCGGCGCGATCCCAACGGCGGCGTGCGCAACCTCGAGGTCGCCGCCGGCAGCTGGACCAGCGAGCTCGGCGTGGTCAGCAGCGATCGCGTGATCGAGGTCCGCCGGCTGCGCGGCCTCGCGATCGATCGCTACACCGGGCACGCCAGCCTCGAGCTCGCGCTCGCGATCGATCGCGGGACCGGCAAGCCGCTGTACGGCGGCACGATCCGGCTCGATCTGATCGACGAGCTCGCCCGCGCGCGGCGCAGCGCGACGATCGTGCGGCGCGGGCCGTACGTCGGGCCGAGCGCGGTGCTGATCGACCGCGCGGAGCTGCTCGCATGACCGCGCTCGAGCTCGCCGCCAAGCTGCGCCGGCGCGAGGTGTCGTCGGTCGAGCTCGTGCGCGCGAGCCTCGACGCGATCCGCGCGCGCGACGGCGAGCTCGGCGCGATGGTCGAGGTCGCGGCGCGGCGCGCGCTGCGCCAGGCCCGCGCCGCCGACGCCCTGCTCGCGCGCGGCGCCCCCGGCGCGTTCCTCGGCGTGCCCACCGCGATCAAGGACCACGAGCCGGTGCGCGGCATGGGCCAGCGCCTCGGCTCGCGCGCGTTTCGCTGGATGATCTCGCCGGTCGACGGCTACGTCGCGCGGATGTGCCGGCGCGCGGGCTTCGTGATCGTCGGCAAGACGTCGTGCTCGGAGCTCACGATCCTGCCGTTTGTCGACAGCGCGCTCCACGCGCCGACCCGCAACCCGCACGATCCGTCGCGCTACGGCGGCGGCTCGAGCGGCGGCGCGGCGGTCGCGGTCGCCGCCGGCCTGCTGCCGATCGCGCCCGGCTCCGACGGCGCCGGCTCGATCCGCATCCCGGCCGCGTTCTGCGGCCTGGTCGGGCTCAAGCCGTCGCGCGGCACGCTGCCCAACCCGTACGGCCTGTTCGACGGCGTGAACCTGAGCTCGATGGGACCGCTCGCACGCACCGCGCGCGACGCCGCCGCGCTGATGGACGTGCTGCGCG
This sequence comes from Kofleriaceae bacterium, assembly GCA_035516595.1. GTDB lineage: Bacteria > Myxococcota_A > Polyangia > Haliangiales > Haliangiaceae > JABFXX01. The sequence continues at coordinate 16,974 of DATJAE010000119.1, read as the reverse complement.
GCCGGGACGACGGCGCGTTCGCGCGCGCGTGCGACGACGTCGTGCCCGCGCTGCGCGTGAAGCTGTTGCTCGACGCGCCGCTCCCCGGCGTCGCGGTCGCGACCGAGCACGCCGCCGCCGCCGAGGACGTCGCGCGCGCGCTCGCCCGGCTCGGCCATCGCGTCGATCGCGTCGCCGCGTTCGCCGGCTCGATCGACGAGTTCCTGCCCATGATGGCGCGGATGGTCGCGAAGGTCCCGCTCGTCCCCGGCATGGCCGGGCTGCTCGAGCCGACCACGCGCTGGCTGCGCGAGCAGGGCCGCGGCGTGACGCGCTCCGACGCGGCCGCGATCGCCGCGCGGATCGCCGGGCGCGTGCTCGCGTGGTTCGGCGACGCCGACCTCGCGGTGATGCCGACCGTCGCGCAGCCCGCGCCCAGGGTCGGCGCGTTCGCCGGGCACAGCGGCGAGGCGGTGTTCCGCGCCGCCGCCCCGCTCGGCGCGTTCACCGCGCCGTTCAACGTGTCGGGCCAGCCCGCGATCTCGCTGCCGTGGACCACGTCATCGAGCGGCCTGCCGATCGGCGTGCAGCTGGTCGCCGCGCCGGGCCGCGACGCGCTGCTCGTCGCGCTCGCGACCCAGCTCGCGGTTAAGACTCGATGAACATCGGCGATTAAATTTCGTCGTTTTTCGCACGAACCCGTGCGCACGATGCTGCGCACGGCACCGAACATCGCGCAAGCTTCCCGGATGACCAGCCTACGCTGCTTGCTCGTGATCGCCGTTGCCTCGTCCGCGATGTCGGCACACGCTGGGCCGCCCGCGCCGATCGATCCCAGCTCGGCCGCGCCGGAGTGCCGGATGTTCCTCGCCGTGCTCCGCACGACCAGCGACACTCAGCCGTGGGCGCAGCGGCTGTCGTTCGCGGCGTGCCGCCAGCCCGCCAAGGTCGCGGCCGCGGCCAGCGCCGATCAGCTGCAGGGCGTCGTGCACTCGCTCGAGCAGGCGATGCAGCCGTCGATCGACATCTACCGCGACGCGCTCGCCCACGGTCCGGCCGAGATCCAGATCCTCGCCGCGTACGGCCTGGGCATGGCGCAGCTCGACATCATGGTCCACGCGCGGATCGCGATCCCGTCGCCGCCCGACCTCATGACCAACCTGCCGGCCGCGCAGCACTACCTCGAGCTCCATCACGCGCTCGAGCCGCTGATCGCCGATCACGCGAAGGCCGCGGCCGACGCGTTCGCGCAGGCCGAGAAGCTCGCCGCCGATCACGAATCGGCCGCGTCGGCCAACATCGTCATGCAGAACGTGGTCGCGAGCGCGCGGCGCAACCACCAGGACCTCGCGGGGCCCGCTCAGTCCCAGTGACCCCAGCGGCGATCCGCCGGGTTGGTGAACGCACCGCCGGTGCGCGCCTCGTCGTGATTGCCCGCGATCGCGTAGCCGTGCGCCGCGCCGCGCCGGATCTCGCGATAGCCGCCGCCCGCCGCGAACGCGAGCACCGAGCCCTCGAACGCGCCGGCGCTCGCCATCAGGAAGTCGCGCGTGAACACCAGCGGCACGCGCGTGGCCGCCGCGACGTGGTCGGCCATGAACGGCCCGGTGTTGCACGCGATCGCGATCGTGCCGCGCACCGGCGCGCCCGGCTGCTCGAGCGCGTCCCAGTCGGGCGGGTCGACGTCGTAGAGCCGGTTGTGGCCGACATACGCGACGATCTGCGCCGCCCCGCCCGCCGCGATCGACGTGTGATCGGCCAGCGCGATCGTGCGGCTGCCGGTGCCGTACAGGTCGTGCCAGTACGCCGCGAGCCCGCGATCGATCGCCATCCCGCGCCACGCGAACGCCACGACGTAGAGCGAGAACCGCGGCGGCGCGCCGCGGACGCGCCACGCGCGCGGCGTCGCGACCGTGCGCTGCCACACCCGCAGGTCGAGCACGTCGCGCTCGCCGACCGCGGCGCCGTCGCCGCGCAGCACCTCGCGCCAGCCCGAGCCACGGCGATCGAACCAGCCGACGAAGCCCTCGCTGGTCGCCCAGTACAGGTTGTCGCCGGGCGACTCGCCGTCGCCGAGCCGGGCGTTGCCGCAGCTGATGAGGTGGTTGTCGCACAGCGGGACGTGGACCTGGACGACCAGCGGCTTGCCCGCGACGAGGTCCGCGACGATCCGCTCGTCGAGCGAGGCGAGCCACGCGTCGGCGGCCGGCGCGGCGTCGGCGGTCGAGCTCGTGACCACGACCAGGAGCACCGCGCGCGCGAGCAGGGCCATCGCGGGACAACGCCGGAGCGGCTGCGCCTATTCCGCGCCGTGTGCTATACGCTGGGGCCGCGCGAGAGTGGTGGAACTGGTAGACACGCAGGATTTAGGTTCCTGTGCTTAACCGCGTGCGGGTTCGAGTCCCGCCTCTCGCACCGACCGCCTGCGCGAGGCGCGATCCACGCACAGGCCATCGAACATCGCGCCGAACGCCGCATAGACCCGGGCGACCAGCGCCCTCGCCCGGGCCGCCTCGACCGGACCGAGCGTGTACGCGTCGAGCGTGGCGAGCGCGCGCTGCTCGAACACGGCGTGCGCCTGTTCGACCTTCAGGTGGTGGCCGGAGAAGTAGCGCAGCTGCTCGCCGCCGGCGTGCGACGACGCGAACGTCGCCATGCGCTCGAAGAACACGTGGCCGGTCGACTCGACGGCGAGCAGCAGCACGATGCGCTCGAGGTCGGATGCGGCGCGAAACACCTCCGAGACCAGCGCGTAGGCGGCGTCGCGGGTCGCGCGATGATCCGGTCCGAACAGCTGGGCGATGCCGAGGCCTCCGGCCGACAGGCGCTCGAGGTCGGCGACGAACCAGCGGTCGTGACCGGCGTCCTCGGCCTTGTGATGGCGCGCGATCCGGCGCAGCTCGGGATCGGTCACGAGCTGCTCGTTGAGGCGCAGCAGGTCCTGGAACGCCATCACCCAGAACGCCAGGCGCGGCGCGACGCGGCTCGCGAGCTCGAGCGTCGGCGCGGCGTGAAGCAGCTCGAACAACGGATGGAGCGCGAAGCCCTTCTGGCAGCCGGCGATGTAGGCACGAACGGTTCGCATGTGGATCGCCCGAGCACGAACCGCGCCAGCGCGAACGCCGCCAACTTCGCTGGCGGCGTGGGGGGCCGGGACATCGCACGCGACGCTCCACTGTCTCGGGACGCTCGCGCACGCGCTTCGGTGCGCGAGATCGACGGCGGCGCGGTGGACGTTATTCATCGCAGAACCGCGCCGGCCGTCGCGCGTCCAACCGAGCATGCGCAGCTTGCTCCTGGCCTCGTTACTCCTCGCCCGCGCCGCGACCGCCGACGCGGGCTTCGCGGTGCGCTCGTCGCAGCCGCTGCTCGGCACGATCACGCCCGATCTCGCCGAGCACCTCGCCGAGTCGCAGCTGTGGCAGCAGGCGTTCGCGCGATGCGCCCCGTCGCTCGACCGCGCCGATCCCGCGCGCGACCCGGTGCGGCTCGGCGCGCCGAGCTTCTCGCACGGCAAGGACTACGTGTCGGCGACCGCGCGGTTCGAGTGCGGGGTCGGTGACACGCCGGATCTCGGCAAGCGGCTCGCGGATGCCCAGCTCGTGATCGTCGGCCACGTCATCGCGGTGAGCCCGGTGCGCAGCACCGAGCCGATCAGCGAGCACAGCGCGCACTGGATGATCGCCTCGGTCGCGGTCGACGAGGCGCTCAAGGGCAGCGCGACGCACGTGGTCGAGATCTACTTCCCGGCGAGCGACGACGTCATGTGGTCGAGCCGGCCCAAGCTGCGCGACGGCCAGGCGGGCGTGTTCGTGATCCACGACGGCGTGCCCGGGCCCCAGATGCCGGACCGACTCGACGTGGCACCGCCGGAGCGGCGCGACCTGGTGTGGCGGCTGCTGCAGCCCTGACGGTCGACGAACCTGCACCGAGCTGCGCGCAGCGCCGGAGTCATGCGGTGCTACGGGCTGTGGAGCGCTCGTGGCTCGGGCCACCACGTGACGGCGCGCGCCGTCTCCGACGCGTAGACGAGGCGACGCGCGACGAGGTCGTAGAGCCGCGGGAACGCGCCCGCGTTGCTGCTCGCGACGAGCACGAACCGCCCGCGCGGGCGGATCGCGACGAGCTCGCCGCCGGTGAAGCCGAGCTCGGGCAACAGCGTGATCGCGCCCGCGCCGCCGCGCCATGCGATGCGGCCGGTCGTGGAGACGAACTCGCCGCTGATCATCCACACGTAGATCCCGGCGATCTCGGCCCAGCCATCGCCGTCGGACGTCGAGCGCGCGATCCGGTCGAGCGCGCCGCGCGTCGCGGCATCGCGGATCTCGGTCGTGGCCGCGTGCGCGGCGAGCATGTCGTACGAACGCGGACCGATCGTGGCGGCCTCCGGCGCTGCCGACCAGCCGCGTGCGTAGTCCCAGCCGATCGTCGTCGCTGCCACGTCGACGAGCCGCCACGTCCCACCGTCGTGGCGGTACGTGATCGCCGCGGCGGGAAGGCCCTCCTGGAGCTGCGTGAAGTCGAGCATGCGGCCCTCGACCGGAACGATACCCTTCGCGTCGTGCAGATCGCGCTCGGCGAACGCGTAGAGCGAGCCGTCGCCGCCGTAGGCGATCTCGACGGCGCGCTCCGGCGCCGGGGCGATCGTCGACACGCGATGGGTCGCGAGATCGACCTCGTACCGCCGTTCCGTGATCTGCGCCTCCTCGTCGCGGTGGCCGGGCGCGGGCACACCGGCCCCGCCGTAGCCCGCGCTGTAGAGGTTGCCGGGATCGAACCACACGAGCGCGCGCTCGAGGTCGGGACGCCACGAGATCCGGCCGCCAGCGCACGCACCGGGAAAGCGTGCGAGCTCGATCGCGGCGCCTCCGACGGGATCGATCCGGCGTAACGCGCACTCCGCCGCCGCGGGCTCGAGCACGACGAGCGTCGGGCCGGGCTCGACCGGGGGTGCGGTCGCGTGATTCGCGGTGGGCGCGGCGCGCGGGCCGCCACAGGCGACGACCAGCACGGCGCAGACCAGCCTCATGACGGGATAACGTACATGGCGGCGAGAGTAATCGCTCGCGCAGCGCGAGGCGCCGCCCCGGGTGAAACCGGGCTAGCGGAGCGCGTCGCGCAGTCGCGGCACCGCGACGTCGACGAACGCGCGCACCTTCGCGGTCAGCGCGCCGCCGCCGGAGTACACGACGTGCACCGGGAGCGCCGGAGGCTCGAACGCCTCGAGCACGCGCGCGAGCGCGCCGCCGCGCAGCTCCGCGGCGACCTGGTACGACAGCACGCACGTGATGCCGTGACCGGCGCGCGCCGACGCGATCGCCGCCGCCGCGGTGTTGACCGCGAGGCGCGGGGCGACGTCTACCCGCTCGCGGCCGAACGCCCACGTGCGGTCCGGCACGAGCTGGGTGAACGCGATGCATGCATGACGCGCCAGCTCGGCGGGCGTGCGCGGCGCGCGGTGCGTCGCCAGGTACGCCGGGCTCGCGCACAGCACGCGGCGGACCTCGCCGACCCGCGCCGCCAGCAGGTCCGAGTCGGGCAGCGCGCCGACCCGGATCGCGACGTCGATCCCCTCGTCGACCAGGTGCACGACGCGGTCGGCGTAGACGATCCGCGCACGCACGTCGGGGTTCGCCGCGACGAACGCGTCCACGATCGGCTGCACGTGCATCTGGCCCATCACGACGGGCGCGGTGATCGCGAGCGTGCCGCGGGTCTGGGCGCGCTCGCCGGCGGCGACGCGCTCGGCGTCCGCGAGCTCGGCCAGGATGCGGCGACACGCCGCGAGGTATTGCGCGCCGGCATCGGTCAGCTTCAGCGCGCGCGTCGTGCGCCGCAGCAGCACGCTGCCGAGGTGCGACTCGAGCGCGGCGAGCTGGCGGGTGATCGCCGCGGGCGAACGGCGCAGCTCGCGCGCGGCAGCGGCGAGGCTGCCGCGCTCGACGACGGCGACGAACACGGTCATCGCATCGAGGCGGTCCACGCTATTTCGCTCCCCGCAATGGTGCCTTGAGCATAACGGACGTTCCGGCGTCGCGGCCGGCGACGCACGGTGATGGCGAAAGGAGCTTCCATGAGTCGCATCCCCGCCATCTCCCCCACCGAGGCTTCCGGCAAGACCGGCGAGCTGCTCGCCGGCGTCGCCAGGGCGCTCGGCGCCACGCCGAACCTGTTTCGCGTCGCCGCGCAGTCGCCCGCCGCGCTCGAGGGCCTGATCGCCCTGAACGGCGCGCTCCAGCGCACCGCGCTGTCCGCCAAGGCCCGCCACGCGGTCGCGCTCGCGATCGCGAGCTACGACGACTGCGGCTATTGCCTCGCGGCGCACCACGCGCTCGGCCGGGCCGTGGGGTTGAGCGACGGCGAGCTCGCGTCGGCGCGCGACGGTGGCTCGGCGGACCCGACCACGGCCGCCGCGCTGCACCTCGCGCGTGCGATCGCCGCGTCGCGCGGCCACGTCGACGACGGCGAGCTCGCGCGAGCGCGAGCGCGGCTCGGCGATCGCGAGATCGTCGAGGTGGTCGCGCTGGTCGCGCTCAACGTGTTCACCAACTACCTCAACTCGGTCGCGCGCACCGACCTCGACTTCCCGGCGGCGCCGTGAACGCGGGGCTCGCGGACTTCGTGCGCACGCGTGACAGCGCGTTCGTCGGTACGGCCAGCCTCGACGCCCGGCCCTACATCCAGCATCGCGGCGGACCGCCCGGCTTCCTGCGCATGCTCGACGACGCGACGATCGCGTTCGCCGACTTCGCGGGCAACCGCCAGTACGTCACGGTCGGGAACCTCGCGGTCAACCCGCGCGCGTGCCTGTTCCTGATCGACCACGCGACGCGGCGGCGGATCAAGCTGCGCGGCCGCGCCCGCGTCGACGACGACCGCGCGCTGGTGGCCGAGCTGATGCCGGCCGGCTACCGCGCGCGGCCCGAGCGCGCGATCGTGTTCGCGATCGACGACTGGGAGATGAACTGTCCGGCGCACATCCCGCGCGCGCCGCGCTGAGCTCAGCGCGCACAGCGCGGCGGCGCGATCGTCTTCTCGATCGTGGCGGTCGCGGGATCGACCAGCAGGACCCGCGCGTCCGGGCTGGCGACGACGAGCCCCGCGTCTCCGAAAAACGCGACGTCGTCGGCGTCAAGGCCGGACCGCGGCAGCTCGAGCCGTGCCGTGACCTCGCCGGTCTCGGCGTCCTGCACGACCAGGTGCGTGCCGGCCACCGCCGCGAAGCGGTGCGCGTCGAGCATCACCGCGGTGCCGCCGTCGCCGAGCGGCTTGTCCCCGCCGACCGCCGCGATCCGCATGCCGGTGAGCGGCGCGTAGAGCTCCCACGTGCACGCGGCCGATCGATCGTCGCAGTCGGTCACCACGAGCGACCGCCCGGCGAAGCCGACCGCCTCGGCGCCGGCATGACGATCCGGAATCGAGAAGATCGCGAGCTCGGCACCGCTGGCGACGTCGAACGTCGCGAACGCGTGAGCCTTGTCGCGCGCGCCGAGCGGCACGACCGCGAGCTGACCGGCGTCGTCGAACACGACCTGCTCCTCGTGGATGCCGACCGGCCTGGGCAGCACGGCGCGCTTGCACGCCGCCTCGCGGCACAGCTCGAGCTTGTCGTCGCTCCAGCGCGCACGGGTGGACACCGCCGACGACGAGCGTGGCAGGCCGCCGCCGAGCCCGACCCGCGCCGGCTGCGGGCTCGAGAACCACACGCCGCCCTGGCCGTCGTACCTGCCGGTCGCCAGGTCGACACGCCAGCAGCCGACGTCGGGGAAGCCCGCCTTGCCGAGGTTCCACCACAGGCACATCCGCAGCGCGCCGCCGTCGAGCTCGGCGTACTGGATGAAGCGATCGCGCGCGGCGACGCAGCCGGGCGCCGGCCGCGCCATCGCCTTGTCGCTCCAGCGCGCGATCCGCGCCGGCGGCGGGGCCTGCGCATCGGCGCGAGGGCAGGCCGCGGCGAGCGCGATCCAGAGCACGGCGCGTGAAACCATGCTGCAATCCTAGCGCGGCCGCATTCATCCGCTTCACAAGCGTCAATGGCCGCGCAACACATGTTCACGGGCCGTGCATCATGGTGGCGATGATGGACGCACGAGTGGCCTGGATCGCGGTGGTGCTGGCGGGCTGCGCCCCCACGTACCGCTACAGCTTCGACCTCACCGAGCCGCTGGGGTCGCCGCAGCTGCAGGACAACGGGCCTCAGGTCGTGTCGGACGCCGACGTCCAGGCCGACCTGCGGATCGACGCGGACGGCGACAAGGTCGTGATCGGCGTCCAGAACAAGACCGACCAGGTGCTCCAGGTCGAGTGGTCGAACATCACGCTGACCCGGCCCGACGGCAGCGTCACGACGCTGCGCCCCGGCGACGACGTCGGCTGGGTCAAGCCCGGCGAGAAGGTGGCGGCCGAGCTGTTCCCGGTGGTGCTGCCGCACAAGGGCGACGCCGCCGCGGCCTACGACGGCAGGCGCCTCCAGCTCGCGGTGCCGATGATCGTGCGGCGCGCGGCCAGGACCTATCACTTCACCTTCACCGCGCACACGCGCAAGACGTGAGGACCATCGTGCGGCAATCCATCCTGCTCGTGCTCGCTGCCGGCTGCGGCGCACATTTTCCGATGCCGATGACCGCGGCGGACTTCGCGCGCTACGACTCCGGTCCGGCGCTGGTCGCCTACCTCGGCCAGCCCGACGCGAGCCCGGCGGTGTGCGATCTGCGCGCCCGGGGGCCGCACGTCTCGGCGTTCACGCCGGAGGTGCGCGCCGCGCTGGTCGGCGGGCTCGAGCACGGCGCGATCGAGCCCGGCCTGTGGGGGCGCTGCATCGCGGTCGCGCAGAAGGGCATGACGCCGGCGCAGACCGCCGACCTGCTCGACGACGTGCTGCGCGCGTATCGCGAGCTGCTCGCCGAGGGCAGCCTGCAGAGCGATCCGGCGGTGGCGACGCGGGTCTCGACGCTGCAGCGGCTCTACCTCGATCGCCGTGCCGGCAGCGACGCGCACGCACCGGTGATCGCGGGGATCGTCGACGAGCTGCGCTCGGCGATGAAGGGCAACCACCTGTCGCCGGTCGCGCGCAGCTTCGCGAGCGAGCTGCTCGAGACGATCGACGTCGAGCACGGCACCTGGCAGGGCAAGCCGGTCGACACCGCGCTGATGGACGAGCTCGCCGCCGCGGGCAACGAGCTCACGCTGACCCGGTTCGCCGAGCGGCTGCCCCAGCCCGCGCTGCGCGACGAGGCCAAGCGCCGCCTGATCCGCGTGCACATCGTGCTGTCGGCGTTCGACGAGGTCCGCGCCGCCGCCCAGGCGGTCGAGGACGCGGTCATGCGCGACGGCCACAACCGGGTCGCGCTGGCCGACCACGCGCTCGGCAAGGCGTGGCTCGACGGCAACGTCGCGCCGTTCCGCAACGTGCTGGTCCGCCAGCACGTGTGGCCGCAGCTCGCCACGCTGCTCGGCTACGGCGGGCCGGGCACGACGCTGTCGGTCCTGCCCGAGCTCAAGCTGCGCGGCTCGTTGTGGGCCGAGCTCGACGGCGTGTCGCATCCGATCACGCTGTGCACCAGCAAGCGCGCGCTCGATCCCACGCCGTGCCTGGCGAGCGCCGACATCGCGCTCGGCAGTCCGCTCACCTACCTCGACAAGGGCGGGGCGTTCCACTTCCGCGACGATCTCGCCGAGCGCGACGTGCTCGCGCTCGCGGCCCAGGACGATCTCTCGCTGCCGATCGCGATCGGCGGCAAGCCGGCGGTGTCGCTGCACTGGGGCCTGTACTACGAGAGCCCCGGCAGCGTCGCGCTCGGCGGCGACGGGGTCGGCGCGCGCGGGCCCGATCTCGAGGTCCGCGTCGAGCATCCCAATGCGGCGCGCTACGTGTACACGGTGAGCGGCCCGTCCGGAACGTACTCGACCGTGGTGCAGGCCGCCGACCTCGGCTCGTTCCACGTCGGCAGCACCGGCGCCCAGGGCGCGGCCGGCGATGACGGCACGGCCGGCTCGGACGGCACGAGCGGCGGCGAGTGCGAGGACGGCGGTCCCGGAGGCGACGGCGGTCCCGGCGGCGACGGCGGCCCCGGCGGCGACGGCGGCGACGTCCACGCGGTGATCGCGTGCGGCGGGATCGCGTGTGACAGCGAGGCGGTCGCCGCCACGATCTTCAGCGCGGGCGGCGCCGGCGGCCCCGGTGGCAGCGGCGGCGCGGGCGGCAACGGCGGCAGCGGCGGTTCGGGCCGCTCGCCGACCACCCACACCGACGATCAAGGCAACACCGTCACCGACGACCCGGGCTGTTCGCCGGGCTCGTCGGGACCATCGGGCTCGCGCGGCATGGACGGCTCGTCCGGCAGCCCGGGCAACCCGGGCCGCGTCACGGTCGAGGTGCGATGACTACTGCGTCCGCATCGACGGATCGCCGAGCAGCGTCATGATGCCGTTGTAGATCCGCGGCATCATGAAGTCGTCGGTGTTGCTCGCGTTGGCGTCGAAGAACGCCTGCTGCGCCATCCGGTAGATGTCGCCGATCCGCTGGAACCCCGCCTTCTGCGCGGTGAACATGTCGACCGGGAAGTCGGAGTAGTCCTGCATCACGAGGTTCTCGCCGAAGTACGCCACCGCGCCGCCGGTCGCGCGATCGAACAGGAAGCGCGAGCCGATGTCGGTCTGGCTGGTGGTGTACGGGTCGTACTCGGGCGGCGAGAACGAGCCCGGCTCGGTGCGATAGGTCGTCGCCCACCCGCCGGTGCGGCACGCCACCGCCACCACGATCGACGGATTCGTGTTGGTCAGCTGCGAGACCTGGCTGTCGGTCCACGACGCCTCGTCGCCCCAGAAGTTGTTGCTGAAGTTCGCGCCGTCGTTGTCGCCCGGGCCGTGGCCGACGTAGGTGATCCACTGCGGGCCGGTCTGCGCGTTGCGCTGGAAGTACGTCCACGCGCTGGTGTCGATCGCCCAGCCGGCCGGCGGCGGGTCGGGCTGCGGCGCGTGGTTCGACGGGCACGTCCCGACGTCCTCCTCGGCGTCGTAGTTGATCGTGCCCTGCGGCATCACGTTCGCGATGTTCTGCGCGATGCCGTACTGGGTCTGGTAGCACGCGTCGGCCGCGACCAGCGACGACCGCGCCTGCGGATCACCCGCGCCGCCGTACGCCGGGCTGGTGTTCTCGTAGGCGATGATCTTGGACAGCAGCGCGTTCAGCACCTGGGTGTTCCACGCCGGGATCCGGCCGACCGCGACGTCGGGGAAGCCATCGACGCCGTCCGCGTTCACCGACGGCACGCTCCACAGCTCCTCGTCGTAGAGCCCGTTGCCGTTGGAATCCCAGCTGTCGTAGAGCGACTGCAAGAGCCGCGTGCCCTGACCCGGCGAGTGGTTCTTGTAGAGGTTCGCGTAGTAGAGGTCCGAGTTCATGAACGCGCGGACCGTCGTGCCGACGTCGCCGACCGTGCGATAGCGCACCGGCACCTGCGTACCATCGCCGCCGAGCAGCACGTACTTCGTCGCGAAGTTGCGCACGTTGTCCTCGATCGCGAGCTTGATCGACGCGGCGTCGTCGACCGCCGGGTACATCGAGCGGATCTGGCTGACCGTGAGCAGCTTGGTCGGCACGCCGATCACCTCCTTGTGGTTGACGAACGACGCGAACGTCGGCGCGAACGCGTCGGAGGTGACCACGAGCAGCGTGGCGGGCTCGCCGGCGACGGCGTTGCCGACCTCGGGCGCGAACAGATCGGCGGCGACCCACTGCTGCGCCTCGTGGTAGTCGCACACCGCGAGCCCGACCGCGGTGTGATCGGCGCTGGACTCGAGCTCGCTCGGTCCGGTGCCGGTGGTGTTGACGGTGGACAGGCACATCGAGAACAGGCCGTCGTTGAGCGCCGAGACCAGCGCGCGGCCGTTGCGCGTCCAGTGCTGGGCGGCGGTGCCGTTGCACGTCGTCATCTGGACGCGGCCGTCGGCGGCGTTGCCGTTCATCACGTCGAGGCACTCGCCGACCGCGTTCTTGATCTCGCCGACGCCGGTGAACGTGAACACCTGGGCGTTCGGGCCGTGGTTGCACTCGAAGATCTGCAGGCGTGCGCCCGGCGAGGTATTGCTGTTGATGATGTCGAGGCACTTGCTGCCCACGCCCTGCAGCGCGGTCGGCGTGTTGATCACGTTCCACACCTGCGCGCCGGTGCCGTTGCAGGTCGCGAGGTCGACGACCTGACCGGGCGTCGGGTTGTTGCCGTAGACGTCGAGGCACTTCTTGGCCGGGCCCACGATCTGCGTGCCGTGCAGCCGCCACTGCTGTGCGGCGGTGCCGTTGCACGTCGTGAAGTCGAGCTGGCCGACGTTGGTGTTGTCGCCGAGCACGTCGAGGCAGTAGCCCCAGTAGTTCGTGATCGTACCATTCGTGTTGAACAGGAACTCCTGCGACGGGGAGCCGTTGCACGTGTAGTTGTCGACCACCGTGCTCTCGGGGACGCCGTTCTTGACGTCGAGGCAGTTGTTGGTGCCGGTGCCTTGCAGGTAGACCCACTTGGCGACCGGCGGCGGGCGAAGGACGAGATCGTCGGAGTCTTGCGACCCGGTGGGCTCGTCGACCGCACAGGCGGCGGCCGTGAACACGAGCGCGAACGACAGGCAGAGCTTGAACATGACCGGATTCCTTTGCGAGAGGTCACCCCCTTGACGGACGCCGGCCGGGTTGTCGCGGCGAAATCGTCCGCGCCCGCGCAGGGTGCGGCGATCGCTGGACAATCAGCGCGGCGCGGCGAGCCAGCGATCGATCGCGGCGACCTGGTCGGTGACCGGCGGCTGGCTCGTGGCGAACGTGGTTCGCGCGGCGGTCGCGAGCGAGCGGGCGCGCGAGCGATCCCCGCCGCTGCCCCACAGCGCGCGCGCGAGCAGGAACTTCGCGAGCGCGAGATCGTCCGGATCCTGCGGGTGCGCGGCCTGGATCGCGACCGACTGCTCGAGCGGCGCGACCGCCTTGCCCGGCTCGGCGAGCGCGAGCTCGGCCTCGCCGATGTTCTGGAGATAGAACGCGCGATCCGGATGATCGGCGCCGAGCGCGCTGGTCGCGATCGCGAGCGCGCGCTGCTGGCTCGCGAGGTCGCGCGCCGGCTCGCCGTGCTCGAGATAGCTGCGCCCGAGGTTGCCGAGCGCCTGCGCGATGTCGGCGTGCACCGGGCCGAGCTTCGCGTCGAGGATCGCGACCACGCGCTCCTCGAGCGCGATCGCCTCGTCGAGCTTGTGCACCGACTTGAGCGCGATCGCGAGGTTCAGCATGCCGTACGCGACGTCGGGATCGTCGCCGAGCACGCGCTGCTGGATCGCGATGCCGCGGCGCTGCGCGTCGATCGCCTCGTCCTGCCGGCCGAGCCCCCACAGCGCCTCGCCGTACAGGCACAGGCACGAGCCGTAGATCGGGTGCTCCTCGCCGAGCTGGGTGCGCATCATCGCGAGCGCGCGGGTGAAGTGATCGCGCGCGTCGGCCCACTTGCCGAGCCGGTTGTCGACCGTGCCGATCACCTCGGTCACGCGCGCGCCGAGCAGCGAGCTGCCGGCGAGCTGGAGCGCCTTCTCGTCGTGCGCGAGCGCGATCTCGAGATCGCCGTGCTCCTCGTACATCAACCCGACGCTCATCTCGAGGAACGCCAGCTCGTCGCGCGGCGAGCCGATGCGCTCGAGCGCCGCCCGCGCGAACGGCTCGAGCTCGCGCGCCTGGTCGAACTGCATGCGGACCTCGCCGAGCAGGCGCAACCGCTCGGCCCACGCGCGCGCGCCGACCAGATCGTCCTTGGCGGCGAGCGCGGCGGTCGCGGCTTCGACCAGCGCCGGATCGGCGAGCTGCCAGGCGCGCGCGTCGAGCTGGAGCTGGCCGAGCAGCAGCGCGGCCTCGGCCTGGAGCGGCGCGTCGTGCAGCTCGCGCGCACCGTCGCGCACCGCGCTCGCGATCGGGATCGCCTGCGGCGTGTGACCGACCGCGCGCATCGCCTTCGCGGTGTCGAGCCGGGCGCGCAGCTCGCGATCGCGCGCGGCATCGGCCGGCGCCAGCGCGACGCGCACCGGCGACTCGAGCGCCGCGAGGTTGGCGCACGCGTCGATCGGCGCGAGCGCGCCCGGCGCCTCGCCGCCGCGCCGCACCACCGCGAGATCGGCGCGCTCGAGCTGCGCGACCTGCGCGGCGAGCTGGTCGCGGCGATCGTCGAGGCACGCCATGCGCAGGCCGAGCGCGGCGTCCGACTGCGTGCCGCGCACGCGGGTCGCCTCGCAGGCCTCGCTGCGCATCGCGGTCCAGCTCGCGCCGTAGCCGTCGAGCGTGCGCGCCACCGCCTCGAACGCATCCTCGGCGTACGGCGCGCCGGTCGCGAGGAACGCCGCGTGCACGCGCTGGCGCTCGGCCGCGCCCCACACCTGCGCGAGCTCGCGATCCGCGCCGCGGCACGGCGCCGCCGGCTCGCGCCGCCAGCTCGCGATGCCGAACGCGCCGGCGGCGATCGCGAGCGCGCCCGCCGCGGCGAGCCAGCGCGCCCGCCGGCGCGGCGGCGGGACGATCGCGCGCACCACGTCGCGCACGCTCGCGAACCGCTTCGCCGGATCGCGCTCGAGGCAGCGCTCGATCGCGCGCGCCCAGCGCGGATCGAGTGCCGGGCGCACGCCACCCGGCAGCTCGCCCGTCACCATCTGGTACAGCACGACGCCGAACGCGTAGACGTCGGTCGCGACCGTGATCGGCCCGCCGGTCAGCTGCTCGGGCGCCATGTAGTGCGGCGTGCCGACCGGCGCCGACGATCGCGCGTCGTCGAGCGCGGCCGCGAGGCCGAAGTCGGTGAGCACGGCGCGTTCGCCCACCACGATCACGTTGTGCGGCTTGAGGTCGCGATGCACGACGCCCGCGGCGTGCGCGGCGGCGAGCCCGTCGGCCATCTGCACGGCCAGCGGCAACGCGTCGCGCGGTGCGAGCGCACCGGTACGCGCGAGCCGGACCGCGAGCGTCTCGCCGGCGAGCAGCTCCATCGTGAGGAACGCGACCCCGGCGGCGTCGTCGGTGCCGAAGTCGAAGATCCGGCATGCGTTGCGATGCGTGACCTTGCGCGCGAGCGCGACCTCGTCGCGCAGCCGCGCCACGGCGTCGCGATCGCCGACCAGCACCGCGGTCACGGTCTTGAGCGCGATCGCCTGGTGGAGCTCCTGGTCCTCGGCCTCGTAGACCTCGCCCATCCCGCCCGCCGCGACGAACCGCACGATGCGGTAGCGCCCGGCGACGACCGCGCCGTCGGCGAAGCATCGCCCGCCCGCGGGGCGGCCCGAGCCGCCGTCGAGCGTGACCGCCATGCCCGACAGCCACGCGCGGCAGCTCGCGCAGTCGTCGACGTGCGCCTCGAGCTCGGCGAGCTGCGCCGGATCGAGCGTGCCGTCGAAGAACGCGATCACGACATCCTCCGGGAGGCAACGCGCGGGCGCCGACGACATCGCCGTCATGCTAGTGTGCCGGCCGGCGATGGAAAAGGCCGACGCGTACGCACGAGGCCGCGCGGCGTGGCCCGACATCGCGGTCGATCCCGCGGTGTTCGCAGCCCATGTCGCACACCTGGACCTGCCGAGCGAGCCTCACGCCGACCTCTATCTCGCGTGCGCGTGCGCCCACGACGACCCCGGCGCGCTCGCCACGTTCGATCGCGAGCTGCTCGGTGCGGTCGGCAAGCACATCCGGCGGATCGACGGGTCGCGCGAGCTCGCCGACGAGGTGCGCCAGCTCGTGCGCGAGCGCCTGCTGGTCGCCAGGGACGGCGAGCGCCCGCGGATCGCCGCGTACGCCGGGCGCGGTCCGCTCGCCGCGTGGGTGCGCGTCACCGCGGTGCGGGTCGCGCTCGACGTCCAGCGCAAGCGCGGCGGCGATCCGGCCGCGGGCGGCTCGGCGTCGCAGCTGGCCGCCGGCGAGCTCGATCCCGAGGCCGCGCTGATCCGCGCGCGCTACCAGCGCGACTACGAGGCCGCGCTGCGCGAGGCGCTCGGCGAGCTGACCGCGAAGCAGCGCAACCTGCTGCGCATGCACTTCGTCGACGGCATGACGGTCGAGCGCATCGGCACGGCGTACCGCGTGCACCGCGCGACCGCGGCGCGCTGGATCGTCGAGCTGCGCCGCCAGCTGCTCGACGCGATCTACCACCGGCTCGGCGCGCAGCTCGCGCTCGGGCCCTCCGAGTTCGCGAGCCTCACCGCGGTGGTGCGCAGCCAGCTCCACGTCAGCCTCGGCGGCCTGCTCGGAGCGCCGCCGTGACCGTCGCGCTCGGCGCCACCGGGCTCGAGGTCGGGCCGATCGGCCTCGGCGCCGGCCAGCTCGGCGACGACCGGCTCGCCGAGGCCGACGCCGCGCGGCTGCTCGACGCCGCGCTCGAGCTCGGCGTCACGCTGATCGACACCGCGCGCTCGTACGGCGCGTCGGAGCCGCGGCTCGGCCGGCTGCTCGCGGGCCGGCGCGCCCGCGTCGTGCTGTCGACCAAGGTCGGCTACGACATCGCCGGGCACGCCGACTGGACCGGACCGTGCGTCGCCGCGGGGATCGATCGCGCGCTCGGCGAGCTGCGCACCGACCGGATCGATCTCGTCCACCTGCACTCGTGCCCGCGCGAGGTGCTCGTGCGCGGCGAGGTGATCGACGCGCTGCTCCGCGCGCGCGACGCCGGCAAGCTGCGCGTCGCCGCCTACTCCGGCGACAACGACGCGCTCGCACATGCCGCGACGTGCGGCGCGTTCGGCTCGCTGCAGTGCTCGCTCAGCATCTGCGATCAATGGGCGCTCGAACACGTCGTGGCGGAGGCGCGCGCGGCCGGGCTCGGCGTGATCGCCAAGCGCGCGCTCGCCAACGCCGCGTGGTGCGCGCCCGAGTCGCCGTACGCCGAGCGCTGGCGCCTGCTCGCGCTCGAGCTCGAGCTGCCGCCGCACGAGGCGGCGGTGCGGTTCGCCGCGCACTCGACCGGCGCCCACGCGATCCTGGTCGGCACGCGCTCGCCC